>CAZRYL010000055.1:10608-11988 GCA_964604285.1 uncultured Methanotrichaceae archaeon
TGGCAGTGGTTGTGGAACAACGGCATCGCCCCGGTGATCCGGTTCATCCTGAACGGCTTCGCGAACATCGTGGAGGGAATCGCCTCCATGCTCCGGGCCCTGGGGAACATCCCCGGGTTCGGGTGGGCGAAGGACGCCGCCGACGCGATGGACGGTGCCGCGGGGAAGGCCCGCGCGATGGCGCAGGGCATCCGGGACATCCCGGACCGGAAGTCGGTCGTCGTGACCCTCGACGGGCAGATCACCGACCGGGCCCGGGCCGTTGCCCTGGCACAGTCAGGGGGTCAATTGAACACCCGCCTGTTCGCCCGTGGCGGATACGCCGCCCCCGGGTGGGCCATCGTCGGTGAAGAGGGCCCGGAGCTCATCAACTTCACCCGCCCGGGGCGGGTCTACACCGCCGCCGAGACCGCCGCAGTGATGTCCATCGGGCGTAGGCGCGACGCCACCAACGTTGACTCATACGCCGGTCACCGCTCCGCCAGCAGCACGACTAGCGCTCCCGTGAATCTCAGCGAGTCCTCCATCTCGCGACTCGCGTCCGCGATCCTTGCTGGTGCCAGAGTCGTGGCTGATGGCACCGTCTCGTCCGCCCAACGTGCGACCGCGCTCGCAGGGAGGCCAGTCTGATGGCGATGACGATCACAGTTGGCAGCGGCAACCCTGGCAAAGTTCTCATCGTCATCCCCGGCGCGGACCTGACGAGCGGCGAGGCGTGGACGCTGGTGGGCTCGGCCGGCGACGACGCGTGGTCGGTCCGCGGCGGGTCGGGTACGGGTGACGGTGCCACGCAGGTGGCGCTCGTGGACCCCATGTGCCCCGTCAACGCCACGGTGACGTACACCCTGACCGTCGGCACCACCCTGGCCACCGCAACCACCACGCGCACCTACACCGGCGAGGACGTGATCTGCTCTCTCGACGGCAGATCCACGGTGGACGTGTTGAGGACAGCGGACGGCGGCGACCCGCGCGCAACCGTGCGGCGCTACCACGTCTCCGAGGTAGCCGGTGCCGCCTACCCTCCCATCCGGCTCGCCCCGGTGGCGGGCGCAGGCGGCGGGTCTATGCAGGTCGAAACCGACTCGGCCAACACGACGCTGCTGCGCGCCCTGCTCGCGGGCAACCGTCCCGTAATCATGCTGCACAACCCGGACGGCTGCTGGACCGGCTGCACCGTCCCGCTCACCCAACTCGTCTACGTGACCGGCGACCGAAACGACGTGCTCGGTTCGATTGTGACGCACACCCGCCGGTGGAACCTCGACTACATCCTCACCGCTGACCCCGAGCCGGACTACCGCGTGCCACTGAGCACCTGGGATGAGTTCGACGCCGCGGGATTGACGTGGGATGAGTTCGACGCGCTCGGGCTCACGT
>CAZRYL010000056.1:0-11644 GCA_964604285.1 uncultured Methanotrichaceae archaeon
GCTGTTTTGCTGATGAGGGAGAATCCCGGCAAGCCTCTGGATCCCTTCAGGATGGATGAGCTGCGCGATCTGGCAGGCGCTGCCGGATACAGAGTTCTTGCAGAGATAACCCAGCGCAAAGACCGGGATCATCGCTTTCAGATTGGCAGGGGAAAGATCGCTCAAGCCATGAGCTACAACCCAAAGAAGTTGATATTTTACAATCCCCTCAGTCCCAACCAGGTATTCAACATTTCAGCCGAGTTTTCTTCGCAGGTTATCGATCGATTCAATCTCATTTTGGAGATCTTCGCCTCCCGTGCCTCCACGCGTGAGGCCAAGCTGCAGGTAGAGCTGGCCAAATTGAGCTACGATGCTCCTCAAGTGCGCAGTGCCCTGGCCCTCAAGAAGCGCGGCGAGCAGCCTGGCTTTCGCGGCGCAGGTGCATACGAGCAGTCGATGTACCACGATATCAGGGGACGTATGGCCAAGATCCGGATGGAGCTGAAGGATTTGGAGCATATAGGCGAGGACAGGAGACAATTTCGCAGAGAGCTCGGCTTTGACCTGGTAAGCCTTGCGGGCTATACCAATGCTGGCAAAAGCACCCTGCTAAATGCTCTAACAGGCTCCTCTGTCACCGCCAGGGACCAGCCATTCACAACTCTGTCGCCCACAACTAGAGCGCTGGAGATAAAGGGCCGCAGGGTGCTTCTCACAGACACAGTGGGCTTCATCGACGACCTGCCACATTTCCTCATCAAGGCCTTCCGGTCAACCCTGGCGGAGATCTCCCAGGCGGATCTGGTCCTTCTCGTGGCGGACATGAGTGATCCCTACGAGATTTTGAGGCGCAAGCTCGTAGCCTCTCATAAAGCCCTGTGGGACTGTGGGGTTTGTTCACCTGTAATAACAGTCCTCAACAAGGTAGACGGACTTAGCAAGAGCGAGATGCTCAGGAAAAAGGAGAAAATAGAGGATCTTGCACCAAATCCAGTCCTGGTGTCGGCCTCTTGCGGCCAGGGCCTGGCGGAATTATCAGAGCGAATTTGCCTGCGGCTTTTGCCTCTGGGAGAGTACCAGATCCGACTGCCTTACACATCGCAGAGCTTAAGCCAGCTTTCCCGGCTTTACGAGACTGCAGAACTTTTGCAGGTGAGCTACGAGGATGAGATGGTTGTGAGGCTAAGGGGGCGCAAAGAGGCGGTAGCAAGGCTAAAAGCCGCAGACAGGCCTTGAACCGGTAATCGCAATTATTGCCCATGTCAGAGATTTTAAGAGAGCATTTTCAGCTCAAAGAGACCATAGTCACCATCGCTGCCCGTGAGCAAAGACACATCGAGGCTGCGAAGAGATCCATCCGGGAACAGCGCAGGCTTCTGGAGGACTTCATTTGCAAAGACCCGTTCTTCATGATCACCATGGAACCATACGACCTTCCAAATGTCGACGCTCCAGATATTGTGCTGCAGATGATCAAGTGCACATCCGTCTTCGGCATCGGTCCCATGGCTGCAGTGGCAGGCGTCATCGCCAAGTTGGCTGTTCAGGCCATGATGGAAGATGGGGCGACTTATGCGCTCGTCGATAATGGCGGCGACCTTTCCCTGCTAAATGATGAGCCCGTAGTAGTAGGAATATATACAGGAGCGTCCTGCATCAAGGATTTGGCCTTCGAGATACCTGAGCGATCAGAGCCGCTTGGGATTGCCACAAGCTCTGGCACAGTCGGTCCGTCCATAAGCTTTGGTTGGGCTGATGCAGCCACGGTGATATCGCGGGACCCCGCACTGGCCGATGCAGCAGCTACGGCTCTTGGTAATGCAGTACAGGCAAAAGGAAGTTTGGCAGAGTGCTTTTGGGTCGTTGACCGGCCCGGAATTGAGGGCGCTCTTGTGATCAGGGGCGAGGAGATGGCGCTGTGGGGAGATCTGCCAATGATGCGGCGCGCGCGAGTTGGGACGGAGAGGATAACTAAAGCCTGACAGGACATTTGAGCCTCATCGAAACCTTTACCTACATCTACACCATCTGCGAATCATCAGGTGACCCTTATTGCAATTACTCCTGATTCACTCAGATTATATTGAATTCGAGGCCAAAAGGCCCACCAAGATGGCAGAAGAAGTCGAAGAACAGGCCAGAAAGGGCAGGCTTGAGGAGGCGCTATGCGCCTTTGTTGCCGTGGAGAAGTTCGACGAAGACGACCCAGAGGCAGTCATATCAGAGGGAGCAAAGCAGATCTCAGACGTGGCAGAACAGGTTCACGCCGACAGGATAATGCTCTATCCATATGCTCACCTCAGCCCCAACCTATCCACTCCAGCGACAGCTGTAAAGATCCTCAAAGGCATGCAGGAGGCACTTTCCGGGAACTATGAGGTCATGCGCGCGCCTTTCGGCTGGTACAAGTCATTCACATTGAGCTGCAAAGGCCATCCTCTCTCCGAGCTGTCCCGATCCATAAAGCTTGGCGAGGGTGAGGTGGTGTCCGAGGCCCTCAAGTCCGAGGCCAAGGCAGTCTCCTACTGGAAGATCATGGACCTCGATGGGAAGTTGGTGGACGCCGATAAATTCGACTTCACGGGCCATGAAAAGCTGAAGAAGTTCACCTTCTACGAGATCTCCAAGGCGCGGGCCGTGGACAGGGTTCCACCCCACGTGGAGCTCATGAGGCGCCTGGAGATGGTGGACTACGAGCCAGGCTCAGATCCAGGCAACATGCGCTACTACCCGAAGGGGAGGCTGGTCAAGTCGCTCCTGGAAAATTTAGTGCTTGACAAGGCGACTGAGATGGGCGCGATGGAGGTCGAGACGCCCATCATGTACGATATGGAGCATCCGACGCTCAAGAAGTACCTCGACCGCTTCCCTGCCCGTCAGTACCAGATTGAGGCTGACAAAAAGAAGCTGTTCCTGCGCTTCGCTGCGTGCTTCGGCCAGTTCCTCATGGGCCATGACATGACGATCTCCTACAAGGCCATGCCCCTGAGGATGTTCGAGATCACGAGGTACAGTTTCCGGCGCGAGCAGCGCGGGGAGCTGGTGGGCATCCGCCGCTTGCGCGCATTTACCATGCCTGACATGCACACCCTGACCCGCGATATGGGCCAGGCGATGGCGGAGTTCAGGAAGCAGTACGAGGCGAGCATCGCGGTGCTAAAGGATGTGGGCCTCGATCTTGGCGACTACGAGGTCGCAATCAGGTTTACCAAGGACTTTTACAACGAGAACAAGGAGTTCATCGAGGGCCTGGTGAACATCGTCCAAAAGCCTGTGCTCATTGAGATGTGGGATGACAGGTTCTTTTACTTCGTTCTCAAGTTCGAGTTCAACTTTGTGGACACCCTTGACAAGGCCAGCGCTCTGTCTACTGTGCAAATAGATGTCGAGAATGCACAGCGCTACGACATCACTTACGTCGATGAAGCCGGGGAAAAGCAGCGGCCAATTTTATTGCACTGCTCTCCATCAGGAGCCATCGAGCGCGTAATGTATGCACTTCTGGAGAAAGCTGCTCGAGAAGCAGAGCAGGGCAAGCTGCCAATGCTGCAAACCTGGCTCTCGCCCACCCAGGTCAGGATCATCCCAGTGGCTGAGCGGCACCTGTCGCGAGCTCTTGAAGTCGTAAAAGAGCTTGGATTTAGGACCGACATCGACGATAGAGACGAGACTGTATCAAAGAAGATCCGGGACGCAGGAAGAGAGTGGGTGCCATATGTTGTCGTCATCGGCGATGATGAGCAGGCTTCCGGCCAGCTAACGGTCACAGTTCGCGCCGATTCCACGCCAAAGTCTCCAGCTAAGGTTAAGATGAGCGTAGAGGATCTGAGGAGACGAATTTCATCGGAGACCGCTGCAAAGCCCTGGCGCAGACTGCCGCTGCCAGTGAGGCTCTCTGAGAGGCCCAGGTTCATTTGAGGCAGGACATCTCCGTCCCAGCTCAAAGCCCAAATTTGGCGTTGCGACCTTCATCCTGCCAGCAGTTCCAAGCTTGCTTTGCGGACTGAAGAGGCAGGTAATCGGCGGCAATATTTTATTCAGGGAGGCCCGAATTATCCCAGGTGCTATAGTTGGAATCAGGAGCTGCAAGCTGGTGCAAAGAGCACAAAATAATTCTAATCCTGGCATTAATAGCTCTGCTTCTGATTGTTTATTTCCTCTTCCCGTTCCTTGACGGAGTGATCCTTGGAACAGTCTTCGCCTACGTGGGAAGGCCCATAAGAGATAAATTCGGATCGAGAAGGCGACTTGGTTCCCTGGTGGCCTCTGTTTGCATCATCGTGCCTATTTTTCTTGTAATCGGAATGGGAATGCTCGAGGTTGCCAACCAGATCATAATTCTGGCACACAACCAGGCGGCAGTAAGGGACACCATCGGATTTCTGATGGAGCAGCTGGCATCGGACCTTCCCATGTCGGTGAACGACGCCTTGGCCAGCGGCCTGGAAAACGCTGTGGGAATTGTCGCACCAATAGCTGCATCCATTCCTCTCTTTCACATAGGAAGGGTTTTATCGCTGGGCATAATCAACTTCATAATATCCATTCCAGTCTGCTACTTCGTGCTCGTAGACGCAGAGAGCCTGGTCGAGTCATCGATCGATCTGCTTGCAAAAAAAGATATAAAGACCTGCAAGAAATATATTACGCGAATCGATCACATTCTCAGCGGAATTTTCATTGGCACAATTTACACCTCAATACTGGGCAGCATCATAGCTGCAACCATATTCTATGGGTTTGGCCTTCCCAGGCCCTTTGCTCTGGCAAGCATAGTATTCGTGGCAGGGATGGTTCCATTTCTCACCTCCTGGGTGGTGATCATTCCCTTAGCAGCCTACAAGTACATCACAGTCGGATTGGGAGGAGCGCTGTACTTCTTTGCTCTGGCCTCCGCTCTGATTTACCTGCCCTCTGAGTTGCTTATCAGGCCGTACCTTGTCTCTGCCAAGTCGTCAATGCATCCCCTCATGGTGATGCTCTCATTCATCGGTGGGGCTCTGGTGGCAGGCATAGGCGGCTTCTTCCTGGCGCCAGCTATCATGGGTGTGATCGTAGGAATATACCAGGTGAGAGCTGAGGAGACTGCAGCGCGAGAGTGCTGTGATGAAGATTTGCGATGAAGTTTTACATTGAGACCTTTGGTTGCACAGCCAACTTCGGGAACTCCCAGGATGCTGCTGAAGCCCTGCAGGAGATGGGCCACACGCCTTCGCCTCTGGAGGAAGCGGACGTGGTCATAGTGAATACATGCGCAGTGACGCAGAAAACTGAGCGAAGGATTTTGCGCAGGCTTCGCTCGCTGCAAGGAGATCGCCTGCACATAGCCGGGTGTCTTCAGGTCGCTCTGCCTGAATCGGTTGGTAGCATACGTTGCAGGAAAAGGTTGGGCCTGCTCAACAGAAGCGCAGCCGCAGAGATTGCAGACCACTATCCAAGCGCCGACAGGGACAACTCAATACCCACTTTTCCGCGTCAGGATCTTTGTGGCATCATCAACATCTCCGAAGGATGTAGCGGAGGCTGCAGCTATTGCATAGTCCGAAAGGCCAGGGGTCGTCTTGTCAGTCGTCCGCCTGAGGATGTGGTGGAAGCGGCACGAAAGCTGGAGCGTTCGGGCTGTGTGGAGATCCAGCTTGCCGCCCAAGATACAGGCGCGTATGGCATGGACATTGGAACTTGTCTGCCAGAGCTTTTAGAGATGATGGAGACTGTTCCGGGCAACTTCATGGTGCGAATAGGCATGATGAATCCGGACACAGCCCTGCTGCACCTTGAAGGCCTCATAGAAGCCCTTCGCAGCCCCAGGGTCTTCAAATTCCTGCACATCCCTCTGCAGTCCGGCTCGGACAGGGTTCTCAAAAATATGGGTCGGAGATACTCTTCAGGAGATTTTCTTGATATCATAAAAGATCTCAGATCTTCTTGTCCAGATCTCTCAATTAACACGGACGTCATCGTGGGATTTCCTGGAGAGACTGAAAGAGATTTCCTTCAGACGCTGGACCTCATAAAGCATGTGCAGCCTGACAAGGTCAATGTGACCAGGTTCTCCCGGCGGCCAGGAACAGCTGCAGCAAGGCTGTACGACATGCCTGACCGCATCAAAAAGGAGAGGTCACGAGCGCTCACCCGCCTTTGGCTGGAGATCGCCGCACAAAGGAACCTGCGATATGTCGGAGATGATTTGGCCGCGCTGGTCACGGAGCGCGGCAGAGGCCATACAATGAAGGCAAGAGCAGCGAACTATCAGGGCATAGTAGTGGAGGGCGATGTCCCGCTGGGCGCACGCATTAAAGTGAAGATAACTGGGTCGAACCCATTCTATATTTCCGGTAGGGTGGAAACCCAGTGACAGATCTTTTTTGAATGGCATCTATGCACCACTAACCTTATTAATGATGGACATAATCAATAATGATAATGTTTCTAAGACCAATTCGCATCGCCCTATCTTTATGAATCCATTGCCACAAAAAGAGGCAGGATAGAATTGGTTTTAGATGCATTATATATTAACAAGGAGGTTTAATATGGCTGAGCAGAAAGCAACAGCAAAAACATCAGTCCTTATGGAAGAGACCAGAGTATTTGAGCCGCCCAGAGACCTCGTAGAGAACTCCAATGTCATGAAATGGATGAAGGAGAAGGGGTTCAAAACCGAGAGGGAGATGCGCCTATGGTGTTCTGCCAACTACATCCAGTTCTGGGGCGAGATGGCCAAGACCTATGCGGATTGGTTTGAGCCGTGGTCATCGACACTGGAATGGAAGCCACCGTACGCCAGATGGTTCGTGGGCGGCAAGTGCAATGTCACCTACAACTCGGTGGACAGACATGCCAAGGGCGCAAAGAAGGACAAGGTGGCTTACATCTTTGTGCCTGAGCCTGTAGATCAGCCGACGCAAAAGATCACTTATGGACAGCTCTACACCGAGGTCAACAAATTTGCCAACGGTCTGAAGAGCCTGGGCGTAGAGAAGGGAGATAGAATCACCCTGTATATGCCCATGATCCCCGAACTGCCCATCGCCATGCTCGCCAGCGCCAAGATAGGTGCCATCCATTCCATCGTGTTCTCAGGATTTTCAGCAGGGGGCTTGAACAGCAGGATACTGGACGCAGAAGCTAAGGTCGTGGTGACTACAGATGGCTTATACCGGCGTGGCAAGCCCATTCCCCTCAAACCAAATGTAGACGAGGCCACCGCCAACACTCCTTCGGTTAAGAATGTTGTAGTGGTAAAGAGGACGGGCATTGAAGTTCCAATGAAGCAGGGCAGAGATATCTACTGGCATGATCTCGTGGCCAAACAGTCAGCCGAATGTGAGACGGAGAAGATGGACTCTGAGGACAGGCTGTTTATCCTGTACACCTCTGGAACCACTGGTAAGCCCAAAGGCATAGAGCATGTCCACGGCGGATATTGTGTGGGCCCGGCCCAGACCTTGCACTGGGTATTTGATCTCAAGGAAGACGATGTATGGTGGTGCACAGCAGACATTGGATGGATCACAGGCCACTCCTACATAGTGTACGGTCCTCTCGTGCTTGGAGCCACGAGCATAATGTATGAGGGCGCTCCTGACTATCCGGACTTCGGCAGATGGTTCAAGATCATCCAGGACAATAAGGTATCAGTCTTCTATACAGCACCAACTGCCATCAGGATGTTCATGAGGGCTGGCGAAAAATGGGCAAAGGATTACAACATCTCCAGTCTGCGTTTGCTCGGCTCTGTGGGCGAGCCCATCAATCCAGAGGCCTGGATCTGGTACAGGAAGCATTTCGGCAGCGACAAATGCCAGATCATGGATACCTGGTGGCAGACTGAGACAGGTACCTTCCTTGTGTCGCCCTTGCCCATCACGCCCTTGAAACCGGGATCTGCGACATTCCCGCTGCCAGGATTCAATATCGATATCCTTGACGAGGACGCAAATCCTGTGGCGCCGGGCACTGGTGGCAACATCGTCAGCAATACACCATGGCCTTCGATGCTCAGAGCGTTCTACAGGGATCCAGAGAGATATAAAAAAGAGTACTGGTCCACCTACTGGGAGATCAGGCCAGGCACATACCTCGCTGGCGACAAGGCCACCAGGGACAAGGATGGTTACTTCTTCATCCAGGGCAGGATCGACGATGTGCTGAAGGTGGCAGGGCACAGGATCTCAAACGCAGAGGTCGAATCAGCACTTGTCAGCCATCCGAAGGTGGCAGAGGCAGCAGTTATCGGAAAGCCTGACGAGGTAAAGGGCGAGGTCATCGTGGCCTTCGTCATCCTGAGGACCGGTAACGAGGAGAGCGAGGAGCTCAAGACGGAGCTTGCCAAGCACGTCAGGTCGGTCTTGGGACCTGTAGCTTATCCAGAAAAGGTCTACTTCGTGAAGGATGTCCCCAAGACGAGAAGCGGCAAGATCATGCGCCGCGTCATAAAAGCTAAGGCGCTTGGAAATCCAACGGGCGATCTTTCTGCTCTTGCCAACCCGGACGCAGTAGAGGCCATACCGCTCATCAAGTGAGCGGTTCCATTCTTTTTTCTGCCCATCCTGCTTTTCTTAAAAAAATTATTTAGATTTTGACAATTATTACTATTGATAATTATCATATTTAATACTTAAGTAAATTTACCTCGACAACTTTATAAACGAAAAACCAGGATAATGATCAATCACTACAGTGTTCCAAGAGCCCGCAATAGTACGGAGCTTTTCGGTATTGAATGATGCAAAAAAATTATGTCTGGAGGGCCGGCCTCGATGGATTGGCAGCCATCCAGGCAAATTTGGAAGGAGTCTGGAACACGTGGGGATTTGAAGGAGGTTTAAAATGGCTGAGCAAAAGGCAACAACGTCTGTTCTATACGAGGAAACGAGAATATTCGAACCGCCCAAGGATCTCGTAGAGAACTCCAATGTCATGCAATGGATGAAGAAAAAGGGATTCAAGACCGAACGCGAGATGCGCGCCTGGACTGGTCAGAATTACATAACGTTCTGGGATGAGATGGCCAAGACCTATGCAGATTGGTTCGAGCCATACGCCCAGGTTCTTAATTGGCAACCGCCTTATGCCAAGTGGTTCGTAGGCGGCAAGATCAATGTGGCTTACAATGCAGTGGACAGGCATGCTGCTGGCGCAAAAAAGGACAAGGTGGCTTACATCTTCGTGCCCGAGCCCATAGATCAGCCCACTCAAAAGATCACTTACTCGGAGCTTGCAAAGGCGGTTAATAAATTTGCCAATGGCCTGAAATCTCTTGGGGTGCAAAAAGGTGACAGGGTATCGATTTACATGCCCATGATCCCAGAGACGCCCATAGCCATGCTTGCCTGCGCCAAGATCGGTGCCATCCATTCAGTGGTGTTCTCTGGATTTTCTGCAGGAGGCTTAAACAGCCGCATTCTCGATGCCGAGTCCAAGGTCGTCGTGACCACAGATGGATTTTTCAGGCGCGGCAAGCCACTGCCTCTCAAGCCAAATGTTGATGAGGCCACTGCTAACACGCCAAGCGTCAAGAACGTGGTAGTGGTAAAAAGAGCTGGCATAGATGTGCCCATGAAGGAGGGAAGAGACGTCTGGTATCATGATCTGGTTGCCAAGCAGTCCGATGTATGCGAGACTGAGAAGTGCGATTCAGAGGATAGGCTCTTCATTCTATACACCTCAGGAACAACTGGCAAGCCCAAAGGCATAGAGCATGTCCATGGCGGCTATTGCGTCACTCCCGCTCAGACTCTTTCCTGGGTCTTCGACATCAAAGACAGCGATGTCTGGTGGTGCACAGCAGATGTCGGATGGATCACAGGCCACTCCTATGTGGTCTACGGGCCGCTATGCCTTGGTGCCACGAGCATGCTCTACGAGGGCTCACCCGACTTTCCGGACTTTGGCAGATGGTTCAAGATCATCCAGGATAACAAGGTATCAGTGCTTTACACGGCACCCACAGCAGTGAGGATGTTCATGAAGGCCGGAGATCAGTGGCCCAAGAAGTATGATCTCTCCAGCCTGAGGCTGCTCGGCTCAGTCGGTGAGCCCATAAATCCAGAGGCATGGATCTGGTACAGAAACAACTTCGGTGGCGGCAAGCTTCAGATCATGGATACCTGGTGGCAGACTGAGACTGGATGCTTCCTCGTGTCACCCCTGCCCATCACGCCACTCAAGCCCGGATCCCCAACTTTCCCGCTACCTGGATTCAACGTGGATATTCTTGATGAAGATGCTAACCCCGTTCCGCCAGGCTCAGGCGGCAACATCGTCAGCAACACGCCATGGCCGTCGATGCTGCGTGCATTCTTCAGAGATGAGGTCAGGTACAAGAAGGAGTACTGGTCCACCTACTGGGACATCAGGCCTGGCACATACCTCGCTGGCGACAAGGCCACAAAGGACAAGGATGGTTACTTCACCATTCAGGGCAGGATCGACGATGTTCTGAAGGTGGCAGGGCACAGGATCTCCAATGCAGAGGTCGAGTCAGCTTTGGTCAGCCATCCAAAGGTGGCAGAGGCAGCAGTTATCGGAAAGCCTGACGAGGTCAAGGGCGAGGTCATCGTGGCCTTCGTCATCCTCAAGACAGGGGTCGAGGCTACTGAGGATCTAAAGTCTGTGCTGGCCAAGCATGTGCGTGGTGTTCTGGGGCCTGTCGCCTATCCGGAGATCGTTTACTTCGTGAACGATGTGCCAAAGACCAGAAGCGGCAAGATCATGCGCCGCGTCATAAAAGCTAAGGCGCTTGGAAATCCAGTGGGCGACATCTCTGCTCTTGCCAATCCCGAGTCAGTCGAAGCCATCCCGCTGATCAAATAGGCGGGAAGGCATCTTTTTTTCATTTTATTATTCGAAGACAACGAACAAGCCCTAACAAAAATTCGAACTTGTAAAGATTCTTTGTTATAAATCATTATTATGATTGATAGTGATAATTTTATCGCGACAACTTTATAAATGATCAGGTAAGTTTCGGGTCGATGTTTCCCGAACCTTCCGCGCTTTGTCGGGTGGTGGTCAGGACAATGCGATCAGAGAGGGATTTGGAATTGTTCTTCACAATAGGCCTGGCCATCTCAGGGATGGGAAGCACTTTAATTTCAAGGAGGTACGAAATTGGCTGACACCGCAAAAACGGCTGTTCTTCAGGAAGAGACCAGGATTTTCAACACACCGAAATGGATTATTGAGCACTCCAACTCCTATCAGTGGATGCAAAAGAAGGGCTTCAAGACTGAGAAGGAGATGCGCGAATGGTGCTCCACCAACTACATAGACTTCTGGGATGAGATGGCCCAGACCTATGCCGATTGGTACCAGCCCTATACTAAGGTTCTCGATGACTCAGGCAAGCCATACTTCAAGTGGTTCTTGGGCGGCAAGATCAATGTAGCCTATAACGCTGTCGACAGGCATGCACATTCAGCTAATAGGAACAAGGTGGCCTATTACTTTATCGGCGAGCCCGTGGGCGACACCAAGACCATCACATATTATGAGCTTTACAGAGAGGTTAACAAACTCGCTAATGCTCTGAAGGCAATGGGCGTTGAGAAGGGCGACAGAGTTGTCTGCTATCTCCCCATGATCCCAGAGCTGCCAATCACCATGCTCGCCTGCGCCAAGATCGGCGCAATTCACACAGTCGTGTTCTCTGGATTTT
>CAZRYL010000057.1:0-10936 GCA_964604285.1 uncultured Methanotrichaceae archaeon
CGACCCCCGGGTTAGAAGCCCGGTGCTATATCCTGGCTAAGCCACGGGCCCGCTTTTGGATTTATCCGCCCTTGGGCGGCATCTGTCCAAGAGTCAGCTTAAGCTGCTCTTGAAGCTGAGTAAATCGACCCTGGATGCGTTCCTCCTGTTTGGCCATGGTCTTCAGACGGAGGTCCATCATATCCTTTCTCTCTTTTAGCTCTTCCATAAGCTTTGACCTGTCGGCTCTGAAGAGAAGTTCACCGACGCTCTTGTATACAACAGCGTCGTCGCTGCTCTTCTCCAGTTCCTTTAGCGCCGCCTCTGTCTCGCGAATCAGAACTTCGATCTGATTCTTCTGAGTCATAACGGCTTGGGCTTGTTGTTGGAGTTGCTGGAGCTGAGCCAGCTGGTTTTGTATCTGCGGAGGCAATTCACCACTCATATATTCACCATCTCAAACGCGATCTTGACCAACCTTATCCATGTATTTAAGGCTGCCCGGAGAGAGACTGCGTCCTCGCCCCGAACCGACAAAGCCAGTGACCCTTCGCGAAGGGCTATTTCAACGCGGGATCTATGAAGCTCGTCGTCCAGTTCTGGGACAAGCGCTTTATAAATCATCTCCGGCTCGGCGGCATCAAAGACGAACTGTGCACATCCCTTCATATCTTCAGCCTGAATTTGACCTGGCCTTCATCCACGAAATCAATCTGACCGGATGCAACTAACAGAGTGCGCAGCTCACTTGCGGGCCCCTTTTGCCAGTCCAGCTCAAAGAACCGGGCGACTGGGAGTGCGTCCCTCTCCGTGCCCCTGACCACAGGCTTTCGCCTCTTCAGGCGCCCCATCTGAGGCTCTTGGGCGATCTTGAAGGTCATCTGCTCCTTCTTTTCAGGAGAGAGCTTGACCAACCCTCGGGGATTGCCGTGGTCCTCAACCACCACCAGCCAGGTCTCGTCTCCCATCAGGCTCTGTTTTCCTCTGCTAGCATAAGGAACTGAGAGGAATGAGGCCAGAGCCTTTCCAAGCCGCCTGGCCTTTGCGGACGGGTCTCGCGAGGTGGTGACGAGCATCACACTGCTAACATCTTCTTGACTGTAGTGGGCCGCTCCTTCATCAGGATTCGATGTCCGCAATACGGGCAGCGTATGCCGCTATACTCGTAATCGACCTCTACAGTCTTCTTGCATCTGGTGCACTTATAGGCCATCTTCTACTCTACCTCTAGGGTCTTTTTGAGAGAACGTAGCACTGAGCGGCCTAAAGATGTCTCAGGGATGAAAGAGCCGCCTGCAAAGGTGTAGCCGCATTTGCTACAGCTCCAGATGGCAGTTCCCTCTCTGTAAACCTTCGTCCTTCCACACTGGGGGCAGTCGTACAACGCCTTGGTCTTCTCTTCCAGGTCGCCGACGAGCTTTCGTGACTTGCGACCGTATCTTGGACCAAACCTGGCCGCCGACCTGCTCTTCCTTCCTTTTGTAGTCTGCTTAACCATAAGTATTACTTCCGTTTATGCTTCCAGAAACTTTTCCCGGATTTCTTTTGCCTTCTCACATGCTATATCAACGATGCGGTAGATCTGCTCGGGCTTCAACACACCAGTTCCGCTTTTCTGCATTCCGCAGATGTCTCCGTTTGCAGTGGTGATAACGGTTAGCTTGGTGTTGGCAATGGTCTCCTCATCCACACCAGGATCGAACATCAGAACATCATTGAACTCAATGGCCGTCGTAGCTATGGGAATGTCCTTCACTGGAAGCATAAAATCATCGCCAAGGCCGAATTTGCTTGCCGGCACCTTGGTGGTGAGAAGCGCAGCGATGGCTCCGAGGGACGCCGCGTCGAGGATGTTGCCGCAGTCGTCCAGGATATGAACATCGATGAAGATGATCCAGACCTGCTTTCCGGGAACAATGCATAGCGCTTCAAGGTCCACAGCCTTGGATTCGCGCACGCCTCTGTCCACGACACGTGCAAGCTCTATGCCTATCTCATTGGGCGGGCCGGGCTCAAATGTGGGCGAGGCCAGGGGAACCAGCTCGGCATTGGTGATGATGACGCCACGGTTTGGCGAATCGGGAAAGGGCTCTCCAGGCTGCATCTTTATGCCCACGAGCACCTGGCTCGATCCCAGTTTTACCAGCGCGCTGCCTTCAGCTTTTTTGATTATATCCCTTTCAATGGAGATCTCACGGTACTGATCGAAGTTGCGGCCGTCAGCTCGCTCGCCTTTGAGGATCAGGTTGTAGATGAAGTCCTTCCTGATCTCTGAGATGACACTACTCACAAGCCTTCACCTCGACCGCGGGAGACTCGAGCTGGCTGTACTTCTCCAACAGTGCCTTCCTCTGGATCTCGTAGATATCCCTCGCGCCTTTCATGGCCATCTCCACTGCCATGTGAAACTCATTCGGGCTCAAATTTCCATCCATCTGCAACAAAGTGATGTCTCCATTCGGAGTCATTGCAATGGGCAGATCCGCCTGGCCAAAGTTATCCTCTTCCTTCATCGGGTCCAGGACTATTGTGTCTGCCACCTTGCCTGCCGCGCAAGCACTGATCATGCTCTTCATGGGAATCCCAGCATCGACAAGCGCAACTGCTGCAGCGTTAATTCCTGCAGTCCTGGTTCCTGCATCCGCCTGAAGCACTTCCACGAAGACATCTATGACCGATCGCGGGAAATAGCTGGTAAGGATCACGGGCTCCAGAGCCTCGCGGCTCACCTTCGAGAGTTCGTAGGATCTCCTGTCAGGCCCGGGCCGCTTCCTCTCCTCCACAGAGAAGGAGGCCATGTTGTATCTGTAGCGCACAATGGCCCTGGTAACTTCTTGCAGATGCCTTGGATGCACTTCCCTTGGCCCGTACACCGCTGCAATAACCTTGTTTCCGCCCATCTCGATATAGCACGAGCCATCAGCTCTGGCCAGAACTCCCACCTCGATCTTTATGGGCCGAAGTTGATCAGTCCTTCGACCGTCCAGGCGCAGTCCGTCTTTGAAAAACGATATATCATTTTCATCCATATCGATCAACTTCTGGCTCCTTTCTCCTTCTTGAGGAAGGCCACTATCCTGTCTGTTAGGCCGTTGGTGTGTGCCTCCTTCTCGATCAAGTGAATTGTCCTCAGAGCCAGATCCATATCATCTGCTCCTCCGTTGATCCATATTCTTCCATTCTGACCAACGAAGATGTTGCAGTTTACCTCTTTCTTCAGCATGCCGATCATGGAGCCGCCCTTGCCGATCAGCCTCGGAACTCTCGTATGGCTGATCTCTATGACCTGGCCTGTCGTAATTTTACCAAGCTTCCGGTCATTCAGCGTAAGCTCCACCTTCATGGTTGGGTCTACATCCTTCACCTTGGTCATGATAGAGCTGCCTATGCGAAGATATTTGGACATCTCTTCAGCATCAATCCTTTTTGGAAACTCTGAGATGTGCAGCAAACCGTCGTAAGGCGAATTGATGTCTACTATCCAATTAGAGAAGGTTATGTCCTTCACTACACCCACTACATTATCCCCTGGCGCGGGTATGTACTTCCCTGCCAAGGGTATGACATTTATCTTATCCCTGTAGTTCGCAAGACCATAAAGCAGGGAGTAGACTCGGCCGTCTTTGACGTAAGTGCCATCCCCTGACTTCTTGGCATCCTCAGAGAGAAGATCACCTGGTACTACCACCTTGCGATCCATGCGATCCATTCCAAAGTTCTTCAATGCTTAAGAAGTTTCGTCTCAGCTTCCCCTTTGGTCAGTCGGTTGATCAGGGCATAAAAGTCAGTCTGCATCCCCGCAGGTATCTGGACCACTCCGATCCAGGAGCCATTGTTCTGCCAGGCCTCCCTGTTGAGCTTGCCAAAAGCTGCGATCTCGCCATAGGCTTTTGGAGCGTAGGATGCTGGAACCTTGACCGCCACCTCAATCTCCTCAAACCTGATGGGAATGAGCGGCCGGATGGCCTTCATTGTTATCTTTACCAGATCGTCCAATGACTTCGTTGGGTCGATATTTACGCGTGCCTCAGACATGGCTTGCTCGATCCTCGCCGGTGGGTGAGGTGTCTTGGTCTGCGGGTTGATGGCATTTCGCGCGATGACCTCTATGACCTGACGTCGTTTGCTCTCGATGAACTGTTTACGCTGCTCTGCAGTCAGGCTGATCTCGCCCTTCTTGATTATGATCCCAGCAATTTCAAGGGCGTCTGATGTCCCAAAGGCCTTTTGGAGGTCTTCTTCGGGGCTGCGGTCCCCACGGGAGGCGTTCTCGAAGACATCCTCAACGGCCAGGATGTCTTCGATATTGACTGCCTCTCCTCTCTTCAGAGCGAGGGCTCCGTCCGGGTCCACCAGGACTTCGAAAGTAGTTCCGTGGGTCTTGAGTCTCGCTGGAACCGCATCATCCAGTCTGACCATTTTCTATGCCTCTCCTTTCACTCCCTTGTCTTTGTTGCCCCCGACCAGGACCTTCATCCTGTCAACATATTCTGCCACTTCGATCTCTGTCAGCTTGTAGAACTTTTTGTCGGCAAGCTTGATTATGCCTATCTCCGTCGTGGCCGCCTCAACCTTTCCTTCAGCTGCCTTGTAGAGCGCCTCCAGCCCCAGCAGTACGGCCTCATCCATCAGCAGGTCTTCTTTGTACTTCTCCTCGAATACCTCCATCACCGCTGAGCGGCCAGCACCAATCCCCGTGGCCTTGTATTCCAGCAGAGCACCGCTCGGGTCGGTCTCAAAGAGACGTGTCCTGCCCTCCTCGGCGCCTATGATCAAGAGCGCTGTTCCAAATGGCCGAACACCGCCATACTGGGTGTATTGCTGTTTGAAGTCGCAGATCTTCTTGGCCAGGGCCTCAACCCCAATAGGCTCATCATAGACCAGCCTGTTGATCTGGCTCTCCACCCTTGCCCTGTCGATCAGAACTCTGGCATCTGCTACCAGGCCGGATGTTGCGGCACCAATGTGTGTGTCAATTTGAAATATCTTTTCAATTGACTTGGGTTCCATGAGCCTGCTTGTGATTCTTTTGTCCACCAGCACAGCCACGCCGTCTTTTGCCTTTATGCCCACAGCCGTCGTACCTCTCCGAACGGCCTCGCGGGCGTATTCAACTTGAAATAATCTGCCATCAGGGCTGAATACGGTAATAGCCCTATCATAACCCATCTGTGGTGCCATCTGCATCCTCGTGTCCTCCACTTAAATCAAAAGAAGTCAGACCCAGGTATAGGGTATCTGATCCTTCAGTCTTATCCCGGTCGTCCGGGCAAAGATCGACTTTTGGGCCATGGGTGCGAATAATACACCCAGAGACATCATCCAGCTCGATTCTTCTTCTGTAGCTTTCGGCACATATTTTACCTAGTTGCTGTAAATACTTTTCTGTAGCTGTTTTAATCGTTCCAGAGACCCCTTTTGAGTGCAACGATACCCTAATTCCATTTATCGAATAAATCGTTGCCAGAATTGCTCTTGTATCCCTTATATGGGCATAGCTACAGCGCAACAGGCCGCACTGTCCATTGAACGATATCAGCTTCAGCCTGTTTTTGGAGGCCCCAACGTCTCCAAAGAGCGAAAACTGGGCTGAGCGAATCTCTTTCATCAGCTCTCCTGTTGATATCTCTCCCTCCGCTTCCAGCGAAAAAGCCATGTATCTTCTCCTGGAGCGAAGGGTTGGAAGTCTGGTTCTCAAAGAAGCTCCACTCCTGGTCCAAGCCACTTCCTTCGATTGAGCTCTATTAGCCTTCCAGGCCTCATCAGAGCTGCTTGCGCCTCTTCGGGCTCAAAGCCCACAACCTCGGCTAGCGCGAGAAGGTCTCTGGGGGCTTTCAGGTCCAGGTGGGACCTGGCACGCGTGGTGATGATAGTCGAGAGCTCGAACTTGCGAGCCATCTGGAGGTTGCGCCCAGCAGCCTCAAGCCAGTGGGCGCGAGAGCTGCCGCGCAGTAGCACCAGGGGGCTCAGATCAAAGCCGATGGCCACCTGGTTCTTCATGGCAGCCCTGGCAGTGGCAATGCTCAGAGACCGCCTGGCATCATACGGGCAAAGCAGCATATCCACGTTCGGGTCCTCGCAGGCTGATCTGACAAGCTCTTCTGTTCCTACATAAACGATCAGGAAAGGGTACCTTGCTCGCAGAGCTGAGATGCTGCCCTTCAGGGCCCTTGGACTGGTAGCTGTGACCTCTGCGCCCAAGATCACTTTTATTCCTTTTATGCGGTCTGCTGCCTTCAGCCGGAAGACCTTGGAAGGCTCAGAATTGCAGATTATGAGCCCTTCGTAGCCTAACCGCTTGGCAGTCAAGGCCAATCTGCTCGCGGATGCCGAGCCCTCTGGATAGGCTTTCATGCATTCGTAAAAGCTCATAAGAGCTCACTTAAAATCCTCAAAGCTTCCTCGCGCCTGGAAGGGTAGGTCTTGACAAGAGCCAAAACGTCCAGTGCATCAGCTGATTCCGTCAGGCGGAGCATGCCCTTATAAGCTGCTTGCTTGTCCAGACGGAGGTGGAAGTGGCTTTCGCCTTCTAGTCTGTCTGGGATCTCCTGACGCAGCCGCTCCAGGTCCATTGGTGGAAGCTGCTCGTGAAGAATTTGAAAGAAGGCCAGAGCATCTTTTTTCCTCAGGCTGGCCTCCAGGATTTTGATCTCATTTCCGAAATGACCTTGTGCAGTAGTAGAGGATATTCTGTCCGGGGGCACGAAGATACCAAGGGCTTCGCGCACCCTGCCCTCATCTTCAGTTGCCGCCACAAAGGCCCGGAAAGAGACCCGGTCAATCACTTACTTTCCTTTGCCGTCGTGGGCCCTTATGCCTGGCCTGGTCTTCTCAGTGCCCGAACCCTTATACCTAAGGCCACGGCCCTTGCGACCAGCACTGGTCTTGCCGCGCACTGCTCTGCCCCTATGAACGTCGTTTGTCACCCAGTTGAGGTCTTTGTCGTTCTGAATGCTTGGGGCACATGGATCTACCAGTATGACCTCGTACCACTTGTGCTTGCCGTCCTCGGCCACCCAGTAGGAGTTGAGGACTTCCATATTACGAAAACGCCGACCAGCTCGCTCCTCAGCGATGCGCTGGATGGATTTGGCCATTGTAATGGTGTTTACGCCCATCTTGCTGGTCTTTCTGTTTCTCTCGTAACGGGACTTGCGCCTTCCCCCACGTCTCACTTTTACACGCGCCACGATGATGCCCTGTTTGGCCTTGTAGCCCAATGCCCGCGCCCTGTCCAGGCGGGTAGGTCTCTCGATCTTCTGCACTGTCATATCCTGGCGCCAGGCCTTGAGCCTGTCCTGCCTCAATGCGCCTACAATCCCCTCTCGGGGAGAGGACCAGGCGTCACTGATGTAGCTGTAAAAAGACTTCATCCTTTTCACCTTTGCCGGTTCGACCTAATGGTTACATTCCGGACCTGATGGGTGAAATGGCTTCTAGGAGATAAAGGTTTTCCATAAGAGAGCAACCCTTCTAAATTCGATCTTAATGACCTTCATCCTTTCCGAATTCTTTGAACAAATCCTGGAATTTTTTTATCTCCTTGCTGACATTCTCTCTGGCCACGACGCAAGATATTGCGCACAGAGCGTCAGCTCCCGCATTGATGACGTCGATTGCATTGGAATGATTTATGCCGCCTATAGCCACCAAAGGAAGGCTGACATGGCTACGAATCTCTTCGATCAACGCAATTCCAGCAGGTCTCCCAGCGTCTGCCTTCGTACTGGTCTTGAAGATGGGCGAGACGCCCAGATAATCGGCGCCGAGGCGTTGTGCCTCAAGTGCTTCAGCAAGGTTATGAACAGTCAGGCCGATTATCTTCTCAGGTCCCAGTATCTTTCTGGCAGCTCCAATCGGCATGTCTGATTGACCAAGATGGACTCCATCAGCACCGATCGCCAGGGCGATGTCGATTCGATCATTGATCAGAAAGAGCACATCCCGGCATATCTCCCTGAGCACGACTGCCTCCTCAAACATCTCCCGGGTTTGTGCATTCTTGTTCCGGTACTGAACCACTCCTACGCCGCATGCCACTGCCTGCTGTACGTCATTGATGTTACCTGCACGGCTCAGGCGTGAGTCCGTTATAAAATAATAACCCTTCAAGCTTCGATCCTCTGCATCTTTTCCACAGTTTTTGCATCAAGGCTGTACACTGCATCGAACATCTCCACCTTGAACGAGCCCGGTCCCCTCGAGGCCTTTGCCGCTATCTCGGCAGCGACCTCATAGCAGACAAGACCTGATGCTGCAGCGGACACATGGTCGCTTTCAACGGCCGAGAACGTTCCGATCACAGATGTTGCCATGCATCCAGTGCCTACGATATTTGCCATCATCGGGTGACCGTTCTTCACAAATACTACACGTCTTTCGCCCGCCACAATGTCCTCTCTGCCTGTGATGACAACTGTGCAATTCCTCTCTTCTGCAAGCTCCTGTGCTATGTCTCGGAGATTCTTTTCAACAGCTGTCGCATCAACGCCCCTGGTCTGAACCTTTTCACCAGCTATCCGCGCGATCTCGGAAGCATTGCCTTTTATGATATTCACCAACACATTGTCCAGGATCTCAAAGCATTTATCGTCGCGAAATTTTGTCGCACCTGCGCCACAAACATCGAGGGTAACCGGGATGCCCTTGCGGTTTGCGGCATGGGCTGCCAGCATCATTGCTTCGACTAAATCAGCACTTAGAGTTCCGATGTTCAAAACCAAAGCAGAAGCTAATGAGGCCATATCCTCGACTTCTTCCTTGGCATGCGCCATGACTGGAGATGCACCAAATGCCTTGACGATGTTTGCACAATCGTAAATTGTCACCCAATTGGTCAGGTGATGTACAAGGGGTTTTTGCATTCTGACTCTTTCAAGCAAATCTCTTGCATTGAGCATCGTTGTGACCTCGGATCAGGTGATCGATAATATCATTTAATTAATAAAGGTTGTTTCCATATCCTATCCAGTCGCCATCAGCAGAGCCACAAGCACTAGAAGCCTGACCAAGACGCTGATTCCCGTAGATATCGCCACCAATGAGAGCCCAAGTCTCATGCCGAATACCGAAGTGTAATTGGGCATCAAAGACCTAATGGAGTAAACGGGAAGCATGAATAAGCTTCCCAACATCAAGACGATCAGGGCCTCCGACTCGGATATGGTGCCGTTTTGAATCATCGGACCAAGAAGTGTGATGCCTGCTTTTGGGCTTGCCACGTAAATGGTCAGAGGGATCACGGTCTCCGGGGGGACACTGAACAGGTGAGCCAGAGGAAGAACATCCAGCGACTGCAATATCCCTCTCTCGCTTAAATATAGTACCATAAATGTCATAATGAAGTAAAGTGCTGCAATTCGGAGAAATATCCGGCCCTGCCCGCGCAAAGATTTTATTGCAGAATTTATTATGCTCTTCCTCTCCTGGGGCTCGGCCAGTTCCAGCGATGCCTTAGAATCGCCCATAAGATATGCCCTTCCCAATACCAGGACCAAGACCAGCTTGATCAGGCCAGTGGAGACTGCCACAAGCGCATAAACTCCACCCACAAATATCCCTAAAACGGGAATTACAAAGGCCAGTTGATAGGTGAAAAGCTCTCGGAAATAGACTGGGACGCTGTTTAAGATTGCACTTAGAAACGCCTGGCGTTCGCTCAAATGTCCCTCGTTTTTCATTCTGGCGATCATTGTATTTGCGGCCAGGGCCGACCCCAGGCTGATCACAAATGTAGAGGCTGATATCGCAGGCAGGCGCGATATTGAAACCAGAGGTTTGGCGAGATATGATATCCGCTGGAACACACCCATCTCCGTCATGAGGCCCGTAATAAAGAGCATCACAAATACTAAAATCATAGTAGATACGGTTTGTTCAAGCGTCTCCAATACCAAATTTAGCATCTCAATCCTCAAAGCACCTACATGATCGATTACAATGCAAATTACAGCTCTTAGTTTCTGTCTACGCTAAAAGTCGAACAGCGACTTTTGCTTCTGCGCCCTGGGGGCATCGGCCTGGAAACTGAACAGGCTGCTCTGACCTCTCCCAATGCAAAGCCTGTCCTTGGTGACTCCGAAGGTTTCGAATATCCTCAGGACAGGCGGAAGGATCTGTTTCTCCACATAGTACTCAGTGTCCAGTGGTATGTTCTTCTCCAGGGCGTAACCTGGGTCCTCAGCCCTATCAACGAATAACTCCTTGTTCTTGCGACTGTTCCTTCCTCGAATGATCACAAAAGGAACTCGGTCTCCAATATCTGGTACGTGGCCGCCTCTCTTCTTGATCTTCTCTACGAGTTGAATGTGAGGCTGCTTGTTTTTATAGGAGCCTGTGCTCTTCGTATATCTCCTGGTGAGCGTTAGATCCTCCAGGATAGCCGGATCCTGAGAGAGATCCAGGTCCTGAAGCCTGAGCACTACGGAGCGAACATGATCCACGGCCTCTTCCACCTTGCCCTCCTTGAGTACCAGCTCCAGGCATGTCTTGAGGGTCTTTGATGTCAGATCGCACCAGTCTCTTCGCACAGTTTCCATGCCGCGCACTTTGATCCTGTCCTTCCAGGCATCGCCCACAGGCTCGAAAACCCAGAGTGCGTAGCGCTTCTTGGCCAGAAATATTCCACGCCGGGCAAAGGCCTCGAAGACCAGCTCCATTGGCGCAGGGAGGCTGGCGGTCACGGTCTCTGCGATCTTGCGACCTATCAACCCCGCATCTTGCAAAGAGACCTCTTCAGAATCCGGTCCAGAGGGTTTGAGCCTTACAAAGACGCTATCCGTGTCGCCGTAGACAACGGAGAGATCGAAGCGCTTTGCTCCTGCCTTTCCGAAAGGCAGTTCATTGCCGAAGACTGCCGACCCCTCGATCACATAGATCGATCCGATCTCGTCAATGATCTTCTTCGTGCGCAAGATGTTCTCTCGGCCAAATGATGTGACGGCGTTTGCCAAGGCCA
>CAZRYL010000058.1:0-10891 GCA_964604285.1 uncultured Methanotrichaceae archaeon
CGGGCTGTATCACGCCAATGAATTGGCGGGGATTAGCCCTGCTTTCGTCCTAAAAGATCACAAGAGATCCATTTGGTGCAGTGCTCCCGCAAGGAATGCTGCCAGGGCGAATGCCATTCCCATCTTCAGAGCCCTCTGCGATCCTGCGGCATTTCCCCTGGCCATAATCATAATTGATGCCAGGAAGAAGAGATCAGCGACGGCCACAATTACAAGGTACGCCATACCAAAGGATGCAGTGAAGCTGAGCGCTACCGCAAGAGCGACAAAGGCGGCGGCCATTGCCGATGCAGTTCGCTCTCCTGCCAAGATTGGAAGGGTCTTTGCACCGCCCAGACGGTCTCCCTCCATATCCTCCACGTCCTTCATGATCTCCCGGCTCATGGTCGCCAAAAAGGAGAGGAGAAAAGGAACCTGGTTTGCCATCAGCCCTGCAACACCAGCCGCACCGCCCCCGAAGAGGAAGGTCGAGCCCGTCAGAAAAGCCACGCAGATGTTTCCTGCAAGTGGCGTGGCCTTGAGGCTCCTGGCATAAAATATCAACAGAGCCGAGTTGAGGATGGCCACTCCAAGGCAGATCTGATTCACAGCTCCTGCCATAATGCAGCCCGCTGCAAAAAGGATTAGCGAATAGCTGAGGGCCGTCTGGGAGCTGATTCGACCGCTGGGTATTGGCCTGTTCGGTCTGTTAACGGCATCGATCGCGCGATCGTAGTAATCGTTAACGGCGTTGCCAGCGCCTGTGATCAAGAAAACCGCCAGGAAAATCAAGATTAAAATCCTGAAATTTTGGCTCAGGGCAATTGCCAGTCCGATGACTGCAGCTATTCCTGCCATAGTGCAGTTGATCGGACGCAAAATCTCCCATAATTCCCTCAAGGCCTCTATCACCTGCGGGTCTGCCTCAGCTAAGAGCGTGTCACGTATAGCAGATAGATCTCAGGTAAGTATCTATCGATGTAGCTAAATCTTGCGGCCTTGCCGGTTTGGTGAGCCAGCCTTATGCGGTAAGTGCTGCTTGAAGGGACCTTCTCCCTGTAGATGTGGCCTGCCGACAGCATCCTACAGACCACTTTCGAGCACTTGCTGCTATCGATACATAAAAGCCTTCGAAGCTCGGACTGGAGAAGGCCATCTGATGTTGAGCCGATTAGATTTAGCGCTCTCTCTTGCATGGCTGAGAAGCTGTTGGCAGAGACCTCTCCCATCTTTCTTGACATAATGATCACAAACCAGGATTAAGTTTAATTTATTTTGATATAGTCATAGTATAAATTCTTTTTGACAAGATGTGGCTTTTTGTCTTAAAATTTTATAAGAATATCCAAAAATGTAGAAAAATAAAAATATGCTCATCATGACGATGACCGATGTGGCATGATCCAAACTTTCCATCAGCCTTTCCGCCATCATCCGCAATACCAAATGCAGTCTCAAGCCCGAACTATTTGCGTCTTCGATAGATCTCTCGCATCATCTCTCTATGCAAAGAAGCCATCATATCGCCGAGAATGCCGATGAGAAATAGCTGGAAGCCGACGATTATCAGTATCGCCGTTAGAATTGTGAGAGGAATGTGCTCTATGCGCCAGTTGATCCAGTCTCTTGCCACATAAAGGCCGATCAAAAATCCGACCGCACCAAAGAGGGAGCCAATCAGGCCGAAGAAGAACATGGGATTCTCGGTCTTTGCCATTCTGAATATTGTGAGGGCAATCTTCAACCCGTCTCGAAATGGATTGAGCTTTGTCTTCGTGCCAACGGGCCTTGGCATGTAGGTGATAGGAATCTCCACGATGCGCAATCCCTTTTTCACGCTCTCAATCGTCATCTCCGACTCGATCTCAAATCCCGGCGTGGAGAGATCCAGAAGGCGTATGCCATCTGTCGTGAAGGCCCTGTACCCTGAGAGGATGTCCTTAAGATGAACGCCGTAGATAAAAACGAAAAAGCGGTTGATGATCTTGTTGCCGAACATGTTCAGGCGCTTGAGTGCCCCGCCCTTCAAGTGGCCGAACCGGTTGCCCACTACGTGGTCTGCCCTCCCCTTGAACAGAGGATCCAGAAGCATAAAAGCCTCTGAAGGCAGATACGTCCCATCACCGTCAATCAAAAGTATATAAGGCTGTTCAATTGTCTCAAAGACCTCTTTTAGCGCCTGACCCTTGCCAGAGCCAGACTGGAGGACTACGCGAGCGCCGGCATTTTCAGCCTTCGACACCGTTGCGTCTTTGCTGTGGCCGTCCACGACCAGTATGTTCTCGAAGCCCATGGCTCGGAATTCTCGGATCACTGATTCGATGGACTCCTCTTCGTCGAGGGTCGGTATGAGGACGCAGACGTCTTGGTAACTCAAACGGGCTCAGCTCTGTACTAATTTGTATTTGGGCTGACGGATGAGGCTCATTAAATAGCTTTTCTCATGGCCCTATGTATGATCTGCAAATAACGCTCCTCCAGCTCTTTCATATCATCTATGGCAGTTTCGATGTATAACCTTAAAATGGGCTCCGTGTTGCTGGGCCTGATGAGGATGCTATGACTCTCGGTTGTGATCTTTAGCCCGTCGGTAGTATCCGGTTCCTGCCCTGCTAGAGCATCCTTAAGCCGCAACATGACGTCCGCTGGATCTTCACTGAGGCGGATGCTTATTTGCCTGTAGGGATAATCCGGTATCTGGTCTGCGAGCTCTGAGAGAGTCTCGCCTTCCGAGATGATCTCGCCTATGGCGAGGCTCATGGCAAATGGGTCGTCAGAATACTGAAACTCCGGCAAGAAGAAGTGGCCGCTGCGCTCTACCCCCAAAACAGCATTTTCGTTCTTGACCCTGTTGGCCACGAAGACATCTCCCACCTTCTCCCTCAACACCTTTATGCCATCCTTTTCAAGCTCTCGCTCCAGGATCATGGAACAATCGAAGCCTGATATGACCAGATCGCCCGACTTGTACCTGCGACGAGCAATGATTATGGCAACCTTTTCTGGCGGCAATACCCTGCCCATGTCATCGATGACGATACCGCGATCTGCATCAGGGTCAAAACCCACTCCAAAGTCGGCCCCTCTATCAACCACGACCTTACAGGCAGACACGAGGGATTTTTCGTTTGGTGCTGGTCCGCGGCCCGGGAAGTGGCCGTCCATGGTGCCGTTCATCACAATAGGATCAAAGCCAAGTCTCTTGTAAAAGGAGCTCATGGTGCAGGCCGAACCATTGCCCATGTCCAGGACTATTTTCAGCGACCGCAAAATTTTGAGCTTGCGTGCTACATACTGCCTGTACCTCTCGATGGCCTCATCGGGCGAGCGTGCGATCTTTCGCCCTACTCCCGAGAGAAAGCCGCCTTCCCGGTAGAACTTCATGATGGACGACTCCTGGTAGAGCAGACCGTAGCCGTCGCCTGTTCTGAAACGAACTCCGTTGTACTCTGGGGGGTTGTGAGAGGCGGAGATGTAGGCTGCTGCTTTGAGCCTGTCTGCCATTGTGATATAGCTCAAGATCGCAATGGGGATTACGCCGAAGCTTTGCACCTCGCAGCCCGTTGAAAGGACCCCATTTAAAAAAGCCTTCTGCAAAGATGGCCCACTGATGCGTGTGTCTCTGCCAAGCGAAACTCTTCCCCCTCCAGCATAAGATCCGAAGGATTCTCCTACTCGAGCGGCCAGCTCTTCTGTAAGATCGGTGCCGTAGACACCTCTAACATCGTATGCCCTGAAGACTGTCACAAGATCCGAGTTGACTGCTGCATTTAAATTATTTTCTGCCCATCAGGCCGTGTTTGGCCGCGAAATCATTCCTGCTTTGCAAGAACTATTTCCATGGAGGACACATTCACAGTTCTTCCCTCCTCGTTTGGGACTGCCTCTGTGCCGATAGTTATCCCCAAAACCCTGAGATTGGGCATGAACCTGTTTTTAGCGATCTCTGCAGCATCAACGGCGCGTGAGATCGAGCGCCCCCTTGCCTTAAGTGTAACGCTAGAGACCGGCTTGTTGAACTGGGTCATCAATGCAAGCACATAGTTCATGACCGGCTTGTCTCCGATGAAGATCACGGCATTCTCTTCCATACACTCACCCCATCCTTTTGCTTTTCTTGGGCGGGTTATTAATCCTTTCTCCCCAGGATAGCCGCAAAGGCAAAATTGGGCTTTACAGCATCTATCTTTATTCGCAGCCGCTCCCCAATCTTTGCCCCGCGCACAATGACAGCGAAGCCGTCAACCATGGCCACGCCATCACCAGACTTGCCTGTGGACTCAATCAGAACATCCAGGACATCTCCCTTTCGCACAGGCCCTGTGAGGAGCTTCTTGGCGACTACGTAGGTCTCTGCGCTCTCCTTTCTGGAGGCGGCTGGCGAGTGGGCCTGCACAAATTCAAACTCCCTTTTCACCTCGTTCAGATAATCTGTGAACATGTCACCCTGGAAGACCTTGACCACGAAGTTGCCCCGCGGCTTGAGCAGCTTCAAAGCAGCGCGAAGTGCAGAGCGCGCCAGGTCTATTGAGACTGCATGGTCCATGTCCCAGGCGCCAGTTAAATTGGGTGCTGCATCGCAGATCACCACATCTGCGCTTTTCCCCAGCGCGTTCCTGATCATGTCCACAGTGCTCTCCTGGGTGATGTCCCCCTGAAGCGTGATCACATCCGGGATGGCCTCGATCTCCTCCAGGTCCACCCCCACGATCCTGCCGCCTGATAACTTGCGGGCTACCTGCAGCCAGCCGCCGGGCGCAGCCCCCAGGTCCACGACGCTGTCGCCCCTCTTGATGATGTGGAACTTTTCGTTTATCTGCAAGAGCTTGAAGGCAGAGCGGGCCCTGTAGCCCTCCTCTTTTGCAAGACGATAATAGTAATCTCTCTGATCCCTGGCCATCCCTAAGAAAAAAGAAAGTCAAAGGATAAAGGTTTGCCCTTGCAGATCACCAGCGACGATGTTATATGGCGAAAGAGACATAATGCATCGGTGCGAGAGAGGAAGGGCGGCTGCCGCTGGCCATTTTTTGGCCGGTGTGGAAAGTCCCCCCACCACTGGACACACAGACATCCCCAAAGGATGTGGGGCGAGAGCTCCGGCTCTGGCACAGAAACGAGACCGCTCCGCGCAAGGGCGATGATGCCGCAAGGCTGATGGTCGCGCGGGGAGGCGGATGAAACGGCGAAACCCTGTGGGTGCAAGCCAAAATAGGGCTGTTAAACTGGACGTCCAGCCAAGCCCGGGTATGGCGCTAAGCTGAATGCCGCCGTGAACAGAAGGGGGCTTACTCTCCTCACTCGCATATTTCACCCAGCACCGCTCGCGCAACCAGCCTGGCAACACGCACAGGCTCTGGGATGCGGCCTTCCAGGGTGAATTTGTTGAGCAGAACCCTTGCATCTTCAGCCGTTGCGCCAAGAGTGCGCACATAAACTGTGTAGCCTGTCTTGAGCAGCACGCTCTCCCGCTCGCCCAGGGCGCGGTAGGCACGCAGCTTCATATCCGGCTCCGGGAAGTACTCGAGAATGTATCTCTCAAGGCCATGTGATTCTTCGTAGGTCAGGCAGACCAGAGGCTTTTGGACTTTTTTGAATACCTCTTGCAGGTCGATGATGTTAAACCAGCTAACTACAGCTCCGCTCAGTAGCAGGACGTTCACATCGGTGCGGTCAAGATCTTTGTATATTTTCAGGACGGCTTCAGTGGCGTCGTCTCCGCCTACTGTGGCGCAGGCCGTCGCAAGGCCATCGACGCGCAGATCCCCGCGCATGACCACGCCCGCCAAAACAGAAGATGGGCTGGAGCGAAAAAAGCTCTCTGCGATGCCGAGGCATCTTGGCGCTGGCTTGTTTAGGTGAAGAGGCATGCATGACTCCTTCGGCTCACAAGACCTTTTTTCAGGTCACTTCCATTATGTTCCGTCCCTTTTCTATCACGAACTTCAAAGACGGTGCCAATTCTATGATCGCCTCCAGGGGCATCTCCTCTCCAGTAATGGAGATTGCATACTGCCACCCCGGCTCGATGATGAGAATGGCCAGCGGCACGAGCCAGCATCCAATTGCTTTCACATCATCCGCCTTCAGAATAAAGACCTCGATCACTGTGTAGATGCTCCTGTCTGCGGCTAAAATCTCCTCTGCCACTTTTATCTCCGTCTCGACCCTGGGAAGCTTTATACCCTTCATGATAGCGTCTCTCGTATTATCATTATCAAGAGCTTTCTTATCTTCTTTTCTCGCAGGGAGTTGATCAATGCAACAGACGTCCAGAGCATCCTGGCCCCAAGCTCGACTTTGATCTCTCCTTCAAGTCGTTCCTCTTGAAAGCAGGGCTCTATGTGAATGCTTGTGCTCAAGGGACCTGTGGCCGCGGCTAAGGACCAGAGATAGCCGCATATTACAGCGGTCTGTGCGGGGTCGTTCAGCCCAAAGCTGAGGCTGCAGGATGCCTTTTTAAAATTTATCGATTTGCACAGGTCTTTTAAGGCCAAAATTATTGCCAAAATAGCATCAACCAGAGATTTTATGTCAAGGGTGTGTGAAGAGCTGTGCGCTGGCGCATCAATTGAACTTGCCTCATCAGTGGCTGTAGGCTCGATGTATCCTTTTTTTATGGCAACTCCAAGCCAGATGATTTTGTAGGATGCCTGGATCATCGGGCCTCTTTTCCTGAATTCAAATGAGAGATTGAGGGGAATGATCAAAAATAGGACCAAAAGCAAGAGAAATAGTGCCGCCAAAATCTGGATCATCGAGAACAGGCTCTGGGATACCTGCATCCATGTGAGCATCGAAAAGACCTACTCGATGTTAATTTTGGCAATCTGTCCGGGCTTCTTTTCTCTTTCCTCCTTTCTGCCTGCCAGTTTTTCCATCACGATGTGGGCGATATTTGCCATCGGCTCCGACAATGGACTTGGAGCCCCCAGGGGAACGACCTTCACGCCCTCAGAGCCGGCGATACCTCTGAAGACAATCACCACAGCCACAGGAAAGACGCCCACCCCCCCACCGGCTCCTCCAGTCACTCCTCTATTGCCGGAATCTTCGCTTCCGCGACCAATGCCGGTGCCAAAGCCCATGCCCATCTTCGTGATGGGTATGATGATTTTATCCTCCATCTCTATCGGCTCGCCGATTATGTTTCTGGCCGAGAGAGCTTTGAGGAGTTCATCAACTGTGGCCTTTATGGCATCCTCTGCAACCATCAATATCTCCCAAAATAACTATAGCCTCTGCGTATATACGCCTTTCCTCCAGCAGTTCTGCCCAAAGATTGCAACGTCGTTAGCTTTATCAATCATTAAAGATCAAAAAGCCAGAACCGGCCCGTTGGCCGAAAGGTGATTTAAAATGAATGCGTGGGATCGCTTTATCGGATAAAATCCGATTTCTTGACACTACTTTGCGTGATGGTGAACAGACGCCCGGCGTCTCTCTCGATATGGAGGAGAAGCTTGCCATCGCACGCGGGCTGGACTCCCTGGGTGTGCAAGTGATTGAGGCTGGTTCTGCCATGACCTCTGAGGGAGAGCGTAAATCGATAAAGGCAGTTGCCGCCTCTGGTCTTGATGCTGAAATTTGCAGCTACACTCGCGCATTGACTTCAGACGTTGATGCTGCCCTGGATTGCGACGTTGACTCAATCCATCTGGTTGTGCCGGCATCAGACCTTCACATCGAATGCAAGCTCAAGTCGGACAGAAATTCCGTGATACGTAAAGCCGTAGAAGTGACGGAGTTTGCTAAAGACCATGGACTGATCGTGGAATTGAGCGGTGAAGACGCCAGCAGGGCGGATCAGGATTATCTGACAAGCCTTTACATGGCAGGAATTGATGCCGGAGCTGACAGGCTTGCTTTCTGCGATACTGTGGGCGTGCTGGTTCCGGAGGTGACCGCTGAGATCTTTGGGCGGCTGTCTAATCTAGGCAAGCCCATAAGCGTTCACTGCCACAACGATTTCGGAATGGCCACAGCCAATACCGTGGCAGCACTGAGGGCGGGAGCATCCCAGGCTCACGTGACTGTAAACGGCATTGGCGAGCGTGCCGGAAATGCCAGCCTGGAAGAGGTTGTCATGACGTTGGAGTCCCTCTACAGGATCAACACAGGGATCAAATGTCAGGATATCTATCAGCTCTCGCGGCTCGTGTCGCGAATGACGGGACTGCCTCTCTCTCCCAACAAGGCAATAGTTGGAGAGAATGCCTTCACGCATGAGGCAGGAATTCATGTGAAAGGCCTCCTGGCGAACACCAGGACATACGAGCCGATGCAACCGGAGACCGTGGGCAGGAAGAGGCGCATTGTGCTCGGCAAGCATGCAGGCCGGGCCTCTGTGGAGCATGCTCTGCACGAGTTCGGCATAGGCGTCTCTGAAGAGCAGTTGGCTCAGATAGTCTCAAGGGTAAAGGAGCTGGGCGACAAGGGCAAGCGCGTATCGGATGCAGATTTGCAGACGATAGCCGATACAGTGCTCTCCATTCAGAAGGAGCCAAAGGTCAAGCTGCATGAGCTGACTGTGGTAGCAGGAAATACGGTAACTCCGACGGCCTCTGTGAAGATCCAGCTCAACGGCTCTGAGAAGCTGGAGGCTGGCATTGGCGTTGGGCCTGTGGACGCTGCGATCAATGCCATTCGTAGGGCGATCTCTGGGGTTGCAGACGTCCGCCTTGAAGAGTATCATGTGGACGCCATCACTGGTGGAACAAATGCGCTGGTTGAAGTATGGGTGACGATGGCAATGGCTGACAGGAAGATCACTGCTCGGGGAGCAGACGCAGACATAATCATGGCATCGGTCGAGGCAGTGCTAGAGGGCATCAACCGGCTGATGCGGCTGGAAGAGGAGGAGAGGATAAAGTGTCAAATAAGATGACAGGTGCCCAGGCGGTATTGGAGTGTCTGAAGAGGGAAGGCGTAGATGTGGTATTCGGACTTCCAGGCGGGGTACTGCTGCCCCTCTACGATGCCATCTACCAGTCGGATATTCGCCATATTCTGGTTCGGCATGAGCAGGGCGCAGCTCATATGGCCGATGGCTATGCCAGAGCTACCGGAAAAGTTGGAGTGTGCATCGCAACCTCCGGGCCCGGGGCGACGAACCTCGTCACCGGGATTGCCAATGCCTACATGGACTCAGTGCCAATGGTGGCGATCACAGGCCAGGTCAACACCTGGCTCATAGGCAAGGATGCTTTCCAGGAGGCGGACATAACGGGAATCACCCTGCCAATAACCAAGCACAACTATCTACTGCGCAGCGCAAAAGATATCTCTCGCGTATTTCGCGAGGCTTTCTACATCGCTCGAACTGGCCGCCCGGGACCGGTGCTGATCGATCTGCCGCGAGACGTGACTGTGGATGAGGTCGAGTTCACCTGGCCTGAGGTGAATTTGCCAGGTTATCACCCCTCCTTCAAGGTGCATGAGATGCAGATCAAGAAGGCTGCCAGGGCACTGATGGAGGCGCAGAGGCCTGTGATCTACGTTGGAGGCGGTGTGAAGCTCGCAGGAGCGCATAAAAATCTCTTCGACCTGGCGACGAAGATCAACGCTCCAGTCACAACAACGCTAATGGGCATAGGCTGCTTCCCCGAGGACCATCCACTCTCTTTAGGGATGCTGGGAATGCATGGCACGAAGTATGCCAACTACGCCATCCAGGAGTCTGACTTGATCTTGGCCGTTGGCGCGAGGTTTGACGATCGTGTGACCGGAAAGATCTCCAGCTTCGCCCCCCACGCCAGGATCATTCATATCGATGTGGACCCGGCAGAAGTGGGCAAGAACGTGCGCGTGGACATTCCAGTTGTGGGAGATGCAAAGAATGCATTGATGGCTCTTGAAAAGGAGGTCCAGCCTAAACCGAGAAGTACGTGGAATGAGAAGATCGATGGCTGGAAGAAAGACTATCCTCTGACCTACATTCCCGATATGAACATCATCAAGCCTCAGTTTGTGATCGAGAAGCTCTGCCAGCTTGCGCCCGATGCCATCATCACCACAGAGGTCGGTCAGAACCAGATGTGGGCTGCGCAGTTCTTTGTGCACAAGGACCCACAGAAGTTCATATCGTCCGGAGGCCTGGGGACCATGGGATACGGATTTCCTGCAGCCATTGGAGCCAAGATAGGCCGCCCGGAGTGCGATGTGATCGACATCGCAGGCGATGGCAGCTTTCTCATGAACAGCCAGGAGCTGGCAACGGCGGTTGTGAACGACATTCCTGTGAAGGTGGCAATTTTAAACAACGGATGCCTTGGAATGGTTCGGCAGTGGCAGGAGCTCTTCTTCGAGAAGAGGTATTCTGCCACAATCCTTGGAAGGACCAGCCCCGATTTCGTCAAGCTGGCCGAGGCCTACGGCGCGATAGGATTGCGGGCCACGAAGCCCTCAGAGGTCGAACCTGTGATCCGCGCGGCTTTGGCCACTGACAGGCCCGCAATCATGGACTTCATAGTAAACCCGGCAGAGAAGGTCTCGCCAATGGTGCCAGCTGGTGCAACGTTAAGCGAGATTTTGGAGCTGGAGTGGTGCGAAGAGGGCCACACCAGTCATCTGGAGAAGGTCTACGCTGATGCTCGCAAGGCGATCCTTGGAGAGGAGGGGTGCTAGATGAGACACACCATAGCCGTCATAGTGGAGAATAAGTCAGGTGTTTTGACCCGCATTGCAGGCCTCTTCAGCCGCAGATCCTTCAACATCGACAGCCTCTCAGTAGGTGCTACCGACAATCCGGATTATTCCCGCATGACCATCACAGTCGAGGGGGACGAAGATGTTTTGGAGCAGGTCATAAAGCAGCTTAGCAAGCTGATAAATGTCATTAGAGTCAGCGAGCTTGCCTCGTCGGAGTCTGTTGAGAGGGAGCTGGCAGTGATAAAGGTGACTGCCGACAAGGATA
>CAZRYL010000059.1:0-10747 GCA_964604285.1 uncultured Methanotrichaceae archaeon
CAGGTGCAGTCTCGTTCAGGACAGGTGCAGTCTCGTTCAGGACAGGTGCAGTCTCGTTCAGGACAGGTGCAGTCTCATTCAGGGCAGGTGCAGTCTCGTTGAGTGCAGGTGCAGTCTCGTTGATGGCAGGTGCAGTCTCGTTGATGGCAGGTGCAGTCTCGTTGAGGGCTGATGCGGTCTCGTTTAGAACTGGTGCAGTCACATTAAGGGCTGTCTTATTCAGGGTGATGTTCAGTGTTGTGTTGTTCAAGGTAGTATTATTCAGAGCAATCGCGTTCTCTTGAGCTGAAACAGCAAGAGCGGATATGGCCATCAAGGCCAGGATGCTTGTGAAATATATAAACTGGTTATTCATATAATACCTCGGCCATTATCAGATAGTTTTGAGTTTATCAATCTTGCCCGTAATCCAGGCGCCCGTTCAAGATCTATCTGTTTTGCCGCCGTCCTCTTCCAACTCACAGGCATCGATTGTGACGAAGTTGCCATCGCGGCGGCGCAGCTCGCAGACGATCTTTCCGTCCACGATTCTCAATATCCTGTCCGTCTTCTCAGCAAGGGTCATGTCATGCGTTACCAGAATGAATGTCTGGTTGATCTTCCGATTCAGCTCCCGAAGCAGGTTATAGATCAGATCGGAGCTCTTGGTGTCCAGGTTTCCTGTCAGCTCATCGCCGATGACGATAGAGGGCCCATTGGCCAGAGCCCTTGCTACGGCCACGCGCTGGTTCTGGCCGCCGGAAAGCTGACTTGGCCTGTTGTCGAGCCGCTCGCCTAGGCCTACTGCCTGCAAAAGTTCCAAGGATCGCTTGCGTGCCTCTGCTTTGCTCTTTTTGTTGATCAGCATTGGCATCATGACGTTCTCGAGTGCTGAAAACTCCGGAATGAGGTGATGATACTGGAAGACGAAACCCAGCTCGCGATTTCGAAGAGCGGCGCGTTCGTTGGCACTGGCCCTGCTAACGTCTATGCCCTTGAGAAAGATCTGGCCACGGCTGGGAGTGTCCAGCAAGCCTATCATGTTCAGCAGGGTGCTTTTACCGCTACCGCTCGGCCCCACTATTGCCACGAATTCGCCGGCCAAGATTTTGAGGTTTATCCCATCGAGGGCGCGAACCTCCACGCCGTTATCGTAGATTTTGCTGAGGTCTTTTAAAACGATTATCTCGTCGCTCACTGTCTCGTCACTCAAGTCTCTGTAGAGAATGAACCCATTTGTACTTACCTGTCGTAATTGTTTTTCCCACCATATGAGACTCAAGTTCTGGTTGCTCTTCGCGAATTAATTGATCTAATATGGCGTATTGATCTCGATATCTAATATAAATAATCGCGCACGATATCCTAAAAATTTAAAATTGATCATCATAATATAATTAAATATATTTACCATACATCCTACCATTTATTCTTAAAATCGAATGTCTTAGAAGCTTACTGCGTTGCAAGCTGCCGCAATATGACTTGAAAGAAAATAAAATAGATACTAATTATATTTTATTTTAAATAAATTTTATAGAAAACGCGTGGCCGTAATAGTAATCTATAATCCTGATAATAAGTTCGTCAGATTATTAATGTATGTCTGACCTAAGCAATATTGCTGAAAAAAAAACGTTAAGATCCGATCGCAATACCAAGTGGGTGAGAAGATCATGAAACGAAGCAGACATGAGATAATCTCACAAATACTGGATGTGTGCAGGAATGGGGCCAGCAAGACGAGGATTGTATATCAGGTAAATCTCAATTTCAGGACTGTCAATCCATATATCGACTTGCTTATAAAAAATAAATTGATAAATAAAAAGGAGGGAAAGAACGTATTATATGAAACAACAGATCGAGGCGTAGAACTGTTGAGCAAGTTCAAGGAGATGAATGACCATTTAGGTTTGACCCAAGTTCCCTAGACCAGCCAGGTCATCGATCTCCATCCTACCATTAACCTTCACACTTATCTCTCAATGAGAGGAGGTCGCTTAATGCGGCCTCGAGTGAAGTAATGTGCTTCTAATTTTCATCAACCACGCCTTCCTTCACCCAAGGCTTATAACTCTCTAGAAGAAAGGAGCAAACATGATTTACACCATCACCCTCAACCCTGCGTTAGATCGCACCATATGGATCCAGAGGATTCGCGACGATGTCTCCAACAGAATCCTTGAAGAAAAGAGCTTCGCAGGAGGAAAGAGCATTGACGTCTCCAAGGTGCTGAAGAACCTTGGAGTCGAAAACACGGCTCTGGGATTCGTAGGAGGCTTTGCTGGTAGGGAGCTGGAAGGCAGATTGCTGAACGAGGGAATTCAGAGCTATTTTGTGCGCGTCTCGGGTGAGACCAGGACGAACATAATCATCCACGAGAAGGAGACAGGAAAGCAGCTCGCCTTCAATGCGCGCGGCCCTGAGATCAGGCCCAGTGAGCTGATGCAATTCATCGAGCAGCTGGAGAGCCTGCCCTGCGCAGAGGTTGTCGCCATTGGTGGCAGCCTGCCACCCGGCATCAACCCCGGGATATATCGCAAGATCATAAACGTAGTGAAACGGTGCCAGGCCAAGGTTGTACTGGATGTAGACGGCGAGGCTCTTCGGCAGGGAATCAAGGCCCATCCCAATATCATCAAGCCCAATATCCACGAGCTCTCCGAGCTGGTGGGACGGGAGCTGAAGGAGATTGACGAGGTCCTCGCAGCGGCCCGTGAGATCGGTCGCCAGGGCGTGGAGATCATACTCGTCTCCATGGGTGCAAAGGGCATCCTTCTGGTCTCCAGCGGCCATGAGTATCTGGCTGTGCCGCCTGCAGTTGATGTGGAGAGCACGATTGGGGCTGGCGACTCGTCAGTGGCCGGGTTCATCTGCGGCCTTGTGCAGGGCAAAGACCTTAAGGATTGCCTGATCTACGCAGCTGCAGCCGGCACGGCCACAACCCTTCACCAGGGAACTGCGCTCTGCCAGAAGGATGACTTTTTGAGGATCGTGCCCCAGGTGAAATTGTCTGTTCTCTTTGAGGAGGAGAAATGACCGAAAAAATAATCGTTCCCCTGGATGTCCCGGAACGTTGCCGCAACAAATACCTGGAAAACTATCTCCGTCTGACCCATGGAAGCGGGCGGATGATGCTCTTTGCAGGTGACCAGAAGGTGGAGCATCTCAACGACGACTTCTTCGGAGAGGGAATCGACCCCCAGGATGCCAACCCCGAGCATATGTTCCAGATTGCAGCCGGGGCGAAGATAGGCGCATTTGCCACTCAACTTGGGCTCATCGCACGCTATGGCATGGACTATCCGGATGTGCCTTATCTCGTTAAGCTGAACTCCAAGACGAACCTCGTTAAGACATCTCAGGCCGAGCCCTGCAGTTTGCAATGGATTGACCTACGTCAGGTGGTGGATTTTTCTGAGATGAGCGGCCTTGATATTTTGGGCGTGGGCTATACAGTCTACCTTGGGAGTGAGCACGAGGGCGAGATGCTCCGCCAGGCTGCTCAACTGGTCTTCCAGGCGCACCGCAATGGGCTAGTGGCAGTCCTTTGGATGTATCCGCGCGGCAAGGCCGTGAAAGACGAAAAGGACCCACATCTTGTGGCAGGTGCAGCGGGTGTGGCGGCTGCACTGGGATGCGATTTTGTCAAGGTGAACTACCCTGCTAAGGCGGGCTTCGATTCAAAAGAGATCTTCCGGGAGGCCGTGCAGGCTGCAGGACGCACCAAGGTTGTATGCGCTGGGGGCGAGAGCACAGATGCCAGGTCCTTCCTGCAGCGACTGCACGACCAGATACACATCAGCGGAGCTTGCGGAAACGCTACTGGCCGCAATATTCACCAGAGGCCCCTGGATGAAGCCATAAGGCTGTGCAATGCCATCTACGCCATAACTGTGGAGGATGCAAGCGTTGAGGCCGCCTGGAAGATCTATCAGGGAGATTAGGCCAGGGGAGTGAGGGATGCCAAGGCTCGTTTTGCTCAGGCACGGCCAGAGCCTGTGGAACCAGGAGAAAAGGTTCACAGGCTGGATGGATGTCGATCTATCCGAGAGCGGAAGGGCTGAGGCGAAAGGTGCAGGCAGGCTTATGAAAGAATGCGGCCTTTCATTTGATCTTGCCTATACCTCTGTCTTGAAGCGCGCCATCAGGACCTTATGGATAGTTTTAGACGAGATGGATCTGATGTGGATACCGGTGACTGCCTGCTGGAGGCTGAATGAGCGCTTCTACGGAGATTTGCAGGGCAGGAGCAAGATGGAGGTGGAAGAGAGATACGGCCAGGCCCAGGTCCACCGCTGGAGGCGTGGCTTTCGGGACAGACCTCCTGCACTGCAAAGAGAAGATCCTCGATCTCCTTTGCATGACAGACGATACAGCGGCCTGGGAGAGGATCAGATTCCGGTCACTGAGTCTTTAGAGGATACTGCAAGCCGTTTGCTGCCATGCTGGCAGCGCCGGATCGCCCAGGACCTGAAAGAGGGGAAGACCGTCCTCGTCGTCTCTCACGGGAACACAATCCGTGCTCTTGTCAAGCATCTTGATTCGATCTCAGACTGTGATATCGAGAATTTGGAGATCCCGACGGGCATTCCTCTGGTTTATGAGCTGGACGCCGATCTTCAGCCGAAGGCGCACTTCTATCTCCATTGATCGATTGTTATTTATCCAACCATGCAATCATTGCCTCTGGTTGATCATCAATGTCTGGCTATTGGGACCCGCACATCGAGCGCATGCCACTCGAGGATTTGCATGCCCTTCAAGAGGACCGGCTGAAGTTCATCGTTCGATACGTCTACGACCATTCTGCCTTCTACCGGCAGAGGTTCAAGGAGGCAGGTGTCGAGCCAGGTGACATCCGGTCTCTTGCAGATATCACGAAATTGCCTTTCACTCGCAAGGTCGATTTGAGGGATAACTATCCCACAGGGATGTTCAGCGCTCCCATGAGCCAGGTTGTGCGCTATCACGTCTCTAGCGGAACTACCGGCAAACCGACGGTGGTTGGCTACACTAAGGGCGACATCGAGACCTGGTCCGAGTCTCTGGCCAGAGCTCTCACATCCATTGGTCTTGGTCGCGGAGATGTGGTCCAGGTTGGCTACGGCTATGGCCTTTTCACAGGCGGCCTTGGGCTTCACTACGGGGCTGAGCGCATCGGAGCAGCCGTACTTCCCATTGGCACGGGCAATACTGAGCGTCAGATCGAGCTGATGATGGATCTTGGCACGACAGCCATCGCCTGCACTCCATCCTACTTCCTGCACATCATGGAGGTGGCGGAGAGAATGGGCGTGTCCATCAAGGACGACACAAAGCTCGTGGCAGGTGTCTTCGGAGCTGAGCCCTGGTCACTGGAGACGCGCAAAAGGATCGAGGATGCGACTGGCATAAACGCGTATGACGTCTACGGCACCAGCGAGATATCAGGACCTCTGTTCACAGAGTGCCATGAGAAGAGTGGCATTCACGTCTGGGGCGACATGTTCCTGACCGAGGTCATCGATCCAAATACAGGCGAGCCTGTAGAAGATGGCGAGCGCGGAGAGCTGGTCTTCACCACGCTGCACAAGTTCGCTCTGCCCCTCATCAGGTACAGGATCGGAGACCTGTCCATCATCAACAATGAGCCGTGCGATTGCGGACGTACCCATCCCAGAATCATGAGGATCTTGGGACGCACAGACGACATGCTAATCATTCGCGGCATCAACGTATTCCCAAGCCAGGTTGAGTCTGTATTGATGAACATCCCTGAGGTTGGCGATCACTGGGAGATCATAGTGGACCGCAAGGGGCCACTTGATATGATGACAGTGCGCGTGGAGCTGACTGAGTCTGGCTTCTCAGACAAGATCGGCGACCTTATGAGGCTCAAGAAGAAAGTCTCAAAAGAATTAAAAAGCGTGCTGAACATAGCAGCTGAGGTAGATCTGGTCGAGCCCGGGACCGTACCGCGGTCAATGGGCAAGGCCAAGAGGGTTACTGATAACAGAAAGGTGTAGGTGGGGCTTTAAAAATGGCAGAGATCAAACAGATATCGCTCTTTGTGGAGAACCGGCCTGGAAGGACGGCCAAGGTTGCTAAGACGCTATCCGATGCAGGTGTGAACATCCGTGCCCTCACGATCGCCGAGGCAGGTGACTTTGGAGTCATACGCATGGTCCTCGACGACCCAGAGAAGGGATACAAGGTCCTGAAGGAGAATGCCTTCACAGTGTCCATGACGGATGTCCTGGCAGTGGAGATGAAGGACAGCCCCGGCGGTCTTTACGAGATCGTCAACACCCTAGGTCAGAGCAATGTGAACGTGGATTATGCCTACGCCTTCGTCACGGCCAAAGCAGAGCGTGCCATGCTGATCTTGAGGGTGGACGACATCGCCAAGGCAAGGAGGGTGTTGGGGGAGAAGGGCGTCAAGATAGCGACACGAGAGGAGGTCCAGGCCATTTGAGCCCTGGACAACTATTTCTCAGGTTAAGATTCTGACTGAATCGTCCGGCAAAGATCTCATCGAGGATCATACTCTTCTCCCGTCCAGCTATGGACACAGCCTTTGTAGAGCCTCTCCCCTCGAACTCCTGGGTCATTGTCAGAGATGATGAGTCCATCAAGGCATCTTTTTGCAGAAAGATCGTTTGAATTGTATCAGAGGAGATCTGGAACCCTGACCTTTTATCAACGACCGACAGGCCCTCGCTCCACTTGCTGGTGTAGTTCACCGGCATGCTGCCAGCAGACAGATTTTGTGGTGCAAAAACGAGGCTCAGGTTCTTGTGGATCCGGGGATCGTCAGAAAAAGCCTCCCTGGAACTGTACAGTCCGCTGCCATGTAAATATGATTCAGACGATGCCGTGCGCTCATCTGTAGACACGAATCCCTGGCCAAAAGAAGATGCCGTATAAGATGCTCCTCTGCCGCAGGAGTCAAGATACCGCAGCAGCTGGAAATGGCCGTGAAAGCGCTCAGAGATGGCCATGCCATCCGATGTTGCAGCCTCTGCGCTCTGCAGATAGCTCATCTGAGCAATCCCATCAGAGAACTCTGATTGGGAATTGTAAACTGTCTGATTGGGATCGAGCAATAGTGCGGACTCCTTTTCTATCTTATCCATGTACTGATAACTCTCGGATAGCTTTTCTTTGCGGTAATAGTTCGCGCTGGTCGTTCGATCAGTCCACAAAGAGTCGACTGTCTGGTTCTCGCCAGAGAGCCGGAGGCTTATGGGGCTGTGGCTCGAGCTGGTGTGACTTTTGAGGATGATGCCGTTTTTGGTGCTATAATCGATCCGCTGAACGTGTTCAAAATCACCGCTTCCATGCTGTGCCGTCTCAATGGCAGCGCCATAGGCATCGAGCAGATTTACTATTGCATAGCTTGAATCGCGAACCTCATCTCCCGATATCTCTGCTGTGATGTTTGCATAATTGATCAGCGCACGAGCTTGCTGTGATGTATTGAGAGCCTGCCTGGTGGTGACGTAGCCCCTGCCTGAAACCGATTGGTCGTCCCTGAATATCACCTCCGGCTTTTTCTTTATCTTCACACAGAGCACAATTGAGCCTCTGCTATGAGGCTGAAGCGTTCCCAGCTCCCAGTAAATGAGATTGCCATTGATACGGCTAGGGGAGGGGATTGCTCCCATGAACTCCACATCAGGCAGCCTGTCAATTATCACCGCATCGGCGGCCTCGAGCGAGTGCTCATTGCCATAAAGAATGGTGTAATTCACCAGATCACCCTTGAAATAGCCTTTTTTTGGGGCTGTCTTCCTGATAAAGACGGATTTGACAACGAATGTCTCCAGGGACTGGAAGCTTTCGGCAGTCGTTTCAGAGGCTACTGCATATCGATTAATTATCCGGTCAGTCTCAGGGCTCTCTGCTCTATCCTCCAATCTAGCCTGCAGATCAATTTCGCCAAACTGGCCTGGAGACAGGACCCTGGATCCCAGTGTCTTCGCGTTCCAAAACAGGTGAATTCCAGCATCATCCCTCCAAATCCGGCTGGGCCTGGGAGAGGAGCCTGCAACTTCATCGAATTGTAGATGGCTGTCCAGGATGTCCGTCACTGTGACGTTTAGAGCATCTTCAGATCCCTCATTCTTGAAGGTCAATGTGTAGTTCAAAGAGCCCCCTGGGCAAAGGATAGGGCTTGAGGCGTTGTTCTCAATCACAAGAGCGCTGGTGCCAATCACTTTGGTTCGAGAGATTGCTGCGCTGTTGGATCCTATCTGAGCATGGCTCATCAACTCCGAGCCTCCTGGTGCTTCAGGGCTCACGCGGACGGATATGTTTATGGTTCCGGATGTCTGCGGCGAGATGTCGCCAATTGTCCACTGGCCTTCTGTTCCAGTATCGGGCGGAGGTGAAGCTGATAAAAATGAGACGTTCCTGTCGTAGATAACATGAGCCATAGCCCAAATGGAATGATCTTTGGAATTTCGATAGTTTACGGTATAATTCAGGATTCCTCCAGGCGAGACCGGATCGGGGTCATCGATCATGAAGATGGCAAGCTCCGGATCAGACTGAGAGATTGGATCTTCTCCATCATCCCTGTAAAAGTACTTTCGCTCATTGGGATTTTCTCCTGCAGCACTGGTCCAGGAGAGCAGAGCGTTGGGTCGCTGCAAGGCGCTCTTGTTCTTTGCGGTGGCTGTGTAACTGAGAATTATCTTTCTGGAACTGGCCCAGGAGGAATCAACGGCATCGAAGTGCCACATCAGGTTCGAAGTGCTCTCAATGATTTTTCCGTCAGGACCGGATAAGATCTCTGCTGAGCCTGGCAAGTAAGCCATTTTATCAGGCAGAGACTCACAGAGATCGACATCGAAGGCTGGAGCACTGCTGCCTGCAGAGTGATAGATCTGGAGGGTTATGATCTCGGAGTATTCGTCTTGCTGAATGCTCCTCTCCAGGATCAAATTAGGCTCGATTATCAAAACATCGTCCGACTGCTCCGAAGAAAAATGCAGGCAATCGCTGGAATCTCTCCAGCGCAAAGTCGCTTTTTCGCCTGAGAGGAGAGCTCCTGCCCGAATATCAGGCATATCTGCCACCACCGCCCGAAAGCCGATCCTGATGTCCTGATCATTGGTGTTGTCCACCTCGCCAAAGTACCAGGTTATGTTGACGTCTTGAGTGCCGTCGTTTGGATCGCTGAGCATCTCTTCTGCATATGCCTCCGATCCGCTGATCTCAAGGCTTGCGCTCTTATAGATCAGTCCCTTGGGAAGGAGATCTGAAACTGTTACATCATAGACTACAGTTGCGGGCAGATCCACGATCAGGAGGACTTCGCGTTCTGCATCGGGACCATCTAATGCGGTGCACTGGAGTGCGAGGATCAAAAGGATGCAGGAGGCCAGAGCAGGGCGGGTTTTGATCATGGGACACTAATCCAATGGGGTGACCTGGAATAATAGATCTATTCTGTAGACGAATTCATCCGACGAGGGCTCGTCCTCCCAGGTCACCGACTGATGCAATGTCGCGATCATAACCACTGGTGCACCACCTCGACTGCCGTCCATCTGCTGGATTATTCCGGGGCTGCTAAGGTCAACCTCCCAGGCCGCAGGGTGACCTGCACAGCCGGGCATTGAGATCTTCAGAGGGTTGCTGAGGCTTCTGCCATCTGGAATGTAACTTTCGGCCACTGGATCGTACTGGGCCATTCTTCCGTCTGGCCGATTTGATGAGACCGCGAGCGTCCAACCATCATCTGCCTCGACTCTAATGGCGATTTGCTTTTGATTGTCAGCGAAAGGAACAAGAACCCAGTCAGCAACGGACGAGGGAACTTGCAGAGAGATGTCAGGGGCGCTGGCCTCACCAAGGGTCAATGTACTCCAGACTGATTGGCCCGGTGCTGCTGTCTGGATCTTGGCATTGCAGGGCATAGCTAAAAAGAGAAGTGCCACGGACGCAGAGATGAATCCCAGTGAACTAGGCCTCATGTCCCTACCGCTTGACCTCTATCTCCCTCGAGGCCAGAAGGGTGCCATCCTCAGACTCTACACTTGCATTTACAAAATAGCTTCCATGCTTGAGCTCCTCTTCTGGAAGAAGGGCAAGCTGAAAGAGCCTTGATGCTTCAGGAAGTATATTCGAGCTCAAGGGCGATGAGGAATTGGCAAGGATGTTGCCGACAGAGTCTTTCAGTAAGGCTCTTGCACTCGCCTTGAAGTGGTAGTTTCCTTCGTTCTTGAACACCAACGACAAATTCTGACACTTATCATCCATCCTCATAGATGTGATATCGCCCTTCCTGGAAAGCTTTGTCCCGGATATTGTCAGGCGGACAAGTGCATTGATTGCTACAGAGACACCTATGCTGTTCTCTGTCTCCTCCCCTGCCTTTTCCGGAATGCTGTAGATGCCTATGAGGGCGTATCTTCCTCCTGCTCCAACGTCCAGTGGGACGTCTCCTCTTAATACGATCTTCCTGGACTCTCCAGGATCGATGTGGAACTTCGAGGGTTCAGCCTTCAGGAAGCTTCGGGCAGAGTAGGTGCTTTGGCCCGCCATTTCTTCTTGAGGCTGGTTTACGCCATCAATTGACTGGTTCCAGTCCTCCACCCTCACAACAAGGTCCAGTGGCATCTCGCCTTCCCTGAGGCTGACAGTCATCTCATGGCTGATACTCTCGCCAGGTGACACATCAGCTTCAAAGATCACGCCGCTTACGCCCAGGCCCAGGCTGACAGGGATCATCGCCATCAGCAAAAGGGCCAATTCCATTAAAAGAACTTTTGTT
>CAZRYL010000060.1:0-10387 GCA_964604285.1 uncultured Methanotrichaceae archaeon
CTAGTGAGTCACCATCACTATCTCCATCAGCTAGTGAGTCGCCATCACTTTCTCCATCAGAATCCCCATCAGAATCATTAAGCGAAAGCCCATCGTTATCGCCATCAGAATCTCCTTCAGAATCGCCCAGCGAAAGTGTTTCTAAATCACCATCATTATCTCCGTCTGAGTCACCAAGTGAAAGTCCTTCAGAATCTCCTAGTGAATCGCCATCTCTATCTCCATCACTATCACAATCACTATCTCCTTCATTATCACCATCTGAATCGCCATCACTATCACCATCAGCTAGCGAGTCACCATCTCTATCGCCTTCAGAATCGCCTTCTATTTCCCCTTCACTGTCTCCATCAGCATCACCATCACTATCACCTTCGATATCACCATCAGCATCAGAAAGCCCAAGTGCCAGCCCATCAGAACCAGGGATAGAGATTATCCACTTAACATCAACTATTACCACAACGATCTCGACAACTTCAACATTATCTGGCATGACATTAATTGAAGCAACTTCGACCATTTCAGGCATGACATTAATTGAATTGGATTCACCCATAGAATTGGAGCAATCTTGAAAGTCAGCATAATTATTCCTGCTCGCAACGAACCTTATTTAAATCAGACAGTTGATGATATTTTTATCAAAGCGTCAGGCGAAATTGAAGTAATAGTCATACTTGATGGCTATTGGCCTCAAAAGTTACCCACAGATAGAAAAAATCTTATTATTGTTCATCGCAGTGAATCTAGAGGGATGCGTAATGCATTGAATTCTGCTGCTGCAATCGCTACCGGGCGATATCTAATGAAAACAGATGCCCATTGCATGTTTGCAGAAGGATTTGATGAAATATTAAAGAAAGACTGCCCGGGAGATACAATTGCAGTGCCAAGCCGTTATAGCCTTGATGTTGATCGATGGGCAGTGCAAAGAGATGGCCGTCCACCAACTGAATATCTCTATATGACCTACCCTTATATCAAGGATGATCAATTTGGGCTAGGAATGCATGGCCGCAAATGGATTGGTGATACAAAAGGTGTAAAAGGATGGTTTTATCTCGAAAATTTACGTCGAGATATCAAGATTGATGACATAATGATTTGGCAAGGATCGTGTTGGTTCATGCGTAAAAGCACATTTAATGATCTTGACGGATTGGATGAAAGATACAGTTATAATATGTTTCAAGAAGCAAATGAACTTGCTTTAAAAATCTGGATGTTTGGTGGTCGGTTGATAGTCAATAAGAATACTTGGTATGCTCACTGGCACAAACCTACTGGCTCTAGTTCATATCACTTGTCAAATCGTCTAAAGAGGCAATCTGAATATATGTCCACTTGGTTCTGGATGAATAATAAATGGCCTAAAAGTTGCCGGACTATAAGATGGTATATTGAAAAATTCCAACCACCCGGATGGCCTGAAAATTGGGAAGAACATCAGAAACAATGTGAAGAAGAAAACCCTGAAATGTGGGGAGAGAAATCGTTAAGAGTTATAGATAATAACGGCCATAATGGATTGGGAATTTAATAATGAATGCATCAGAATTAAACGCTTTAATTCGTGGAAAACTTCGAGTGAAACGTGGTGATAACCTCCCATTCACAGGATGGAACAAAGATTTTTCTCGCAATGAATTAGCCTCATTGATGAATGAAGCAGGATTTAGATATGGTGCTGAAGTTGGAGTAAGAAAGGGTAATTATTCAAGAACCCTCTGTGAGAATATTCCTGGCCTAAAGATATTATGCGTTGACCCATATATACCTTATCGTGGAAGAAAACCAGATCAAGCCAAGATGGATGCTATCTTTGCACATGCTCAAGAAAACTTGAAAGATTTCAATGCCACATTCATCCGCAAAACAAGCATGGATGCGGTTCATGATATTAAAGATGGCTCTCTGGATTTTGTTTATATTGATGCTATGCACGAATTTGATCCCGTAATGCTTGATATCATTCACTGGGCTCCAAAAGTAAGAATAGGTGGTATAGTTGCTGGTCATGATTATATCGAGTCTCATGATTGTGGAGTGGTGAATGCCGTAAGAGCATACACATTGGCACACAATATTTATGAGTGGTATCTTACTTGGGAGAAACCATCTGGTGATCTTGAATTTCCTAGAAGTTGGTTCTTTGTGAAAAATTAACTATTTTAGTAGCATATGAATGATCTGACAATTTTATATTATACGGCAAACCGCTTACAACCATCAATAGCTAAAAGAATCCGTGATAATCTGTTAGAAGTAGCCAGAGATATACCAATAATTAGTATATCTCACGAGCCTATTGATTTTGGTCATAATGTATGTGTAGGTAAAATATCATATAGCACTTATAGTATCTATAAACAAATTCTTATTGGTGCAATGTGTGCTCATACAGAATATGTCGCTTGTTGTGAGGATGACGCATTATATCCATCTGATCATTTTTATTGTCGCCCACCTAAAGATACATTCGGGTATAATATCAATAAATGGTGGGTTAATCCTACAGAATTCTTTTATCGCCCACGTATTAACATGATAGGCTGCATTGTTGAAACTGTATTGATGGTTGAAATATTAAGCGAAAGATTTTTTCGTTTTCCACGTGTTCTTGGATTAGATGAATTACATGGGTGGGGGGAACCTGGAAAGGAAAAGCATATTTTAGGATTAAAAAATCCACCAATTAGTACATTTTCGACATTACAGCCTATTATTGCGTTCAATCATTCTGATAGCACAGGAGGGAAAAGACGCATTACTCGCAAACATCAAACCAAATCAGAAATTGATGGAATTGGTACTGCTTCTCAGGTTTGGAGAAAATTCTATGGAAATTAGTAAGTTAAATTCATTTATTATTGGTCTTTTAAAAGTTGAGGTGAATACTCCCCTCCCATATATTGGAAGAGATACATCATTCTCTCGTCATAGATTGCCAGAGATTTTTAATCATGCCGAATATAAATATGGAGCAGAAATAGGAGTTGGCAAGGGGCTGAATAGTCAAAGCTGGTGTCAACAGATGCCCGATTTAAGACTGATATGTATTGACCCATATACTCCAACTGAATTTTATTCATTTTCACAGAGAAGACACGATTCATATTTTGAGCAAGCGCAGAAGAACCTCGCTGGTTATAATGTCACTTTTATGCGTCAATTCAGTATTGATGCGGTAAAAGAGTTTAAGGATGGTGAATTGGATTTTGTCTATATTGATGCAGCTCATGATTTTGATAACGCAATGATAGATGTGATTCATTGGGCTCCAAAAGTGAGAGCAGGTGGTATAGTCGCTGGTCATGATTACTTCTATTGGCCTGGATTTAATGTTATTGGAGCAGTCAACGCTTATACTTTAGCTCATCGCATCAATCCATGGTTTCTTACTCATGATGCTCCGAGTCGAATAGCTATTCACTCATGGTTTTGGGTAAAGGATCATTAATGCAGCCTATTTGGAAAGCATGGTGCGTACAAATTGATGTTACTAATCACTGTTTGCCTTCTCGCAATTGCATATATTGCACACGATTTGTAAGGCACCTTAGAAACGACCAAAAATTTTTTATGGATATGCCAACTTTTGAAAATGCATTGTTATCCGTGAAAGACTTCCCCAAGAGGGTCGGGATTATCGGAGGTGAACCAACTCTTCATCCTGAATTTCAGGAAATATGTCACCTCATTAAGAAAATACTACCAAATAAATTCGTACAACTTTGGACTACTGGCGGGCCTCGCTTTGAGCATTATAAATCATTGATCAAAAAGACATTTCGATCAATAGCGTATAACGAACATAATGAAGAACAAAGAAAAGTTTGTAGGCATCAACCTATCACCATTGCCATTCAGGATGTGGTTGCAGATAAAAAACTTATGTGGCAGCTCATTGATGATTGTTGGGTACAAAGGAAATGGTGCCCTACTATCAGTCATAAAGGTGCTTTTTTCTGCGAAGTAGCTTACGCCTTAGATGTTCTTTTCGATGGTCCTGGTGGTTATGAAGTTAATGATGCTTGGTGGCGTAGAACACCAGAGCAATTCCAAGATCAAGTCAAAAGATATTGCCCATCTTGTGGCGCTGCCATTCCAATAGAACGCGAAACTATTGATGGCAACATTGAAAAGATTTCACCGGGAATTTTAGAAAAATATCGACAGAAAAACCTTCACATCAAAGAGGATGAAATTGAAATTTTCGATAAGAAATTAACCGCTCAAGCTATTGAAGAATCACGTAAGACTTGGGCTCCCTGGAATTACCGTGGCGATGTCCGAAAGGACAATCCTGAATGCGGATAGAGGTGGTCACTCATTATTACAATGAAGACAAACTGTCTTCATTGTTTTTTAGAACTTATTCTTTTGCTGATAAAATTCACGTATTTTTAGATTTAGATTCTACCGAGGAATCTCAACAGATATTAAAAAGTTATCAGAATAAAATCTATAATGATTTATGCATTATACCTTTTTCATCTTCGGATGGCATGAATGATTTAGAAAAAGTTCAACGTATAAATCACTATGTCAATAATCTTATATGCAATTGGGTTATTAATGTGGATTTTGATGAATTTATTTTTGCATTGCCATTTACAATGAGCATTAGAAGCTTCTTGATGAAGCACGAATATGCCGATATTATCTATGTAAAACTATGGCAAGTATATCGTCATAAGACAGATAAAGACTTGAATTATAATAATTTACATATCAGTGATAGATGCCATGGTGATCCAGATTTGACAAGTCGCTTAAATAGGGCATATGTGAAACCCATTATAGTTCGTCCCAATATTGGAATAGAATGGAGAACAGGCAATCATGTTATAAACAATATTTCTTCATATATCGTGGCAAAAGACTATCTATATGGTGCTCATTGGGCAATGGCCGATCCTGAATTGGCAATTGAACGTAGATATTATGGTAGGACATTAAGGCAAAGCCAGTTCAATTTGAAAAAAAGATTGTCTACACATTTACATCATTTAACGCCGGAATCAATATTGAGAGAATGCCAAGAGCATGAAAATGATCCTAAACTTTTTTCGGTGTAATTATGCATGATAATAGTATTCTTTCACTGACTTATTTTAGGAATAAATATTTACCTGATTTGCCTGATGGCATTCGGTCACTCTTTGAATATGCGGATATAGAGCCAATTGAGATATTCATTAGTGGGATTGATACTATAGGGATAGGCGTCATATAATGTTGGCATTTTTCTCAAATCCACATATCAGTGGAGAAATTAGAGCAAGACAAATTGCCAAATATCTAAATATGAAACTTGACCCAGAGTCAGGATATGAAAATGACATCCATATTCTAATTAAGACATTAAATGGTATAGATAGGCCGCATCGACACATATATATAGATGTGATTGATGAAATACGATTAAGATTTTCACTGAAAGGCCTAAATGATTTTGGTGTTATTGCTTTTAGCGAGAAGAGTCGGGATCATTTATATAAATGTTTACATCGAGATATTATTTATATACCACAACATCATTGTAATTTTGAAAATCAAATAAGAGAAAATCGAGACATAAAAACAGTCGGTTTTATTGGTGGAGGGTTAGCATTGCGGTGTGATATTGAAAAAATTGAACAAGCATTAAACGAAATAGGGCTAAATTTTAAACCACTTATTATTCGCCGAAGTATCAATCTCAAAAGAGAGGATGTAGTTAATTTCTATAAGCAGATAGACATACAAATCTATTATCGTACTGGTAAGAGATACCCCTCTTATCTATATAAAGATGGCTTAAAATTCCTAAACGCAGCATCTTTTAGAATCCCGACCGTGGCAGTGATTGGAAATACTGATACTCAGGTGATGCATGATGGTAAAATGATCATCGTCAATGATGCTGATGAAATTGTTAGAAAATGTAAGCAATTAAAGAATGATATATCTATGTATGATGATCACGCACAGTCGGCATATGAAGTATCCAAAAATTATCATATAGATCAAATAGCACCATTATATTTAGAATTGGATCGAAAGGATTGAAATGGTATCAATATTGATTCCATCACGTAATGAAAAATATCTAATCAATACGATCAACGATATTCTACTTAAAGCCACTGGAAATTTTGAAATCATTGTCATTTTAGATGGATATATTGAGCCACAACTTAAACCAAGTAAGAATCTGAAGATCATTTATCATAAGGAGCCATTGGGTACGAGAAAATCAATCAATGAAGCAATCAAATTAGCAAAAGGCGAATATATTTTTAAAACCGATGCTCATTGCATGTTTTCTGATGGTTTTGACCAGATTCTTTCAAGAGATTATGAAAAAGGTACAGTTACTACTTTAAGCCGATATAGCCTTGACCCTGATACATGGACGAAATTTAAAGGGCCAATATCATACGAGTATATCGCATATCCATTTGATGGCCGTAAGCGCATAGGTGGTTTAACCCCTAAAAAATGGGTCGGGCCAAATGGTAACGATAGCAATGATTTATTTTGGATGGAAAAGCAAAGAAGAAACATCTTGATAGATGAAATCCAAACTTGCAATGGCGCATGTTGGTTTCTTGAAAAGAAATTATTTGAGGAATTCGGTGGAATGGATGAGCGATTATGGAGCTTTCACATTGATGCGGTAGAACTAGGTTTCAAAGCATGGCTTTCGGGAGGAAAATTACTCATTAATAAAAATGCATGGCATGCTCATTGGTGGAAGTCAGAAAAGAAACGTACAGTAAAATTGAATTGGGATGTAATGGGGAGTGTGGCTGCATATTCAACATGGTATTGGATGAACGATCAATGGCCTAAACAAAAGCGATCCTTTGAATGGTTTATTGAAAAGTTTTGGCCTATTCCAGGATGGCCTGATAATTGGAGGGCAGAAAGAGATCGCTTTGAGAAACCGATATTGATCGAGGCGACAGCATGAAATATTTACAACTTCTCACTCATGAAATAGGCACTTCATGCAATTTAATTCATAAACATCAAGGTAAATGCCCTATTACTATTCCTGAAAGGTATGATGCGGTAGATACACATCACGCGCTAACTGATGATGAAATTGTATCTAATATTCTCACTGCTTATTCACATGGCTTCCGAGGAATGACTTCATGGCATTCATATTGTGAACCGTTATTATATTTAGATCGTATTGAAAAAATTGTTGCTAAAGTAAATGAACACATACCACAGCAACACCTTCTCTGGACTAATGGTACGCTAATTGAAAAGATTGATCCGCAAAGATTTAAAATTTTTAGCAAAATTATCATTAGTAATTATCAGAAAAAGAATTGGGATTTTCTAAAGGGAATTGTACCTGATTTAAAAATATTACGTGGTCATTTAGATGACCGCGTTACTAAAAAAAGAAAGACACGAAAAAGATGTCTCCGATTATTTACAGAAATGATTATTGATTATTATGGTAATTATAGAATATGTTGTGGTGATTTTATGGGCACTTCATTATCATTAAATACAATAAAAGATGGTTTTGATACAATTATTCATAAACATCAGGAATTGAGGTCATTAATCTCTATCGAACCACAACCATACAATGTACCTAATATCTGCAAAACTTGTTCAATATTAGGAAGGACATATATTTATAATCTCGTGAATTTACCATACTATAACACAATGTATAAATTAATGTCAGATCACAATTTAATAATTGAAGAGGAAAGATTTTATATATCAAATTATGAGGATATCAAATAGCTGAATATCTTTCAGCCAAAAATGTATAACGATAAGGATAATCATGTCAGAAAAAACTCTTTCAATTCTTATCCCCGCCCGCAATGAAATGTTTCTGGCCAAGACCATAGAAAATATCCTTGAAAATATGCGAGGCGATACTGAAATTATCGCAGTGTGCGATGGAAATTGGCCATCTCCGCCAGTCAAAGATCATCCCAAAGTCACATTGATCTATCACTCTGAATCAATTGGACAACGTGCGGCCACCAATGAAGCTGCAAGGCTTTCACGGGCCAAATATGTTATGAAGTGTGACGCTCACTGTGCATTTGGAGAAGGTTTTGATGTTATAATGATGGAAGATATGCAGGATGATTGGACTATGGTTCCAAAAATGTATAATCTCCACGCATTTGATTGGGTCTGTAAAAAATGTGGCACCCGCAGATATCAAGGGCCATCGGGACCATGTGAAAAATGCGGTGGTGAGACATTCAGAGACATACTCTGGAAAGCTAAAACAAATCCAGAATCCACTTCGATGAGATTTGATAGAAACCTTAAGTTCCAATACTGGCGTGAATATAAAGACAAACAGAAAGGTGATCTCGTAGAAACAATGAGCATTATTGGTGCATGTTTCATGTTGACACGAGAAAAATATTGGGATCTTGAAATTTGTGATGAAGGGCATGGATCATGGGGCCAGCAGGGGACTGAAGTCGCCTGCAAAACATGGCTAAGTGGTGGCAAGCTAATTTGCAATAAAAGAACATGGTTTGCTCACATGTTTCGTACACAAGGTGGTGATTTTGGATTTCCATATCCAATTAGAGGAAAAGATATAGGTCTGGCAAGAAAATATTCACATGATCTATGGTTTAATAATAAATGGGCGAAAGCAAAATATCCATTATCATGGCTTATTGAGAAATTCAACCCGCCGGGATGGGAGGATTATATATCTAAGACATCAATAAAAGAAACATCTCCACAACCGCCACCCATTGAAGAGCCAACCAATTATGCCCTTGATGTCGAAGTAATGGCACCTAAAAGAGGAATTGTTTATTATACGGATAATCGTGGTGATCAATATATTTTAGAAAAAGTCCGTAAGCAAATTCTTAATATTGCAGGCGACTATGATATTGTATCCGCATCTCTTAAGCCACTTAATTTCGGAAGGAATATCGTATTGAATGAAGAACGTGGTGTCCTCACTATGTTCAAGCAGATTCTTGCTGCATTAGAACATTCAAGAGCGATAGATATCTGGTTTTGCGAGCACGACATGCTTTATCATCCGTCACACTTTGATTTTGAACCTCCTAGAGATGATATATTCTATTATGACGAAAACAGGTGGTTTGTTGATGCCAAAACTGGGAGAGCACTCTTTTATCACGCCTGTTCAACCTCATTATTGGTAGCTAAACGAAAATTGCTTTTGGAGCATTATCGTACAAGAGTGGCGCGAGTAGAGAAAGAAGGATTCACACTGAGATTGGGCTATGAACCTGGCAATCATCCTTATCCTCGTGGTGTAGATATGTATAAACGTGAAACATACTTTGCAAAATATCCAAGTTTGGATATCCGTCATGGTAAGAATCTTACTCCTACTAGGTGGAGTAAGGACCAATTTCGTAATAAAGGTAACTTGTATGCTTGGAAGGAAAGTGATAGAATCGATGGTTGGGGAATTGTAAAAGATCGTTTTCAGGAGATTTTAGATGCCATATAGAAGGCATGATCCCGTACCAGAATCAATGATGGATCGCTCTAAATATGAAGGCCATCATTCAATTTGTCAGACGTTGCGTGATATTTATCATCTGACTGATGATGAAAATATTCGCTTAAAATGTAGAATTGCGATGTCAATGGCAAAATCAATGCATAAAAGATTAAAGCATTATAAGGATCAGGAGGCTATGGAACAAAATGAGTAAACACTATCCAGGCGAAACTGGCACTGAAATTCGTGTGAATTGTGGTGTAGATATATCAGCCGCTACAGCCACATATATCTATTGTAAGAAACCTACCGGAACAGTTGTGACATGGCCGGCCACCGTATATAACTCCAATTATTTGCGATATTATACACAGGCTGATGATTTTGATGTTGCTGGCACATATCGAGTGCAAGCTGGAGTAACTATTGGCACTTGGACTGGTCGTGGTGAAACGGCTACATTTGAAGTAACACCACTTTATTTATAGAATTCATGGAAATTAAAAAGAACGTTTATTTAATAAATTATATCGGTATATCGGAATCTACCGCTGGATTTAAATATCCACCAATAACCATAAAGGCGTATTCATTCTTGGAAGCTGCCTGTAAAGGCGTCAGCCAAGTTGAATACGCCGAACCAGGAAATTTCAAAATTACTAAAATTAGCCTTATCGATGCTGAGTGAGCCACCCAGCCTTAAGAGGCTGGGCTTCCAAGTATCACGAGGAATGCGTCCTGCCGCTTGGCAATAGCTCTAATAGAGCCTAGAATCATAGAATTCTATAATTCAAATACTTTATCGGCCACTCTAATTAATTCTCTGATGTGGGTCACGATAATAAATTGTAAATTTCTTTCGTCAGAAAGCATTTTAACCATTTCACAACATCGAGG
>CAZRYL010000061.1:0-9947 GCA_964604285.1 uncultured Methanotrichaceae archaeon
TAGCATCGGTTGAAAGGCCGTAGATGCCTATGACTTCAGTCATGGGAGCAGTCACGAGTTCCGACGAACACACTTAAGAAGATTCCTATTTACCTTATGTTTGTGAGGTAGTCTCTTGGAGGTTAGCACAAATTTCGCCCCAATGGTATCAAATATCCTTGAATTACCCTCTTTTTGGTCATTTTTCGGTCATTCTTCGATAGCTCCCGCTAAGTCTAGATGATTTTGGCGTTTTTAAGAGTGCAGAGCTGATAGAGGTTAAAAGCGAAAGCTTTAACCATCATTGTGACACCAACTCTCTTAACTGTGGTAACCAGCACTCTACCGGCCCCAAAAACTCTCTTTATCACGGCATGAGGCCTTTCGCCTGGTGATCTTAAAGCGCTGATCAACCGATTTCGCTCTTTATCTAGTTTGTCTAGAGGTCTTTCTGTAGTTCTGCGCTTCATTGTATAATCGATACCCTTTGCCTTCACACCAAAGTATCCTCTGTCCCTGAGAACGACTTCGCCCTCAGTAGATAGATCAACCTGACTATCGTGCAGGGATGCCGTAGTAGTCTCTATTTCGCGTATAAGCCCGTAATCGATATCGGTTTTCTGGTGCAGCTTATAGCAGAAATGAGATTCGTTTCCTTTTTTGGCCCAGGTACCATCTCTACTGCGCCAAGTCTTGGCATTCTCGCCTCGAAGTTTCTTAGACGATCCTGGATCAGCTTCGATAAATTTAGCATCCTGAACCGTTCCACGCTTGACCTGTAAACCCATAGCATCCAGTTTGGACTGCACCCCTTGTAGTAGACAGGTCGTTAAGCAATGGTATTTAAAGCAACCTCCATCTCGAACTGATCTGGAGATCGGTAGTCAAGTGCAGAATGCAGTCTCTTCTTGTTTTACACCTTCTCAATAAAATGCCAAATGTTCTTGAGGGCATCTTCGTACGTCTCGTATTCATTCAGATATACCTCCTCTACTTTTAGAGTCTTGATAAAGCTCTCTGCAAACGCATTATCGTACGGATTGCCTTTCCTCGACCTGCTAATCAGAATGTTATGTCTCCTTAAACAGTCGACATAATATTTGGATGCATACTGCACACCCTGATCAGGGTGGTGGATGAGTCCGGTTAGGGACTCCGACCACCGATCTCGCAATGCCTTGGCCAATGCATTCATCGCCAGCTGGCTTCCCAAGCTCCTGCCCAGATCCCAAGCCGATAAACTTTCTGCTGTAGAGGTCCAGGATCACCGCGAGATATATGTGTTCATGCTGCAGCTGAACATAGGTAATATCCGAAGCCCAGACCTGATTCAAGCCCGTGATCTTGGTACTTTTCAAAAGGTTTGGATAAACTGGCAGGCCATGACTGGAATCGGTAGTAACCGGCTTGAACTTCTTCTTGAAGCACAGCAGGTTATCCTGTCGCATCAACCTAAGCACGCGTTTGTGGTTGACCGAGTAGCCACGATTATGGAGTTCCGCTGTTATCCTCCTTTAACCATAGCCAGGAAAATCCAGCGCAATCTCTTGGATCTGGTTCTTGAGATCCATATATTCGCTATTCTCAGATATGTTCATCTACGGCTGTCGCATCCATTTGTAGTAGCCGCTGCGGCTCACTTCGAGCGCCTGACAGGATTGGGATATCGATAGCTGAAAGCAGTCTGATAGGGCATCTCGTATAATCATATACCGTCCCTCAGCTTCGGCTTTAGTCTCTCCTCCAGGATTTTCTTCTGAGTCATGGCGAAGGCTTTTTTTAAAAGCTCATTCTCGGCATGAGCCTGGCCGAGTAACCTCTCAAGCTCTGCAATCCTTGCCTCGTACTTGTACCTCTTCCCATTGCCACTGAATGCTCTTTCGGGATTCTCTGCTAATTTGACCTTCCATTGGCAAGGCAGACTTGGGTGAATGCCATGTTCCCGGGCAACCTGAGCAAGTGGCTTGCCACTCTCAAGCTCCGCTATTATCGATATCTTGAACTCTCGGTCGTAGCGACGCCTGGTCTTCTTCATACAATCCCCTCCTGGAGTTGGCATTGCTTAACCAGTTGTCCAATCGGAGGGGTTCAGTCCATATGCTAGACAAAACCTATAAACTCCAAGAACTATAGATCGACTTGGTTTGTCCCTACCAGATTCAAGCTTAGAGCTTTTCATTGCGCTAAGATATATCACCTCTCACAGGCGTCAGACAATTCTCTCGGTTACAGCTGTTGCCCTGGCGGTCTCAATATCTCTTGTATTCACTTCTATAGGCAACGGCTCGCAGGAGCTCCTAACTGGAATTGTCGAGGATAAGCTACCCCATGTCAAGATCTACCCAGAAGGGAATGAGAAATACATTCACCTTTATCGTGGTCTTCTGGAAAAGATTGCAGCCATCAATGGGGTCAGATCCTATTCGGCCACAATATCCGCACAGGCTACGATATCCTTCAAGGAGAAGAGGATAAATGCCCTCCTCAGAGGTGTAGAACCTTTCCATGAAGATGGCATTTACAAAATCAGCGACTCCATAAGACAGGGAGATTTCTTTGCCATACGGAACGGCAAAAATGTTGTGATGGGCTTAAAGCTCGCGGAGAAGCTGGGCTTAAAGTTAGGAGATGTGATAGAGGCGAGCTTTCCCAGATCCAATAATGTCAGATTAAAGCTTATGGGAGTTTTTGATTCAGGAACGCCCCTGGATGAAAGCGTGGCCTATGTCTCCTATGATACTTCCAGGAACTTTCTAAAGGAAGGAGATGTCATAAATTCAATTGAGCTTAAACTCCAAGACATCAACCAAGCTCAGAGGGTTGCAGATTCTATCGATGAATTGGGCTACAACGCCATGAGCTGGCAGGAGGCCAATCCCGAAATTCTAAGATCGATCAATGTAGGAGGATTCTGGAGATCCCTATCGATATTCTTTGTCATGATCATAGCAGCCTTCGGAATCGCCGCTATAATGAATATGCTGGTCTTGGAGAAGGTCCGGGAGATCGGGATGCTCCTGGCTCTGGGAGCCGGACGATACAATATACTGAAGATATTCATTTACCAAAGTGCAGTTCTCGGTCTCCTTGGTGGGATTTTGGGCTGCATATTGGGATTCCTGGGCATAGTCGCCCTGGGAAGCCTGAAATTCGGGATCTCCGCAGCGGGAAGAGATCTCAGTTCAATTCCATTGGTAATAGATCCCTGGAACTTTCCCACTTATGTCCTGCTGGCTTTGGGCTTGAGCTTACTGGCGGGAGCCTATCCCGCCTATAAAGCTTCCAGGCTCTATCCCGTTGAAGCACTCAAGGGCTCGGAGGGTGGCGGGAACAAACGCGGGATCTGGAGGCCAACTTTTCTTGAGGAGAGGCTGGCCTGCCAGTGCCTCTCATTGGGCTTCGAGATGGGGGTGGCGGCAAGACATATCCTTTCTAACAGAAGGGGAACCGCTTTCACCCTTCTCTCGGTAGGAGTGGCCGTGGGTGTGATCATAATGTCCCTGGGACTTACCGAGGGAGTCCGAGCTGCTATCGTGGCAAACACCATAGAGAAGAATCCACATCTATACATAGAGCCAGAGCAGGATGAGGATTATCTCCACCTCTATCGGACTCTATCTGAAAAGATCTGGGACTATCCTGGTGTTGTGGCAGTCTCTCCCAGGCTGGTGGGCCAAGGTGCAGCGCGGTTCAGAGAGAACGTGGAAGCTGTGGAATTCATAGGAGTTGACCCTGGCCCGGAGTATGGACTTATGAATTTGCAGGCTTCCATCAAGTCCGGAGACTTCTTCTATCTTAGGTATGGTCGCAATTCCGCCTTTCTGGGAGTAAAGCTGGCCGAGAACCTGGAGATCAAGCCGGGGGAGAGATTAGACCTGGTGCAGAAGGACAGGCTGATTAGGCTGCGGGTGGCGGGCCTGGTAGAGAAGGGCACGGCCAAGGACTATAATCTGGTCTACCTGCCACTTAAAACAGCTCAGGATCTAGTGGGCCGAGGAGATGTGGTTTCAGAGATTGGTGTCAAACTATCAGATTTTGAGGAGGCTCCAAGGGCGGCTGAAGCATTGAGATACAAGCTTAATAAAGAGACCAGCTCCTGGCAGGAATTCAGTCGGGAGATCGCCAGGTTCGTGTCCACTCAGTCCAGGATAAATCTGATCTTCTTCTCCATGATCCTCTTGATATCAGGCTTTGTAATAGCCAATACAACCATCATGATCATCAGTCGCAGGACGAGGGAGATCGGAATATTGATGGCCATGGGTGCTTCAAGAAGATCCATACTTAAGATCTTCCTTATGGAGAGCTTGCTCCTCGCCCTGCCCGGAGGAATCCTGGGCTCAATGGTGGGATTGGCTGTGGGAAGGACGATAGCAACTTTTGGACCATCGGGCTTTGGAGGAGTGGCGCTCACCTTTGACCTTCGGCCCGAGTTAATCGCTTATTCTATCCTCTTTGCTCTAGCACTGAACTTTTTAGCTGGGCTTTATCCAGCCATAAGGGCATCAGGGCTCAACCCAGTCGATGCCATAGCATCGGAATGAACAGGCAAAATGTATACTCCAGGCCGCAAAATAGTTATTCAGCCCACATTTCGCAATAACATTCCATTCCATAGTACTTTTTGCAGTCCTTTCCGAGCAGCCTTAAGATCAGTTCCTGCGCCTCATTAAATTTAAGGGCAGCGTAACGAATTTTCTGTAAATTGATATCAATGAGGAAGGCCCTGTATCCTACCTGTCTTGCAAACTGGAGGAAACAGGACCATGATACCCAATGAATTCCTAGAAGATTATCTTATCGATGTCCTGATTGCGATCGGGACTCTTTCCCCGTAGGTGAAAGATCAAGAAGACGGATTAAAGAAGCTGCTGACCTGGTTCTTGAACCTGGTGATGCAGTTTGAAGCGATGGAACAGATAAACGCCGAGCCTTATGAGCGCGTTGAATCCCGAAAGGCTCATAGAAATGGCTACAAAGAGCGGTCTATGAAGACACGAGCAGGAGAACTTAAACTCAGGAAGCCTCAGTTTCGCAAGATTCCCTTCGAGACTAAAGTCTTCGACAGATATTCCCGAGTGGAAAGGGCATTGATCAATGCCACGCCGAATCATACCTTCAGGGAGTCTCGACCAGGCGAGTCCAGGACATCGTTTTTGCGATTGAGCCATTGGGCATTGTGTGCTCTCTAGGAGTTGACCTGAACACTGTATCTCTCATCACACAATCGCTTAATATCAATTGGATCTTGGCCAGCGTTGAATAACTCGACGAACTCGTCATCCATTCCGCTGACGTCACCGTTTCGGTTCCAATCAGATGCTGGATTTAGATGCTGGATTTGCGAGCATCTCATTGATAACTATATTCGCATCTGCAGCAATGACGGCCATGATGATGCAAATCAGGCAGATCAAATATTTCCACCTCAAATCCATCAAACCAGCTACCTCATACGAATTCACTTAAATTTCATGAATGCATCCTTAGTATGCTGAACGAAGATCTTCGCGATATTGTCGTTCTCGCCCATTCCCTTCAAGTTGAAATCAACGGCAAATCCTTCTTTTTCAAGCATGCTCTTCCAGGAATCGCTCTCGTTGCCTGTAAGGTCGTTTAGTGCATGATCTCCTGCCACCACCATGAAGGGCATCAACCTGACATTCTTGACCCTGGCCGATTTGAGCTTTGCCACCACGTCATCGTATGTTGGATATCCCTCTACTGTGCCCAAGAATACGTTCTTGTAGTTCGCAGTAAGCGTGTTTGCCATTTGGCAATAAGCGCTGTTGGCTGGATGCTCCGTCCCGTGTCCCATGAATACAATAGCAGTTTCATTGGCATCTCTCGGGCTCTTGTGCGGCGTCCTCTCCTGTCCAGTGGTATACTCGTCAAACTGACTGGCCAGTGCTGCTGAGACACTGTGGTAGTCCGCATGGCTCATCAGGAGCGGCGCTCCGACGGTTATATTCTTGAAGCCGAACTTTCCCTCGATGCCACTGAGGCTCTCAACGATGTTGACCATATCATGAAACTCTTCGCCTGGGATAACATGCAACGACTGAACCACAACATCGACGTATCCCTGGTCGTTGAGGCGGGCAAGAGCCGTCAGCGGGTTGTCGATGGATATGTTATCTCTTTGCTGGATCTTGCGCCTGATGTAGTCGGACGTAAAGGCGATCTGGATCTTTGCTTCTGGAAATTCTTGCTCATAAACTTTCTCGATATTCCCATAGGCTGCCTGAGCCTTGGGGTAGCTTGTCCCGAACACTACCAGCAGTATCGCGGGATTGTCCTTGGCTGGCCTGTCCATAGCACCATTTCGAGGCATGAAGATGGCCTTGGTGAGCATGGCCGCCAATCCCGGCATTATTTTCTTAATTTTTTTCACCCCATAAACAAAATTTGAGTTAAAACAATTAAATTGGCAATATATGAATGTAGCGTTTTTATAGCTAGCACAAAGAATAAATTGTAAAGATCCCGCACCACCCCAATGTGCCAGATGAATTCGCTCGACATTGCCCTCTCACATGAACATTGCCTTCATCTCGAAGATGCCAGACTCGTTTCTCTTGCTCACGGCAAATCCCATCTTCTGGAAGAGCCGAAAGACTGGATCATTTCCCACCAGGACGTCAGCCGTAAACCCCAGCAACCCCTGCTTCTTGGCCAGGTAGGTTAGGTACGAGAGAAGCTCTGCTCCCACCCCAAGGTTCTGGTACTCGTCCCTGACAACCAGGGCGATCTCGGCCGTGTGCACGTCCCTGTTCAGTTCGTACTGCCCGAGCCCTGCGATTATCTCCTTTCCATCCCTCTCCACAACTGCAATTATTATCATCTTCTGGGAATAGTCTACGGCTACGTAGCCCTGCAGCAGTTCATGAGGAACGTCTTTTCGAACTGAGAAGAACCTCTGGTACATGGTCTCGTCTGAGAGAGCATAGAAGAAGTCTTTCATCAAAGGCTCGTCGCTGATCTTGACCGGCCTGAGAAGAAGCTTCAGGCCTGATTTGGTAGTCCTCGATGTCTCAAGAGCTTCAGGATATTCTCCGCGTTCTCCAGGCACAAAAGCCTGATCGGCGTAGATGAGATGGAGCCTCTTCGCCTCCTCTATCAGCCATGGCCGGAACTTGGGGTGAGCAATAGCTATCAGGTCCATTGCCCGCTCTCTGACGCTTTTGCCGTGCAGGTAGGCGATCCCGTACTCTGTGACCACATAATGAATATCGCCCCTGGTGAGCGTGACCCCTGCTCCCTCTTTCAGGAAGGGGGCGATCCTCGATTCAGTCCCATCTCTTGATGTGGAGGGCAGTGCAAGGATGGTCTTTCCGCCCTGGGCGAGGACTGCGCCCCTCATGAAATCAGCCTGGCCGCCTATGCCGCTGTAGAATGTGTGGCCCAGAGACTCAGCAGTGGCCTGGCCCGTCAAATCGACTTCCAAGGCGCTGTTGATAGCGATCATGCGTTTGTTTTGAGCAATTACAAGGGGGTTGTTGGTGTAGTCGATGGTTTTGAACTCCACCATCTCATTGTCATTCAGATAATCGTAGGTCTGGCGGCTTCCCATGCAGAAGGTGGCGATCGTCCTGCCAAGATGAATTGACTTTTGGGTGTTGTCCACTACTCCTTTCATCATCAGCTCTGCAATCCCGTCGCTTAAAAGCTCTGTATGCACCCCCAGATGTTTCTTCCCGCTCAGACCCGAGACGATGGCATTTGGCATGCTGCCATATCCCACCTGGATGGTCGAGCCATCATCCACTATTCGGGATACGTATCCTCCAATCTTGCGGGAGACCTGTCCAGGAACAGCCTCGATGTACTGTAGCAGGGGCTCATCCTGTGGTACAAGAAAGTCCACGTCTTCGATGTTTATGTTTCCATCTCCTGGAACGCGGGGCATGAATGAGTTAGGCTGGGCGATCACGAGTGATGCCTTCTCTGCAGCGGCCTTGACTGCATCAACGCTAACCCCAAGGTTCATGATCCCTTCCTCATCCGGAAGAGTGGTCTGGATGAGGGCTACATCGAGTGGAATTCTCTCCGAGCGTATGAGTTCGGGGACCGCCGAGAGGAATACCGGCGTATAGTCGGCAGCCGCCCGGTTTACAGCATTCCTGGTATTGTTTCCCACGAAGAAGGAGTTGAGCCGGAAGTTATACTTGAACTTCTCATCGGTATAAGGCGCAACGCCCAGGGTTACTATGTTTATAAGCTCGGCGTCGAGGAAAGCCTTTGGATTTCTCTGCACGTAGTCCAGTAGAGACTGCACGAGATGTTGAGGCTCGCCGCAACCTGTGCTGACGAATATACGGTCGCCAGGGTGGATCTCCTGGAATATGAATCGCTCCTCTTCTTTGAACTTCTCAGGCCACTTTTTTCGAATTTCATCCCAAAAATTAGCCTGTGTTTTTCTCTGAGCTTTTTCGGTCTGAGTTTCTTCATTAAACATTTGTATGCTCCTTTATACCCTGAATCCAAAGCGCTCAATCTTATGCATGCTCAAATGCTCTAATATTACCTTTCACTCATTACCTTTCGCTACAGCTCTTCACCAAAGCTATAGCGCAAAAAGTGCCAGACTGGCCGGATGGTCCTGCCTTAAGCCCTCTTGTAAAGCTTTCTATCTGAAGTCAAGAGAGGCACATCCTGCTACTTTTTTGCAAGAGCTGAGCCGACAATATCAAGCATTTTTAGGCACAATAATCCATTTTGGATGTTTAATTTCAGGAATAAATGGATATGTGATGATATCAACCCTCCTTTAGTTGTGCAACCTATTATTAATCGTCCAATTTACTTAATGCTTCCTGGCTCTTTGCCGTTTTTGTGTTGAGCAAGTTGAGGTTCAGATACAGCAATTTCATTGATTGAGCCTTCCATATGTAGCTCATGCAAAGGATGATATGGGGTGGGGTTGTCTCTCCCCCGAGAAATAGCGAGGAGCCGAAATGCTCAATGTGACCTTTCTTGGAACTGCTGGATCACTGCCAACGCCTGAGAGAAATCCCTCTGCCATCCTGATCAACCGCGAGGGCGAGATGATCCTCTTCGACTGTGGTGAAGGCACCCAGAGACAGATGATGCGCGCCAGGACTGGGATGATGCGCTTGAACTACATCTTCCTGACGCATCTGCATGCCGATCACATCTTGGGCATCCCAGGCCTTCTGGAGACCATGGCATTTCAGGGTCGCGTGGAGCCATTGATCATCGCCGGGCCAGTGAATACCGTGCGCCTGATAGATGCCTTCAAGGCCGTCTGCTACTTCTCGCGCGACTTCGAAGTTCGGGCCATTGAGCTGAAGGCTGGAGATGTAATTCGCATGGGTCAATATCAGGTGGAGGCAATCGAAACATTTCACAGCGTGCCAAGCCTGGGATATTGTCTCCAGGAGGATCTGCGAGCAGGCAGGTTCAATCGCGAAGCGGCTATTGCCCTGGGAGTTTTGCCAGGACCTCTTTTCGGAAAGCTGCAGCATGGCAAGTGCGTCGAAGTGGACGGCAAAACCGTCCATCCCCATCAGGTCATGGGCCCACCAAGGCCAGGCAGAAAGATCGTTTACACGGGAGATACCCGTCCCTGCAAATCGGTTGAGATCGCCAGCAACAATGCGGACCTTCTAATCCATGATTGTGCACTGGCAGACGACATGGTAAATTGGGCCAGGGAGACAAAACACAGTACTGCAGGTGAGGCTGCTCAACTGGCAAGGCGCGCAAATGTACGAGAGCTTGTCCTGACCCACATAAGCTCCCGGTATTCGGAGGATGCTTCTCAGCTCTTGAAGGATGCAAGATCCTTCTTTGAGAGGTCCATAGTTGCTGAGGACCTGATGAAACTAGAAATCCGGCTGAGGGATGAATGAGGATTGAAGATCGCGCTCTGAAAGATCTTTTATGGGCGTTTTAGGACGAAAGCAGGGCTAATCCCCGCCAATTCATTGGCGTGATACAGCCCG
>CAZRYL010000062.1:0-9776 GCA_964604285.1 uncultured Methanotrichaceae archaeon
GTCATTAAACTCCTTTACGCCATGCCTTTTTCATCATTTTATCTTGAGGTGGCGTTTCAATGTCTTTTTCTTCAGGTTCAGCATACCTTTTATATACGGCTACTCCACGCGAAACCATTTCTTGTGCTTTCCAAGGGTTTACATGGAGGACTGTACCAGAAGAATGACCCATCCATTCCTTTTTGAGAATTATTTCATCAAATTTCATGATTCTTCTTTCTGATTAAATGGGTATTGTATTACTAACAATACCCATTTAATAGGTAAATTACGCAATCGCACTCTTCAGACCAGAAGCGGAATGACGGCCCTCATATGCAATAGCCACAACAGAATACAAATCGGTATTATCACCGGAAGCCTCAGCAATCTCCAAGAGAACCCAGTCATAGCCATTATCAACATCTAGCATATCAGAAGTCACTTCGATCACATAGAGAGAAGATGCAGTATCAAGATTGAAAGTATTACTGGTAACGGCAGTTTTGGTAAGAGTGTCAGTAGTTGTAGCACCATCATTGGTCCACATATAACTGAAACCAAGAGATGCCGTCGTGCCACCATCAGATGTGGCTTGAGAGAGAGTTACGGCTGCGGTTCCACCAGCCCATGCACCAGTCTGAATGATAAAACAAACCCGCTGATAGTTCTTCATGCAGATAAATTCAGAAGTTGCAGCAGACGCATTGTAATCGGCCGGAGCACTGACATAAATAATTTTTGCATTATCTACAAGTCTACCTTGCATTTTTATTTACCTCCAAAAAGAAAAAATATTTTAATGTCAATTCTCATATCTTAGTTTCGGGTTTCAAGGGCAACAACAGGCGAACGGTACGAAGTAGTGGCCTGTGGAGGAGTGAAATAAGTCGGCCAAGTATGAGCCCCAGCCATCCTCAGATAGAAGCGGAATGCGGTCTGAAGATAATCAAATTTGATATGAATAGAAGTATCGAATTTGACACCGTCATCGCCAGCGGGACGCCCGACCATATACTGTGACCAATCAACCAGGATAATGTCTCCAACCGTTCCAAGAGTCGAGCAGTGATCATTCCATATCAACGGAAGGCCCATAAGGGTATTATAAGGTCTACCAGAAGCGCCATTGGCGGGCAAGTAAACAGGAGCACCACCTGTACCAACAGCAAGGCTCATAGTCGCAAGCTGAACGAGAACATTCGGATTTGCCACCCAAACACAGCGACCTACATTGTAGGCAGATTGATACATTTTAAGAATGTTCTCATAGTAGATAGTGGCTGCTGACTGCCCAGTTTCCTTGGCCACAGTGACTAGACAATTTGCATTAAGACAACCGAGAGGTTGACCGGCGCCAGTACCACGAATCAGAACATTATTATATTGAAAGTTCAAACCATCATTAAAGCCAGTCCGAATGAGAGCTTCAATAGAACGAGGAGAATCCTGCATCAATCTTTCGGTTACATAGCAAAGCCCTGTGAGATCATGGAGTTTCAATTGAAATTTCGCTGTTTTGAAACGGCTTTCGGTCAACTGAGTATCTTCATCGACCCAATACCATTTGATAGCGCCATGTACATACCCGCTTGATTGATCAAACGAATAAAGGTAGGGCATTTCAATGATATTGGTTTCCATGGGGACTATAGTACAACGCGGTAGCAGCTCATTGGTTTCTTCAACCATAGTCATAAGTTCATTTCTGAATTGAACAGGAACCAATGCACCACCATAATTGACGTCACCTTCTGATTGACTTTCCCCGGCGGCTTTTGCCAACCAGTCGGACATCTCTTTGGATACATAGCGATTATTGGACGTATCCATTTTATAAACATCGTAACAGAAATGTCCCAAACTCTTGAATCCGCCCTTCAGATCATCTTCAGACCGATCATGAATCTCGATACGCTGAGCCATCTTTTTCATCTCAGTTTCGATCTGAGTTTTAATTTCATCAGCAAAATTATCAAGCTTGGTCTTGAATTCATTCTCGATCATGGGCGCAGCAGCCTTGGATACGATCTCCTGAAGTTTGCTTTCAGTCAGAGTTGCCTTTTCCATTTAATATATACCTCCAGATTTTTTCATAAATGCATAATAAAAAAGCGATTCACATGAATCGCTTCACATGAATCGCATACTATATGCCAAACGTACTTGTGGAGTCTCTGAGAGTGGTTTTCTAATCTCTCTGGTTATAGATCTCCAAAAACCATTCGCCTCTCTAACTCATCAAGTCCGATTTCAGCCTAAAACATTTTTCCTTGATATTTCTTAATGGCCTCCTGAACTAATTCGGTAGGATCAATAGAAAATTTAGAAAAAAGTTCATGAAGTATATTTTGAATAATTTGTTCCAATTTATCGTCATCTTCTTGCACCAATTCTATTTCATCCAATGAAACGTCCTTTTCTGATTCAATTGAAATCTCTTCAAGAGAGTCTTCTCTGTCTGCATTCGTCAAAAGTTCATTCAAAACAGAGATGGCTTGAGCAATGATATTCCGCGTTCTACTGGAAAGTGTTCTTCCAGACTTAATGCCAAAAAGAATATCGGCAGATTCATCAATAATATTTTTGGCCAATTCTTCGGAGATATCATCAATAACTTCAGAAGAACGTTTGGTCAGTTCATAATTGTGTCTATCAAGAAAGTCTTGGAAAATATCAAAAAACAATTCAGGTTCTTCCTTGAGAATATCCCTAATCATTTCTGGAGTGATATTCACCTCGACAATTTCTTCTGTAGCCGCGTGCAATTCTCTTTCTTGTCTTTTGAGTTTGGAGAAATCAATATCAATTGGGTTTGGATCATCACCGGCAACTTCACCAAATCCTACATCGCCAAAGTCATCTGATTTATTTGGTTTTCTATGATCAGCGACCCATTGGCGTGCTTCTTCCATAGTCCATTTATCGACAGAAAATAGATACGTAATCACGATTTTACAATCAACACAATAGAGCGCTTTGATACCTCGCGATGCAAAGATTGTGACTGTGCGAATCGTATGACCACTATGGCCTTCACTAACAGGAATACGATGGTAATTTTCAGTTGTTTCTGGCTTTTCAATAATTTCAGTTTCAGCAAGATCAAATTCTATTTCTTCTTGCCCTTTCCCATCACTATTACCTGTTCCTTGGCCTTTTTCTTTTGGTTCTGATTCTTCTTTTTCTGTTTGTTTTTCGTTCCCATCGTTTTCATCCTTTTCAGTCAAATCAATCACTTGATAAACATACCCTGTGCTTTTGATATCATCTTGGGTAAACAACCCCTTAGATACTGCAACTTGGTACGCTTCTGGGTTGGCAGGGATAGGAACAATACTTGCCTCAAGAAGTTCAGACTGTACAAAGATTCTCTTCGCTTTTGCAGCTTCTTTCGGGTCAACGCCCAACTCTTTGAAATCGACAGTATCGAAATCTTCACGATATAAAATCTTTACGGGAATAAAACCTATGGACATAGATAGTGGATGTTCTTTAATATGTTCAAATACATCACTTGCAAATTGATGCTTACCAAATTTTACTTTGATCAGAACACGATTAGTATTGGAATCGTATTTAATCCATTGAGCCGAACCGAGCGATAGCTGATCATACCTATGCGCCCATTGAATTGGCCTGCCAGCCAGTTCAAAATTTTTAAATGAAATTCCTTTGGGAACGACAATCTCTTTATCACGATCAACTGTGGCGCTGGTGGCAACAAAAATAGCTGCCCTTTCACCTTCTACGAAAACAAAGTCATTAGTGGCAATACCCTTACGAATAAGCTGAGAATCCGAATAAGACGAAGCGACATCTTTTGCCCACTCAGGCAAATTGATCTCTCTGGGAGACAGCCTAGTTGTGATGATATCCATTATCTTTACCTCCATTTTATTCTGTTCGACCAATCAGCCTAAGTGTCGATCTATACTGTCTCATTTGAGGCATTATTCCTCATTATGCTTTTCTTTTATAATCTTAGCGATAATCCGGCTGAGTTCTTGAATATCCTTCTCCGGTGGTCGTCCTTCTCGTGGCGTTCCTTGTATTTCTCTATTAGTTTTCAAGGCCGCACCACTTGCAGCCAGAGAAAGTGGAATATATTGTGACTGAACCAAAGGTTCATCTCCATTTTTAAATGGAGGTTTACGCATTAACGTTCTTTCCTCATTAATGGAGGTGACACCGGTACGGATATTGATCTCTCTTATTCGTGCGGAAATAAGAGCGTCTTCTGGGCTTGGGTCATCAAAAGCCAAGAAAAGATTGTCATCATATCGTGGGCAAAGTTTCTCGTTGAGTTTTTCTGCCAGGCGAATACAACGCGGGCGAATAGTTCTCCGCATAAATGATCGTTCTGCCGCATCAGCATTCGCACGATTTGGATTCTCACTGTAAAGAGCGATACTCTGGCCATAAGCATTCAACAATTCTTCTTTCATGAGCTTTCGGCCTTCGATAAAACTCAATTCAGTAGGTGAAAACCCAAAATCCTTATATTCAAGACCGTTATCCAACAACGCCCATTTACCGGCATTATCTACACCACCATAAGCGTCAAGAAGCTCCTGCTTGATACGATCCCAATCTTGATCGCTCAGAGATTCTTCCGTTGTGAATGCACCACTTAATCTCCCCATATTGCGGAAAATTGCACTTTCATAACGAGACATGTTTTCATTGATATTGTACGCAGACATGGCCGCAACAAGAGGAGAAATACCAATATATGGATTACGCGGATTTACGAATTTAAATTGAATTACCTCGGATTCATCAAAATCCTGAACTGTAGATCCATATCGATATCTATAACCTTTAATAAATAGTTTTGGGTCAGGAATAGGGAAGCAACGATCTGGTGGAATAGTCCAAATTTCAAATGGGACATTGTAACGTTTACCACCTACGAGATACCAATAAGCAGTCCCTGTCAATTCCTGATGAAGCTGAGTGATTTCCCAAAGATCAAATGAATTATTAAAGTTGTTTACATTACGGAATAGATCAAAAATAGGATGCTCGACGACCTCTTCAATATCAACACTTCTACGAACTGATGTATATTTCCAAATTTTGCAATATTTATAGAGGTATTCCTTTTGTTCTTGAGATATTTCCTTCGTGGGAAACCGCATCTTGATATTTTTCGATGGTTTGGCCACATACAATCTCAATGGCACTTGAGCAACTGATTGAGCGTTGAGATTAGAAGCTACAAAAACCCAACTTCGATATGACTGAAGCTGAGCCTGTGCGTTGTCTTCCGATATCATTTCGCGCCCAAATTGCGATTGTGGCAAAAGGCGTGAAATCAAAGGATTACTGCCTATCGGCTTCTTCTCTTTCGGCTCTTTACGAAGGAAATCGAATATACCCATCTATTTATTTTTTAACCTGGCTGGGAAATTTGCTTCCAATAATCCTGCCTATAATTAATGAAATGATATATATTAAAGTGAACATCTTGGGAATAGTGCGACCATACCACCAAGGCGTTTCTATAAAATTCTTAAAACTGTTAAAATCACTTAAATATAGTAGTCTGGCATATAATTCCATTGCACATTCAAAAGTTAGGCAATACAATAAAATTGTCATCCATCTATAAATAGATGAAGCATTTCCATTATGAATCCACCACCAAGTATAGAAGATATCACATGCAACGAGTATGAACATTTCTATTGCATAAATCAACAAAGAATGATTACAATCTTCAATACGATCATAAATTCCGATTGACAAATAGGTACCAACAAGAAGGAAAATGCCGCAATAGAAACTATACTGCTGAAATTGCTTATTAAATCTATTCACTCTCCTTTCTTATCCTCAATTGCTTTACACTCAAACCATTTGTCATCACCATTGAGTGTTGCTATCATGTGATCTAATCTGCCATTAATATTTTGAATGTGTTCATTGGATTCAATAATTGTTGCTGGCTTTTTTGGAGGTACAAACATCTTAAATATCTTCGAGAGAAGACCCACCTTTGCACCCCCTATTTCTTCCCGCTCAGCACTTTGTTGCAAAGGAGTTCTAGAAGGGTTGTCATCCGTTCCAATGAATTCCCATATTGACTCATTCGCTCCGATATCTTCTCTAAATGCCGATCTTTCGCTTGGATAACTTGACCAGATCTTACAAGGAGATAAAAGAGCATCGCAATGGCAATCACTGCAATCAATAGAGCAGGGTCGTTGAATCTGTCCAATAGCTTTAGAAGAAAATCGCTGAATGCATTCACTCATCATTGGTCCTGATCAATTGATCTTTCATATGATTTTTCTAACCTTAGGCGATCTTTCTCTTGGCGAAAATGTCAACGCTAATGCCATTAGATCATCTGGGCTTCTTCCTATCAAGGAACGAATTTTATCAGTAGGCATTATACGAATCTTACCATTATCTTCTTCATAAGTGAGCAATTCCAATTCTTGGAGAAGTTTATCATTAGGCGGTAACATGGCAGTTGGATCTTCCTTAAGCCATACTCTTACTTCCCAAAGTATCTGATCACGTAAAATGCCAAATTTGGCGTGTTCCTTATCTGGTGGGACTTTAGTCGGCTTATTATGTACATCGACACGGTTAGCGCGAACACCTTTTTTGCGGATCCCATGTGAAACGCCAGCACCCACACCTATTGCATCAACATTGATGCAATAGCTGCCATATTGCATTCCCTTGTCAGCAGCACGATCTGCTGTTTCAGCAGGATCTACACCTGACCATCTTTCCATTCTGGCTACATAACCACCATATCTCGAACATAAAACATTCGAGTCATCACCCATATCAGCGACATCTAATCCGCATATAGGACGAATACCTTCAGGTGGTTGATCTCCATGAATGCTGGTATATAAATCCCATCTTGCTCGTGCATCACGAACCCAATCGGCATTTACAAGTTGATTGGCTCCTTGTGGTGGATATTTAGCCAGAACTTTATACCAGAATTCAGGACATTCGTCTTTAACCTTGCGCCAGCCAGGTGGCAATGGAGGATATGGATCGCCACTCCTTGGATGTGATGCGACAGAACCTTCCAAAAATGATGGCAACTCAAAACATTTTGAATCAGGCTCTTCACCTTCAAGCAACGGCCTCGTTTGTTCATTGATACGCTGAACGGTAATCTCACGAGATACAGCACCCGGAATGACATTTATTCCCCGCACTACATTGGGGTGGTTAAACGCTTGAAGTTCAACTACATTAGCAACGCCGTTAATAATATAATCGTATACTTTCCCCATTTTAGCGCGTGGATTAAACAATATTAGAAGCCTATCATGAGTGCCAGACATACAGGCGTCTATACCACGATAAACTTCATTTGGTACGGCATCACCTTCATCGATAACAAAGAGCAAGTGTGGCGCATGTCGCCCTGAGAATTTTGCCTCACGTTGCGCTTCATTACCCGCTTGAGGTATTGTAACACCCTCTACGAAATGCCATTTATTTTTTGAGATGGACAGATCCTTGATCTTGTCATGCTCAAAAAGTTCAGGAACTTTAGACTGTTTCTTGGCAATTTCGCCCCAGAGAATGTTTCTTAAATTATCTTCCGGTGGTGCAGCAGCAGTAAAAACTTTTGAATCCGGGAAGCATTTATACCACCAAACTACCAAGCTGGCAGCAGAGAAAGATTTTCCAGTACCATTTGCTGATATAGCTACAGTTACCCGAAAATCCCTGACCGACTCCATCATTCGCTTGATGTCTTCGGTATAAACTTCTTTTAATATATTAGTGCCAAATCCAACCGGATCGTTTTGATATTTGATAAATTGATTGGCCTTACGCCATTCGTCAATATGATCGGGTGGAAATATTGATTCTAACTGGCCACATAAAGAATCAATAAGTTCTGGTGTAACTTTTACGATCTCCACAAATATCGCTTCCGGTTGTTTTTCTCAAAAAATTCATCATCATCGAATTGAGATTTACGCCCATTATTTTTTCTCTGGCGATTTTCTTTTTTGGCTTTAAACTCCTGCTGCCGCCTAATGGCCCGTTTCCGACTTTTCTCCATATACTCCATTGCGATCAACCATTTCAATTACTTCAACATCTTGAATCATCTTACTGCGAACAGCATCGGCCACTTCACCAGGAAGTTCCATGAGGACTTGTTCGAGTGTTACGTTAATATCACTTCGCCTTTGTTGATTGTCTTTCTCAAAGAACCCAAGATGTTTCGCAAGTCCTTCAAGGGCTCTCATCTTGTCGAAGAGTTTTATTCGCGTTATATACCGTTGACCAGTTTCTTTATTGATACCGAAAGAAACTTCAGATACAGCGGATTTTTGATCTTCGGAAAGATCGTCCCAATTCTTGAATTTGGAAAATCCACTTTCATCAATAGTAAAATAATCTGTGGTTTTTGCATATGCAATATTCAGATATTCACGAACCATTCTGCCTTGGTCAACGGCGAGTTCTCTTTTTAATTCTTCTTTGCGTAATTCAATCATCCTCTTGATATGAGGACGTGTGAGAATGCTATATGCAAGACTTGAAGAATATTTCTCATAACCGGCTGATTCCATCGCTCTACGAACATTGAAATCTACAAGATATTCTTCAATAAGCTTGCGTTCTTGCAGGGTCAGACCACCATCAGATAGTTCTTGTATAGCATTCTCCTGTTCTTCCTTCAATTTGTGCATTTTCATCCTAGCTGCAACTCTTTGTCCCGCTTTTTGAGCCAGAGTCAGCCTTTTTCTTACTTTCATACCATTCCTTTAAATAGGAATGATCGAGAGAATTCTCCCGATCATTTAAGACATATTGCCGATTATACTAATCTATATAGCACTTTTTCTTAAAAGTAAATAGATTATGCTAAATAAAATAGATAAGAAGTTAATAATAAAAGAAAGTTCTGGCTATATTTGTTCGATTACATCGTTATAATAGTCGTTGCAAATTTGCTGAATCATCAGATGTGCCTGATGAAAAATTTTACTATCTATAGTGAGAATCTTAGAGTCTTTATTGATGAAAATAAAAGAACGATCAAGATGATGAGCGGCATTATATGTTTTTCCATCTATATCAATGGAAATTTTTATATCCATGCTGACTCATTCCTCTGATTTATTTTTCTCTCTTTCTTGCGCTATTTTCCAATATGGGCGTTTCTCAATAAGATCGTCAAGCCATTTCGATATATATTCCTCTGTAGTCACAGGAGTGCCACCTACCATAGTGACAGGCATTCTCGCCTTTGGATCTTTAGCTATTTTACGTGCGGTAAAAACACTTACGCTCAATCTTTTCGCAATCTTTTCCCAAGTCCTGATCTCGTGTTTCATTGTATTTACAAGACCTTTTTTCTCACAAAGTTTTTGAAGTTTTATAACGGCCTGGGATAAAAGCCGATCATATTGAGCGTTAGAGCGAATTAAAGACTGATTTAAAAACCTCTCCCACTGACCCTTTTCACGTAACTCTTCAAATGGATCGATATATGCGATAATCACAAGCTGTTCCATTGCTTCAAGTTGTCGAAACGTCATTGTGAATTCATCGAGACGATTGAATTCCTTAGGCAGAGTAGAGCGCGAAAAGTCCAAACCTTCTAAAACTTTGAGATTGAAAATGGCTTGTCCTAGTTTATTATATGATTTAACAAGAAGATATCTCTGCCCTTCTGTGGGCAATCGTGCACCATGAGATCGATTACATATATAATATTCAACCCATTCCGATAGCAGTGTCAAAGTTTTTTCCGAAACAAAATCCCGCCATCGATTAACGATTATCAA
>CAZRYL010000063.1:0-9597 GCA_964604285.1 uncultured Methanotrichaceae archaeon
AAACTGGCCTCGTGGGCGACGACTCAGGATCTATAAAGTTCGTGAAGTGGGCAAAATCAGGCCTGCCAGATCTGGAGCTTGGCAAGAGCTATCTTCTGAAGAATGCAGTCACTGACGAGTTTCAAGGCAGGTTCAACGTAAAGCTGAACCGATCCAGCCAGATCCAGGCTCTGGAGAACGAAGTAGAGGCAAAGCCCGGTATAAGATCTGTGGAACATCTCAAAGTCGTGGAGATCAATGAGCCTGGCCGATGGATAGATCTGACTGTAAAGGTTACACAGCTCTGGGAGACGAACAGCGATGCCATCTCTCAATCTGGCTTGATTGGAGACGATACAGGTTCCATCAAGTTCGTGAAGTGGGCCAAGGCAGACCTGCCAAATCTTGAGGAGGGCAAGAGCTACAATCTGAAAAATGTGGTCACTGATGAGTTTCAGGGAAGGTTCAGCGTTAAATTAAACCGCACAAGCAAGATTGAGCCGATAGATGTCGATATTGAGGTGGGATCCCAGGCGATGGAGTTCGCTGGCGCTCTTGTAGACGTGCAGAAGGGCTCAGGCCTTATCAAACGATGTCCCGTTTGCAAGCGTTCTTTGGCCAAGGGCATTTGCAGCGAGCATGGAAAGGTGGAAGGCACCTACGATCTTCGCATAAAAGCTGTCATTGACGATGGCCGTCACGTGCAGGATGTGCTGATCAACCGTGAGACCACTGAGCGCTTGGTCGGACTTGAGCTTGATGAAGCCAGGCAGATGGCTATGGAAGCGCTCGATCACGAGGTGGTGCGCAGCCTGATCGAGAGCAAGCTGGTGGGCAGGTACTTCAGAATCACTGGACCGAAGGTTGATCGCTATATTCTGGTGGAGACGATAAATGAGGCATCCCCGGTGACCGTAGCCCAGGTCGATGAGCTTATTGGCTCAGTGGGGGTATGAAGATGGCGGGATTTTCTCGTGAGGTAGCACGCAGGGTCTTCGCCGAGGAGCTAAAGAGCTCCAACTACTCTTTCCGGGACGGAGAGGATCAGCATCAGTATGCTCCTCAGTACCTGCTTACTCCGACCGGGGCAAAATGCAACCGCGTCTTCATCGTGGGCACTTTAACCGAGAAGGACGACATTGGCGGCGACACTGAGTACTGGCGGGGCAGAGTTGTCGACCCTACTGGCAGCATTCTGATCTATGCCGGCCAGTATCAACCGGAGGCTGCACAGATCCTTGCCAACATAGAGGCTCCAGCCTATGTAGCAGTGGTGGGCAAGCCCAATCTTTACCAGACTGAAGATGGTAACATCATCATCTCCCTTCGCGCCGAGTCAATTCAACAGGTGGATAAGGCTACCAGAGATCAGTGGATCATGGACACGGCCAGACGTACATTAGAGAGGCTGAAGGCCTTGTTGGACGTCAAGCCCATTTCGGTCGGCATCGACTTTGATACCGCCGACAAGGTTTCATCTTCTTCACCGGTCCAAGATGCACAGAGGGCCATGGAGCATTATCATACTGACATTGAGCGCTACAAGCAAATGGTAATTCGCGCTCTCTCATCTTTGAGAGCCGACTTGGCAGAGAGCGGCACGCAAATGTTGGCCGAGAGCGCAGTCAAGCCCAAGATCGAGCAGCTTCAAGAGATTGAGAAGCCTGTGGCAAAGAGATCCAGATCCAAAAAAAGCGAGTCTTTGAATGGCTGGCCCGAGCAAGAGGGCGACGAAGAGGTAGAGACCTACCATATAGGCAGAAAGAGCTGAAAAGTTTTATATAATGTGCTGAAGCTCTATGACATGGGTGATATAACATGGTAATTGGAGTAACGATGGTGAAGGTGGTCCCGGGGCAGGAAAAGACTGTCTACAATGCTTTGCAAGATATCGATGGCATCAAAGACGTCTACCATGTATTCGGTGAATTTGACTTCGTGGTCATAATCGAGGTAGAGGGTCTGAGCATGCTGAACAAGCTCGTGGATGTCATTCGTGAGATAGACAACGTCACCGCCACCCAGACTGTGGTGGGGGCCGAGCTCTAGCCCTCTTCTTTAGTATGGAAATTGCCGAGGAGCTGGCCAAGCAGCAAAAGGCCATCTCTGTTGCCGAATTTTTTGAGAAAAATCGCCAGATACTTGGCTTTGACTCGGCACCTCGCGCCCTCATCACTTGCGTGAAGGAGGCTGTGGACAATTCCCTGGACGCCTGTGAGGATGCCGGAATACTCCCGGATATCTTCGTGCAGGTAAAACGCAGCGGCGACTATTATCAGGTCATAGTAGAGGACAACGGACCTGGAATCGTGCCAGATGAGATTCCAAGAGTTTTTGCGAAGTTGCTTTATGGCTCGCGTTTTCACACATTACGTCAGAGCCGCGGCCAGCAGGGCATCGGGATCTCTGCGGCAGTGCTGTATTCTCAGCTCACAAGTGGCAAGCCCACCAAAGTCATCTCCAAGATAGGTCCTGGAAGGCCTGCCCATTATTGCGAGCTCATGATAAATACAATGAAGAACGAGCCCGAGATTCTCAAGGCAGAAGATGTGGAGTGGGAGCGGCCTCGAGGTACTCGAGTGGAGATGGAGATGGAGGGCTCTTATGTTCGAAGCCGTCGCCAGTCGGTCTTCGGCTCACTGAAAAGCGCTGCCATAGTCAACCCACACGCCCGAATAACCCTGGTGGAGCCCGAAGGCAACGTCGAGGTCTTCGAGAGGGCTACAGAAGCCTTGCCCAAGAAGGCCTATGCAATTCAACCCCATCCCGCAGGAATTGAGCTTGGCGAACTTATCAAGCTCCTCAGGTACACTGACAAGAAGAAGCTGCGCGTCTTCTTGAAGGAGACATTCTCCAGCATTGGCACGATATCAGCCCAGGAGCTATGCAATTTGGCGGGCCTAGACCCTGAGAGGCGCCCAGCAGACTTGAACCACGATGAGGCGAAACGCCTTTTGGCGGCCTTCAAACAGATCAGGGTGAAGTCTCCACCCGTAGACTGCTTATCTCCAATTGGAGAGGACCTGATCAGAGCTGGCCTGGAGAAGGAGTTCAGCCTGGACTTCATAGCTACCACAGTCAGGCCCGTTTCAGTTTACTCAGGCAATCCCTTTCTGGTTGAGGTGGGCCTTGGATTTGGCGGGGAGCTGGAGAAGGAGAGCCGTGTTGAGATCCTCAGATTTGCGAATCGCGTTCCTTTAGTCTACCAGCAGGGAGCTTGTGCAATCACACACGCTGTGGAAAGCGTCTCTTGGAAGAACTATTCTCTTGGCCAGCCCACTGGATCGGGCGTCCCCGTCGGTCCGGCAGTGCTGCTTGTGCATATCGCCTCGACAAATATTCCATTCACATCGGAGAGCAAAGATGCTGTGGCAGATGTGCCCGAAATTCTGGCAGAGATAGATCTGGGGCTCAAAGAGGTAGCAAGGAAGCTGCGCCGCTATCTCAGCAAGCAGAGCATGCTCTCTGAGCGCCGTGAGAAGGAGGAGATCATAAGAAAGATCCTCCCCAGGATTGCCAAGAAGCTCTCGGATATCCTGGAAAAAGATGAACCGGACATCGGCCCGGTGGTGGCAAGGATAATGGGCAACCTTCTTGTGCTTCGACATGTTGAGATTCAAAACGGCCTTTCTGCTGTCAAGATCGAGATAAAAAATCACAGCGATCTGACGCGATCCTTCAAGTTGCATGAGGTGCTGAGGCAGGAAGCCGTCTTTGTCTCTCCGGCTGCCAAGGTGGTTCCCATGGGCGATGGCTATGACTACCACTGGAAGCTCTCTTTGGAACCGGGCGAAAGCACGACCCTCTGCTACAGCATTCGCTCTGACGGGGCTTCTTTTGTAGATCCTGTGGTCGAGGGACTGGAGGCGGAGATCGTCACGGGGGCCAGGGTGATCTAGCAATGGAAAAAAACAAGATAACTCAGGAGAAGCTGTTGGGCCTGGCCAGCGACCTTTACAATCAGTTCCAGGAAGGCATTGTGCCTCACATCTCCCTGCCCTCTCGGACGAAGGGCAATATCGAGTACAGCACGAAGGACGATGTCTGGGTCTATGGGGATCAGGAGACGAGGCGCAGCGTGAAGACTGTGCGCGGTGCCAAGACCTTGCTCAAGACCGTCTATCTGTCAGAGCTTCTCATCAAGGAGCATTTGAAGAACAACCGCGGCTCAACACTGAGGGAGATCTATTACATCTCCGAGAACTGGGACATCGCCAAGTTCCATGAGCAGGCAGAGAGCGACAGGCTGATCGAGGATCTGGAGATAGTGACTGCCTTGCAGCGCGAGGACTTCCACATCCGGCCCGAGGAGGACGGGGCAGCGGTATTCGGGCCGCTGCGCCTCAGGGAGCAGACAAGGCGCGGCGAGCGGGAGATGCACTGCCAGGAGGATGTGGGCGAGGCAGGCTACCAGATTCCCTTCAATGTGGATAACATCCAGTTCCTGAGCCACGATGCGAAAATGGTCATGGCAATCGAGACAGGCGGAATGTATGCACGACTGATCGAGAATGGTTTCGATGAGGAGTTCGGCGCCATACTGGTGCACATCAAGGGACAGCCCGCACGTTCCACACGCCGCATCATAAAGAAGCTGAACTCTGAGCTGAAATTGCCAGTCGTCGTGTTCACTGATGGCGATCCCTGGTCCTACCGCATCTTCGCCAGCATCGCCTACGGGGCCATCAAGAGCGCTCATCTTTCCGAGCATCTGGTTACGCCCTCGGCCAGGTTCTTAGGCGTTCAGCCAAGCGACATCGTGGAGTATAACCTGTCCACTGACAAGCTTACAGATCAGGATATACAAGCTCTGAGAAGCGAGCTTTCAGATCCAAGATTCAATACGCCCTACTGGGAAAAGCAGATCAGGCTGCAGATGGATCTCAAGAAGAAGGCAGAGCAACAGGCTTTCGCGGGCAAGGGCCTGGACTTTGTGACCAGGAAATATCTGCCAGATAGGCTTACAGAGATGGGCATCATCTGAATGATCATCGGCCGACCAATCCGCATATCTTCTCATGCAAAGATTTAATATTCTAGCAATAGATCTTCAGGCCGATGAAACGTGATCTTCTTGACATTCTGGCCTGCCCGCTATGCAAGGGAGACCTGTCTCTTGAAGTCTTTGAGGAGAATGAAAAAGAAATCGTGACTGGTAAGCTTTGCTGTCAGGCCTGCAAGGAATGCTACCCCATCGAGGACGGAATTCCCAATATGCTCCCGCCGGACTTGAGGAAATAGCCAGTGCACCAATGGCTGTGTTAAGACTTACGACTTCTATCGGAGCTTGACCGGCGAAATATTTATACAACATTATGTTATATCTCCGATGTGGGGGTTGAGATTGGACAGGGTTGTTCACATTAATGATGGCTCGATGGAGACAGGACCGATCGTACTTCGTCTCTTACCAGGTGAAGAGACCATCTTCAACCTGAAGGTCATCAATCACGGCGAACCCTCCAACGTCTCCCTTGTAGCAAGCGATCCTGTAATCAAGGCAGTACGCCTGAGAAGGCCCGATCATTATGTCGTTTTGGAGGAGACGATTCCAGTTATGGCCAGGATGCCCCTCAATGTCGATCGACTGGATGGTGAGATCCTTTTGACCAGCAACGCAGGTGAGAGTCGTGTGCCCATCATTCTTTTGCGCGACTCGGAAGATCCTGGCGACGATCTGCAAGACCCTGAGGTGCAGATGGAAGAGGACCTGGACGACCTGGAAACTGCAGAGGCAAGAGACTTGGAAGAAAGAGATGTCGAGGACTTGGATGATGATTTGGAGGATAGTGCTGATGATGAGGCGAATGAGACAAGGCGCATCGTCTTCTCCAAGGACATCGACCTTCAAAGGTACAGGTCTGCAAACCGTCCTGAAGATCAGGACGAAGATACAAATGTAGGGCTGTCGGATGACGCTCCTGAAAGCTCGCAAAATTCGCCTAGAGGTGGCTTTGTGCAAGGACCGAGACGCTTTAAGGAACGAGCTGCACATTCACCGATCCAGGACGAAAGTCAATCGGCAATGAACGAGGCTGAGGAGGACTTCACAGATGATGAGGACTCAGGCGGATTGCTTGTCAATCCTGGTGGGCTTGGTGCCCTAAAGGTAATTCCGATGATCATTTTCTCGGCCCTGGTCATCGTCTTGAGCCTGACGTTCATGACCGAGAGCATTCCTGAGTTTCTGGGGGCCCTGGCGTCTTCCATCTTGATCGTCACCCTTATCATATACGGAGCGGCAACGCTCCTGAAGGCGTGAATATGAGGTACATTGTGGTCACGGGCGGGGTTATGAGCGGCCTTGGGAAGGGCATCACTGCGGCATCCATAGGCAGACTGCTCATGAACAGGGGTTATAAGGTAACGGCCATCAAGATAGATCCCTACATCAACATCGATGCAGGTCTCATGAGTCCCTTCCAGCATGGTGAGGTCTTCGTCCTCAAGGACGGTGGCGAGGTGGATCTGGACCTTGGGAACTATGAGCGGTTCTTGGACGTTGAGCTGACGCGGGACCACAACATCACCACCGGCAAGGTTTACAGCACTGTAATTGAGAAGGAGAGGCGGGGCGAGTACCTGGGCAAGACGGTGCAGATCATTCCGCACATCACAGAGGAGATAAAGAAGCGCATTCGCCAGGAATCGAGGGATGGCGGATGTGAGATCTGCCTGATTGAGGTTGGAGGAACTGTGGGTGACATCGAGTCCATGCCATTCCTCGAGGCCATGCGGCAGCTCAGGTACGAGGAATCGGGGAATATCTTTTTTGTGCACGTCACACTGGCTCCATCGACCATGGATGGCGAGCAGAAGACCAAGCCCACACAGCACAGCGTCAAGGTGATGCGAGAGCTTGGGCTGCAGCCTGACATGATAGTAGTGCGCTGCGAGCGGCCACTGCTGGCGGAGACGAAGCATAAGATCGCCCAGTTCTGTGATGTGCCTGTGGAGGCTGTCATCAGTGCCCACAATGCGGACGACATTTACAAGGTGCCTTTGCAGATGGAGGCGGAGGGGCTTGCGAAGTATCTGATGAAGGCCATGCGGCTCTTCCCCCTGGAGGAGCGCAAAGACTGGGACGAGTTCGTAAAGAAGATGGACGCCTGTCATGGAGCAGTCAAGGTGGCGATCGTCGGCAAGTACACAGTGGGCTCGCAGTGTGCGGACCCAATGGAGGATGCATACCTTTCAATTCGTGAATCCCTGAAGCATGCGGGAATTGAGGCAGGAGTCAGGCCAGAGATCGTGTGGATAGATGCCGAGGAGCTGGAGCGCGGCTCGGCAGACCTCATCTTGCGGGACGTCGACGGCATCCTTGTGCCGGGCGGATTTGGCTCGCGGGGCACAGAAGGAAAGATCAAGGCAGTGCAGTACGCCAGAGAGATGAAGGTTCCGTACCTTGGAATATGCTTCGGAATGCAACTGGCAGTGATCGAATTTGCCCGCAACGTCTGCGGCCTGGAGGGTGCCAGCAGCACGGAGTTCGGGGCTACGCCCCACCCGGTCATAGCCATCCTGCCTGAGCAGGAGAAGATCAGGAACATGGGAGCGACTATGCGGCTGGGCAACTATCCTGCGCACCTGAAAGAGGGCAGCCTGGCGCACAGGATTTACGGAACCTTGGAGATCGTCGAGAGGCACCGGCACCGCTACGAGGTCAATCCCGCCTACATCAAGCCCCTCGAGGAGAAAGGGATGCTGTTCTCCGGCACCAACGGCGACCTTATGGAGATATGTGAGATACCGGGACATCCATTCTTCTTTGGATCGCAGTTCCACCCTGAGATGAAGTCCCGACCAGGCAGGCCGTCGCCTCCGTTCCTGGCATTCGTGGAGGCGATGAAGGAACGAAGAAAGTGACTTCCTCCCTTGCACCTTTAGGGCAGAGCTTCCTTTTTCATCGAACACCTTCGGGCTCTTCACAGGCTTGAATATGCCTCGGATTTAATCGAGGCTGCTGTCGACGCAGTCGCACAACGACGCAGCCCACTACACTGTTGCCTAAGTCCAGGTTCGACTTTACTGGGTAACATGGGGCAAATGACTTGTATTTTAGACAGAGCGAGCCTGAAGGTTGGCGGTTGCACGAGAGATTGCTGTCAATGAAGATATAGTTGATCTGTGTGCAAGCAGTGAAAGGGAAACTGTTCATCCTACCCCATGGAGGGGGTGGGTCGTCTCTTGCACATTTACCCTAATGCTATGATCGTGGGCAGGATATCTCTCTTTTTCTTCTCAGGCTGTGTCCAGCCATTGAAATGAAAAGATGATTTGCCACTATTATCCAAGACGACAATAACAATAGTTACTCAGTGTTATTTTTTATAGAAAAATTCATAAATGAGAAGCCCTAAACTAAACTCAGTTTTAAAAAGAGGTTCATAGAATAAAATCTAGTGAGATGAGTAGAAATGAATAGTAAAGAAAAAATATTAGTTCTGGCGCTCCTTTTGGCGATGATGCCCGGAGTGGCGCTGGCAGAGAGCACGATCATGGAGGAGCTGGGTTCCAAGGCGGCCAAAACAGCCATGGATCAGCTAAAGTTTGAGAAAGCCGACGGAAATATCCTGGCTCTGACCAACGCCGGCTATGCTATCGTAGACGGACAGACGACCCAGGCGGCACTAAAGGGCCTGACGGCTGAGACTGGATGCAGCATTGGCGATGGCAACATGTTTCAGGTTCTGCGACCTTACTGGAAGCCTGTATGGTTCTTCGTCTTCAACAAGACGTCAGGCGAAGCAATATACATGGAGGCCGATGGGAGTGCCCTGAAAACATCTCTAGATGAATTTAAGGCAAAGCCTGTCGATAAGGTATTCTCAAAGATCTCCAAGGCCAATATAGATATGGACTACCTGGAGAACCACACAGACGAGGGCAATGTCACCTTCAACCAGAAGGCCTTCAATGGAAATGAGTTCTCGTTGGTCAGCATCGCAAACGTCTGGGCTCGCGGAGGCTCATTCGACTTCATACAGGACACCTGTTTCCACGACCACCTCTGCCCTGGAGTCACCAGCGGATTGTTCCTTGCCAAGTATGTAGAAGAGAAACTGCCCATCAACAACAGCACTGCTGAGAGCTACAAGGTCATAGCGTGCCCCAACTGGTGCAAGGATGACCTCCTCCAGATGCGCTGGGACGCCACTCCAGGAAAGAGCGGCATGTTCGTAATGGCTTTGACGGATGCTGAAAAGAAGGCGGTGCCCAACATTGCCGGCATTTACATACGCTGGAATGACACATCAAAGTCAGGCGATGCATTGGCTCTGGGCTTTAACTTCAGTGCGCAAAAATTGCCTCAATGGAAGGGACCTGCTTGGGGATCTAAGATCTACCAGGACATTGTGCTCATGGACTATGTGGACAAACCTGAAACCTTCATTACGACGATCAAGGAGTTCAAAGTGGACGCGGCCAAGCTGGCCATGCTCCAGAATGCTGGAATGCATCCCTTGAAGGTGGCAGGTGTCCTGTAAAACAGAAACGAAGCTGCCAAGCCGCAGGTTACCCTGCGGATTTTTTTTTCTTCAAGAGAGATTTAAGGACTGATCATATGTACTACACCAAGCGAGGAGTCGCCAATGGCATTCCCATCGCCCAGAACAA
>CAZRYL010000064.1:0-9560 GCA_964604285.1 uncultured Methanotrichaceae archaeon
AGATGATCTATCCCCTCAGGCGCGTTGAGGTGCGCAAGACGGAGATCGTAACTGAACCCGGCATTGCGCCAGCCAGTCCTGCGCCTGCGGCACAACCCGTCTCATCGTAAGGGCGATAAATCCCGTCGACAAGAGGAGTCATTATAATTTGGGCTCCTCTGCCATTGGGTGCTTGTCCACGCCCGGCCCGCCAGGAACATAAAAGATCCTGCCCAGATCGCTGTAGTAGTTGCCTGTGCTGCCGTTGTCCCAGCGGTTGCTCTTGCCCATGTCGTAGGCGTTATAGCCGTTGCCGATGAGACGATTGCTGTAGAGGAGATTCCAGCCAGCAGAGAAAGAAAGATAGATGCCATAGACGTTATTCATGGCAGTGTTGTTCCTGATGGTGTTATTGCTGCTGTGATTGGCAAGATGCAACCCTTTCTCGTTATCTGAGACCATATTGCCCTCCAGAAGATTGTCATTGCTGTCATAATTGAGATAAATGCCCCTGGAGCTGTCCACGGCCAAATTATCCTGCAATGAGTTCTCTTGGGAGCTGTCCAGATAGATTCCAGCGACCTTGTTGCTGCTTGCATTGTTTTTTGCGATGAGATTGTTGTTACTGGAATCGGTCAGAGCGATCCCGTACCAATCGCTGCGGCGAACATTATTTCCCAGCAATAGGTTGTAGCTGCTCGACCTGAGAGAGATGGAGCAATCGCCATTCTCCTGCATATCGTTATGCTTCAGGATATTTCCTTTAGAATAGGCCAAAAAGATGCCGCAATCGCTCTTCTCATCGATGTTGTTATCCCGGACCTCGTTATTGTCGATGGTATTTCCTTGAGAGCTGATCAGGGCTATGCCATTGGTATTGTTATTGATATCGTTCATGGCGATGTAGTTATGATTGGAATGATCCAGGCGAATGCCATCCAGACAACCGCTTATCGTATTATTATTTATAGTATTATTATCGGAGAGCACATAGATCCCAGTCCTTCGGGTCGTGCTTATCTTAAAACCAGAAACGACTGTTCCATCTGCTCGAAGGGTGATTGCATTTCCCATCGCCCCTGGATCCAGAAGAGGATTTTTGCTTCCAGCCAGGACGATCTGCTTGCTGATGTTCAGGCTCTCATGATAGACACCGCCTTTCACCTCGATGAAGTCCCCAGATTTTGCTGCATTCAGCGCTGCCTGAATGCTCTCTCCGGGATTGACGCTGATAGTAACCGCACCTGCTGAAAATATCATAAGAGCAGCAGCTACTGCCATAATTGTTGGAAGCCTCACTTCATGCATCATTGCCATTCCCTAAAAGAGAATGTAGAGCATCTAAACATTAAAAACTTGCCTTCGCATTCAATGCGAAGTACGCCAGCAGAGCCTCGAGCTGAATCCTCTCGTTTGCGCCCTCAGTCATGCGGAAATCTATCTCACCGATGCGATCGATGAGTCGGACCTTGTCCTTGTCCGGTATATCCAGATCCAGCATGGCTCTATGAATTTGGACCACTACGTCCTGACCTGATAGACCGCGAGAGAGCAATAGATCATCCAGCATGCTCCTTGCGCCCACAAAATCGCCCTTGAGGGCTGTCATGATGAAGTTTCTTATCTCCTCAGGCCTGGCCGTGGAGGTGATCTGGTAGATCGTCTCTTCGTTTACCTTATCGCCCAAAAGAGCTGCTGCCTGCAGGGCATTGATTGCTTTTCGCATATCCCCGCCGGCCACATACTCTATTGCAGAGAGCCCCTCCTCTGAGACTTCCAGCTTCTCTTGCTGGGCAATGAATCGGATCCTCTTGGCAACTGCCTCTGAAGATAGGGGTTTGAATCGATAGACTGCACAGCGCGACTGAATGGGTTCAATGATCTTCGAGGAGTAGTTGCAGGAGAGGATGAACCTGGTTGTGGCAGAGTAGCGTTCCATGGTGCGGCGTAGTGCACTCTGAGCGTCATTGGTCAGGGCATCGGCCTCGTCCAGGAATATAACCTTGAAGTCTGCCTCGCCCAATGGGGCCATGCGGGCGAAGTCCTTTACTTTATGCCGGATTATGTCTATGCCCCGTTCATCACTGGCGTTCAGCTCGATGAAGTTGTTCTTCCAGGCATCTCCAAAGATCTCTTTGACTATGGATATCGAAGCTGCAGTCTTGCCCACGCCCGGCGGCCCGGAGAAGAGCAGGTGAGGCAGGTTTTTTGTCTTGACGTAGGACTTTAAACGCCGAACTATCTCGTCTTGGCCAACTATGTCGTCCAGCTTCTCCGGCCGGTACTTCTCAATCCAGATCTCTTCTTTAATCTTTACCCCTCCCGCAATGGATGGATTTTGTCATTATATCAATATTGCTGCATGATCTGATAGCTGCAGGTCAATTGCACCAGATGAGCATAAGCGTTTGCAGCGAGGTCACAAAGGCTAAATATAGATGCATCATAGGTGGAAGATCGTTTTTCGGAGGAACTGCAATTGATCACCGAGGTGGCAGGACAGTACAATGCGCAAGATCTGGAGAATCAGATCAGACAGATGTGGGAAGAGGCACAAACCTATCGAAAAGTGCGGGAGAACAGAATCGGAGGAAAGAAGTTCTTCTTCGTCGACGGACCGCCTTACACTACAGGCCGCATTCACCTCGGCACTGCCTGGAACAAGGTGATCAAGGACTCTATTTTGCGCTACAAGTCCATGAACTGCTTCGAGGTCAAGGACAGACCCGGCTGGGATATGCATGGCCTTCCAATCGAGGTCAAGGTTGAGGAGTCCTTTGGCTTTCGCAGCAAGAGGGATATCGAGGCCTACGGCGTAGACAAGTTCATCCAGAGGTGCAAGGAGTTCGCGCTCCGCCAAAAGGACGACATGACAGCCCAGTTCAAGATGCTGGGCGCCTGGATGGACTGGGACGATCCCTACATGACATTGAAGAATGAGTACCTTGAGGCTGCATGGTGGACGCTGAAAAAAGCTCACGAGCACAACCTCCTGGAGAGGGGCTTGCGCGTGGTCAACTGGTGTCCGCGCTGCCAGACTGCCATCGCCGACTCTGAGGTGGAGTACTGGGATGAGACCGACTACTCCATCTATGTCAAGTTCCCCGTCGAAGGCGAGGAGAACACATACATCGTCATCTGGACCACGACTCCCTGGACCATTCCTGCCAACGTGGCAGTGGCCGTGAACCCCACCTTCCAGTACTCGAAGGTCAGAGCCTGGAAGGATGGCGCCGCAGAGGAACTGATAATTGCCTCTGATCTCGTCGAGTCGGTCTTAAAAGAAGGGCGCTACAGGGATTATGAGCTGCTTGGAACGCTAAGCGCCAAAGAAATGCAGGAGCTGAAATACACCCATCCCCTGCAAGACCTTGTGCCTGGACAAAAAAATATCAAGCATCGAGTCTATGCTGCAGACTTCGTCACTGCAGAGAACACCGGCTGCGTGCACATAGCACCAGGCCACGGTCTGGAGGATTACGAGCTCGGATTGGAAAAGCATCTGGACATCTTCTGCCCCGTGGGGGAGGATGGAAGGTATACAGCCGAAGCAGGCGAGAGATACATCGGCAAGTACGTCAAAGAAGCTGATGGCGATGTGATCCTGGATCTGGAGGAGCGTGGCAGGCTGCTGGCGCAGGGCAGGCTCACTCACCGCTACGGCCACTGCTGGCGCTGCAAGACGCCAATAATCTTCATCGCAACAAGCCAGTGGTTCCTCAGGATCTCAGATCTGCGAGACAAGATGCTCGACGAGGTCTCCAAAGTGACCTGGTATCCGGAGTGGGCGGGTTCTGCGCGTTTCTCTGACTGGATCAACAATGCCCGCGACTGGTGTATCTCACGGCAAAGATACTGGGGAATACCGCTGCCCATCTGGACATGCCCTGCTTGTGGCCATATTGAGGTGATCGGCACAGCAGCAGAGCTTGAGGAGCGTTGCGGCCAAAAACTTGCAGACTTACACAGGCCCGACGTGGACGCCGTCCTTCTGGACTGCCCATGTGGCGGGAAGATGAAGCGCTCGCCTGATGTCTTCGATGTCTGGTTTGACAGCGCTGTAGCCTCCTGGGCCACGCTTCACTTTCCGTCTGACGAAAAGCAATTCGAAGGGTGGTGGCCGGCCGACTTCATCACCGAAGGGCACGACCAGACGCGTGGCTGGTTCTACTCGCAGCTCGGAGCATCCATGGTCTCCTTTGGAAGAGCGCCCTACAAGAGCGTGCTGATGCACGGCTTCACATTGGACGATCAGGGCCGCAAGATGTCCAAGAGCATCGGCAATGTCGTTCAGCCTGAGGAGGTCGTTCAGAAGTACGGGGCCGATATCTTGAGGTTCTACGTCCTGGGAGCAAATGCACCCTGGGAGGACCTGCACTTCTCCTGGGATGCTGTGGAGAACACCAGCCGCATGCTCAACATCTTCTGGAATGCCTACAGATTCGCCCTTCCGTACATGATACTGGACAAGTTCGATGCCAGCAAAGCCGACCTGTCCAAATACCAAAGCAGCCTGAGGGCAGAGGATCGCTGGATCTTATCAAGGGTCAACAGCCTGATCGAAGAGGTCACATGGAGCATGGAGCAGTACCAGTTGCACCGCATTGTTCGCTCCATATCGGATTTCATCTTGGAGGACCTATCTCGCTGGTATATCCAGCTCATCAGACCGCGCACGTGGATTGAGCAGGACGATCCCGATAAGCTGGCGGCCTATGCAACCATCTACGAGGTGCTCGTCACCCTCATCAAAATCATGGCGCCATTCACGCCATTCCTCTCAGAGTCCATCTACCAAAACCTGGTAAGAGGGCTGGACGCGAATGCTCCTCAGTCTGTGCACATGTGCAAATGGCCAGCTGCCAAAAAAGAGCTGATCGACAAGCGCCTGGAGGCCAGCATGGCCCTGGTGAGGGAGGTCTCGGAGGCAGCTTCCAATGCTCGCCAGAAAGGAGCTCGCAAGTTGCGCTGGCCGGTATCGGAGATAGTAATTGCGCCTCACAAAGATGTTGTAGACCTCGACAACCTGGAGGCTGTGCTCAAGGGTCAGACCAACTCAAAGAAGGTCACAGTGCTCTCCCCGGGCCAGAGGCCAAAGATGAAGCTTGAGATAGCTCCGGTGCACAGGAAGATCGGCCCGGTTCATAAGTCAGACGCAAAGCTGGTGGTCGAGGCTCTGAGGCTTGCAGACGCCTCAAAGGTCAAGAGGCAGCTTGATGAAGAAGGAGAGGCGCATCTTAGCATTGGAGACAAGAGCTACACCATCACAAGGGAGATGGTACAGTTCAGCGAACAGCCACCGGAAAACCTCTCTGCAGCCGAGTTTTCCAAGGGCTTCGTCTATGTGGATGTCACCCTCACGCCTGAGCTCGAGTCCGAAGGTTACTCTCGCGAGATAATAAGAAGGATTCAGGACATGCGAAAGGAGCTGAATTTACGCGTAGAAGATCGGATAAGTGCTGTGGTGGACATCGAAAGCAAGCCGATCCTGGATCTGGCCATGAGACAAAAGGAGCACATTGCCAGCGAGGTCAGAGCTGCGAAGTTCGAGCTAGGTCTCGGTCTGGAGTTGAAAGGAAAGCTTGTCAAGGACTGGGAGATCGAAGGGGTATGCGTCCGAATAGGAATAGATCTGATTTAGAAGATCTGATTTAGATCGGTGGAGTTTTATAAGATGAGCGCAGAAGATGATGCTATGGAGGTTCCAGTTCCTGTCAGGGTAAAAGGCGTTTATATCGCCGATTCGCAGGGCAATTCTCCCACGCCTGTCGTGCTGCTGGAGGATGAAAAGGCGAGGATTGTGCCTATCTTCGTGGGTCTATCCGAGGCCATCTCCATTCATCACGCCCTGTCTGGGGAGCTTGCGCCCCGCCCGATGACTCATGACCTTTTCATCTCCGTTCTGGAGAGCCTCTGTGCCAGCATCACAAATGTGCTCATCGACGATCTGGATGGCGGCATTTATTATGCTCGCCTGACCATCAAGAGTGACTCCAAGCAAAGCGAGATCGATGCCCGCCCAAGCGACTGTTTAGCACTTGCCTTGCGGGCAAAAGCACCAATCGAGGTTCAGGAAAAAGTGATATTGGAAGCTGGCATAAGCAAGAACGATGTGGAAAAGCTGACCAGCATTGAGAACTATTTGCAATAAATTGAAATGAGTTTTAGGAGAAACGTTAATCAGCGCTCATTTTCATCATTTGGTCATAAACTCATAAACATAATCTTTATATCTCTTTCCTCAGAGAATACATTGACGAAAAAAATGCTGCAAACTGCTCTTGATAAGACTGTTTCATCCCTCTGTCCTGTCTGTCTCAAGGTAGTATCGGCTCGAATCTTTTCGGAGGATGGCCAGGTCTTTATAGAAAAGCAATGCGACGAGCATGGCAGTTTCAGGGACCTTTATTGGTCAGATCTTTCCTTGTTTAATAGATTCAATAAATACCTCTGTGACGGCCATGGACTGGGGAACCATGCCACTTCAGCCTCAACAAAAGGCTGCCCATTTGATTGCGGCCTGTGCAAGAACCATCTTACAACAACGCTTCTGGGGAATATAGACCTTACAAACAGATGCGACATGCACTGCCCCATCTGCTTCGCAGACGCTGGAGGGCGCGTATTTGAGCCAGACATGGAGCAGATCCGAGCCATGATGCAAACCCTTCGCAATGAATTGCCCATTCCATGTCCAGCTGTGCAGTTTTCAGGCGGCGAGCCTACGATGCGAGATGATCTGCCAGAGATCGTGGCTATGGCGAGGGAGATGGGATTTGCCCAGATCCAGCTTGCAACTAACGGCCTGCGCCTCGCAGCCAGCGTCGATCTGTGCCGGGCGCTGGAGAGGAGCGGGCTGAACACAGTCTACCTGCAGTTTGACGGTGTGACTGCCCAGCCATATCAGGCTGCTCGCGGGCGAGATCTGTTTCCAGTCAAGCTCAGGGCTCTGGAGAACTTTCGTACGTCCGGTCTGACCAGTGTCGTGCTGGTGCCGACTTTGGCCAAGGGTGTAAATGATCATCAGGTGGGCGACATCGTTCGCTTCGCATCGAAGAGTCTTGACATCATCAAGGGCATAAACTTCCAACCCATCTCCTTTGCGGGAAGGACGGAAGCGGCAACGAGAGCATCAAAGCGTATCACCATTCCCGATCTCCTCGCCCTTCTGGAGGAGCAGACGGACGGCGAGATCACCAAAGATGATTTCTATCCCGTTCCATTCGTAGTTCCTGTGTCCCGGCTCCTTGCAGCAAAGCTGGGCTCCCCAAAGCCTGCCTTTACCGTCCATCCATGTTGCGGGGCTGCAACTTACGTTTACAGCCTGGACGGGCGTCTGATTCCCATCACCAGGTTCATAGATGTTGAGGGTCTAATGGAGATGGTAAACAACGAGGCTGAGAATTACGATGGGTCCAGGCTTGGGGGGTTGAAGTTGACTGGAAGGATCCTGCGAGAGTTGCCCAGGTTCGTGGATGAGCCGAGGATTCCTGGTGATTTGAACGTCACACGCATGCTGTTCGGAGTTTTTCGCAATGGTACTCGCGATGCACTCACTGAGTTTCACAACAAGGCTCTCTTTTTGGGGGCCATGCACTTTCAGGATCTGTACAACATGGACCTGGAGCGGCTGCAAAGGTGCGGCATTCACTACGCAACACCGGATGGGCGCATAATTCCATTTTGCTCTTACAACACATTGCACAGAAAAGGAGTTGAGGATAAATTCTCCGTCCCGGTGCACCGACACGTTTAAATGTGGTAGGGCTTACTCTCAAGGTCGAGGGCAGGTAGATCAGCTGGAAGATCGCTACCTTGGCATGGTAGAGGCCTCGGGTTCAAATCCCGACCTGTCCATTTTAGCCGGTTTGTTCTTAAGTCTTTTTCATGTATCTGATAGAGGAGGATTCCTAAAAACCTGCTAAAATTGGTGATGCTTTAAATAGGGGTCTATAAAGCCGGGCCTGAAATAGGAGGTTAATAGGAATAGTCAGAGGCCTGCATAAGATGTACGAGATGATCGAGATGCTTGCCATGTCATTTACAATTGGGCTGACGGGTGCTCTGGCGCCGGGACCCACGCTAGTTGCTACCGTCAACTCATCTCTTGAGAGCGGCTGGACTGCAGGCCCGAAGGTGGCAGCAGGTCATGCTCTGGTGGAAGCTGCGATATTCTCGCTCATAGTGGGCGGCTTGGCACTGGCGATGCAGCAGTATTCTCGTTTTGTTTGCTTGCTTGGAGGACTGGCTCTGATGGCCTTTGGAGTCATTACGATGAATGGTAGCCGCAACGCCCGCATATCGTCGCCAGAAGAGCAGGCTGCCACAAATCCCTATCTGGCAGGAGTGCTCACCAGCGTCGCAAATCCATATTTTTGGATTTGGTGGCTCTCAGTTGGAAGCGCTCTTGTGATAGACGGTCTGCGTGGAGGAATGATGATGGCAGGCCTCTTCATGATCGGCCACTGGGGCGCGGACTTCGGATGGTACATCCTCGTCTCCTTGAGCATGTCCAGAGGACGGGATATTCTCTCCGAGGCCAATTATCGAAGGATTTTGGCCCTCTGTGGTGGCTTCCTGGTCTGCTTTGGGACCTACTATCTGGTGCTGAGCATTGATTAATCGCGCCAGCCTTAAATAAAGGCCGGGCATGGATGTATGGGCGATTATATTTGTCGATAAAGGATGATGTGGCATATCTTAAGTCGATTCGCATTTTCATCTGGCTCTCTGTCTGCCTTTTTGCATCAGCTGCGATCATGGGATATTTTGCTGCAGCCGTTGATCCAGAGATCGCAACCAACTGGACGAAGGAGCTGGAGATGCTAAAATGGATAATGGATCTGCCGCCAGTCCTCATAATGATGATAATATTCCTCAAAAATCTCCTGTCCTGCGCCATGTCTATCCTTCTTGGCATTGGCCTGGGGTTGGTTCCCTTGTTGGTGGCGACCAGCAATGGTTTTTTGCTGGGGATCGTATCCTATGGTGTAATTCAAAAAACAGGCACGCTCTATCTGCTCGCAGGCATCTTGCCCCACGGCATCATCGAGCTGCCCGTAGTTTTTTTGAGCATCGCCTTAGGCTTTAGGCTGGGATATCTCCTGGCACTCACAATCGCTAAAGATAAGACGGACCTGACATGCGAGACCAGGAGGGCCATTCACTTCCTACTAAGCTGGGTTATGCCGCTGCTTTTCGTTGCCGCGGCCATTGAAACTTTTATCACCCCCATTGTCATATCGGTGGTTGCATGACCGATTCCAAGACTACAGTCAAGGCTGCTTTAAAGGCCAGTTCCAAGGTGCAAGGCAGCACGCAAAATAAATTGCCTCCTAAGGAGGACTTCAGCGAGTGGTATCATGAGCTGCTCATGGCGGCTGAGATCATCGATAACCGCTATCCCGTCAAGGGCATGTGCGTCTGGTTCCCCTTTGGCTTTGCCATTCGCAAGAATGTCTACGGAATAATCCGGGAGCTTCTCGATCCCGATCACCAGGAGACCCAGTTTCCTCTCATGATCCCTGAGAACGAGTTCATGAAGGAAGCACAGCACATCAAAGGCTTTGAGGACGAGGTCT
>CAZRYL010000065.1:0-9429 GCA_964604285.1 uncultured Methanotrichaceae archaeon
CGGAGAGGACTGCAAAAAGTACTATGGAATGGAATGTTAATGCGAAATGTGGGATCAATGGTGGGATGCCAGTTGATCTTCTCTCTAGGATATCCAACTAACCATGCCATTTATTTCACCTCATATTAAAAATAAAAAAAAATTATTCTCCAGATAAATAGTCGTAGAGGAAAGCAGCGATAACCGCGCCCGCTATCGGCCCAATGATGTATATGGGGAAGAGATGCCAGAGGCTGTTCCCGGCCAGAACATAGTCCCCCAAATAGGGCCCGAAGGTCCTTGCCGGGTTGAGCGAAGAGCCTGCAATGTTTCCCGTAGTGGTAATTATGCCCCCTACGGCAAGCCCGATTATGAGCCCTGCAAAGCCCGGTGGTGCTCGCTCATCAACGGCTACGCCCATGATGGTCAGCATCAGCATGAATGTGCCTATGGCCTCTGCCAGGACTGCCTGCCAGTATCCAATTCCAGGAAAAGGCGCAGTCGCTCCAAGACCGCCTACGGTAACTGCGTCCATGCCCACGCTGGCTGCAAAGAGGAAGCTTGCCAGGGAAGCACCGACGAGTTGGGCCAGGATGTAAGGAACGACATCTCCTGTGGGGAACCTTTTCGTGGCCCAGAGGGCGATGGTCACTGCGGGATTCAGGTGGGCACCCGAAATCCTTCCTAATGCGTAGATAGAAGCTGCTATGGCGATTGCGAAAGCCATTCCTATGGCAAACCAATCCCCCAGCCCGCCTAAGGAGCCAATCCCAATGTTGAAGGGATTGGGCGGGCTTGATCCTTTTGAGATCATGAGAGTTATTGCCGCGGATCCTGCTCCGAAGTAGACCAACATAAAAGTCCCGACCACTTCGGCAATCGAACGCTTCATCAATGACATTGCTCATCCCTCATGGTAGACGGAGTAGCAGGGCTTGCACAGGATTCTGGGAAGCTTTCTCTTCAGCTTCTTAGCAGGGAAGGGATAACCTCCCTCCCAGACATCCACTTCCTCTCTCACGAGATGATCCATGCAGACCCCCATCCCGCAGACTATGCAGATGGCAACAGCATCAGTATCCTTCTTATCCAGGGCACAAAGATAGCATTTCATACATCCTCCCAAAATTAAAAAAAAAATTATACTGCTTCTCTGTACTGACAGTAGGAGTGCCTGAAGTCTATCAGCGCAGCTGATGCACAGTCCTTGCACACCCTGGCTGGCGATGCTGGAGTCTCCTTATGAAGGGCTATGATGTTGGTCATCATCGTAGCAGTCACGGGCTCGCTGGTCAGGAGGCAGGGATAGTCAGCAAGTCTCATCAGGGCTGAGAACCGGACGGTGATAGCGCAGGCAGGATAGGCATAGCGCTGGGGGTTCATGAGCACTTCATTGGCGTGAATAGGTTCCAGATCTACGTCGAAGCCTGATACCCGCGGAACGAGCCTGCCGCCCTGGCCGTTCTTCAATCTCCTGGCCCGGTCCAGCACCTTCCATCCCCGGTAGATCATGTCCATGAAGTCACAGTTATGCAGCTCGGCGGCTGCGCCTCTGGTGGGATAGAGCTGCACGTAGTTGTGGAACCTCTTTGTTAGCAGGTCCACGATATTTATGGCATTAAAACCGTCCAGTTCGGCTATGTACTCTACAGCCGATGCCGCAGCGCCAGTGGCCAGAGTCAGAGGCTGATACTCGTTCTTGAACTTTTCCACGGCGTCACTCAGTGTTGAGTTCATGACCTCTGTCGTGGCCTCAATGACGGCCATTATGACATCGTCCTTGCACATGTTGAAGGTGGACTGAGCTATGTGATGGGCGATATCGCCAACGCAGTAGGCGGGGACCGTGAGGATGTTTCCGTAATGAACGCTGTCGTCCATGGCCGCCTTGACCGCAGGCATCATCCTTTTCTTGTACTCGGACATGTACTTGCGAACGTCGAAGGACTTATGGCCGAAGGCGTCCATGAGCTTGGCCTGGGCCTCTATGGGACTCTCGTAGATGTACTTGATCTCTTCGATCTCCTTCTTTACTGCCTCCGCCAGAGTGGTTCCTTTCTCAGCCTCTTTTGCAAAGACCTCACCTATGCCATAGGATGTGTTCATGCCCCAGGACTTGGCGGCCAGGATTGCTTGCTTGTGCGCTGCCGGAATATCTACAGATTTTAAAATCCTGTTGACCACGTTGCTTGTGCTGCCTGGTATCAGGGCAAAGTCCACAACACATGTCGGCCCGTAGAATCCAGCATACCTGCGAGCAGCCTCCAATCCAATCAGCGCCTCGGACTTTCCCACAGCATCGATGAAGGCCTTGAGGCTCTTCTTGAAGCTTTCATCTTGCTCACAGAGTATCTCTAAAATGGCAGGCGTCTGGTAATGCTCCACGAATGGGTCGTCCTCGGGCCTTATGGTCTTGGTCAGAGACTTCATGATCTCATAGTGGGCATTGACCGAGTCCACATGCAACTTGATGACCGCCTTGGACTGGCCATCAGCGGCTTTCATCTTATTTACCACATCCAGATAGGCCTTGGTATCCTCGATCACAAAACTCTGGCCTCTTTTTCTCTTTACGGTCTCTACATCGGCACGCTGGGCCATCATGGCCTCTTCTACCATCTTTCTATACAGTTCGGACATTTCCTTTCACCCCACATTATATCTTTATTTCAATCTCTCCTTCATGCGGCTGAGGATGTTGCTTTGGACCATGAAATTAAGACATTACAACCACGTTTTTTTCGGCTTGAAAAAACATGTCTGTTAGGGCCGAGATTGCATTTTCGGCAATTTTTGGTCTATCAATGTTTATCGGCATGAAATCTCACTCTTCAACTTCATCTATTGCAGGCGCATCCTATGATGGGCTCTATCCTCTGCCCCTCGGGCAGAGTTATCACAATGGGCTGATTGTAATCCCTGTAGCGGGTCGTGGTGTTCAGATCTATCTTTATCAGGAAATCCTTGATTTGATCAGAGGGCAGCTCTAACATATCAGGGGTTATCGATAATGCTACCTTCACATTTTCCATCCTTGGCAGGCCATCTTCCTTGGAAAGCCACAGAGTCCAGTCCACGGTGCTTCTCTTGTAAAGCTTTGTAGAGTTCATGTAGGCCAAAGGCAGCATGGAGCCGAACTGCTCAAAGAGCAATTCCTCATAGGCATTCTTATCAGGTACAACCTCGATCCGGTTGCAGTCCTGTCCATCCACCATCCCCGACCCGGAAAGCGCCAGTTGAGACAGATTGAGAGACATAGCCCAGTTTTCAGCTACATTCTGGCGCTCCCAGAAGTACTTCTGATCCTGCAACGCAGCTTGAGACCAGTTACTATCGAGCTTAATTTTAGCCATGTCTCGAATGACGTAGACCTCCCTTTGCATTAGTGGCAGGGCATCACCGCCAGAGCTTGCGTTTTTCCTGGTAGATATGCTCATGTTCCGGGATGTCAGGTTTACAGCGCCTTCTTCCAGTGTCCTGATCATCAGCGTGGAGGCCTCAGTCGAGTTCTCGATGGTCTTGATCTCCTGGACAGTCTCCGTGGAGAATCTATAGCTATCTAGATTTTTTCCGGAATTCGCAATCAATGTCTTTGGATCTTTTGCGTCAGGCTCTTCGTCTATGCAGCCTGATATTGCCACAGCAATCAATGTTAAAGCCAGTATATGTTTCTTCATTTAGTTCCCTTTATTATATATAAATTTTATGTGTTTTTCTCCGCCTGGATTTCGATTTCACTCCACCCGCTTTTGCACCTCGATCAAGCCCCAGGATCTCAGAATAAACTTCCTCAGTCTTTTCAGCGATCCTGTCCCAGCTGAACTCCTTTTCGATTCTGCTCTGCCCTGCAACGGCAAGCTTCTTCATCTCCTCAGGGCTCCTCAGCAGCCGGTTTATGCACCAGGCCAAAGACTCTGGCTGGATGTAGGCTAGAAGGCCGTCCTCAAAATTTCTTATGATGCTCACCGCCTCGGTGGCCACCACGCTCTTGCCTGCATCCCATGCCTCAAGGACGACAACGCCAAATGGCTCGTTTCGACTGGGTACACACACCAGATCGCAGGCATTCATCAGCTCCTGCTTCTCTGCGCTTGAGACGTATCCAGGGAATCTACAGGCCTCCTGCACGCCCAGCTCCCTTGCCCGGCGAGCGCATTGGGGCCTCATCTCTCCCTCGCCCGCAAAAATAAACCTGGCTTCAGAGCACTCTTTGAGGATCAAGGGTACCGCCTCCACCAGGAGGTCGGGACCCTTTTGGTAGCACATCCTGCCACAGAAAAGGATCACCGGAGCCAGGGCATTTATGCCGTATCTCCCCTTCACATTTCCTGGGTCCAGAGCCCTTCGGATCTTTCCTGCGACTATGCCGTTGGGAATAATTTTCACCTTGCTCTCTGGAATAGAATAAGCCGCTTTCAGCTCTTCTAGCATGGCTCTTGTGGTTACTATTATCTGGTATGATTCATAGCCACCCAACCACTCCCGGTGGGAGATCTCAGAGTTTCCCGGATTGTTTCCATTTCTGCCCCACTCAGTGCTGTGCACAGTTAGAATATATGGTATGCCTTGGTCCTTCTTTATCAGGTTCAAAGCCAAGACGGGATGCCAGTCGTGGCCATGGATGACGTCCATTGGTCCGAAGGCCTTTTGCACTTGCTTGAAGCGATCATACAGAGCCTCGCACATCCTGTCCATCTGAGCTACGATATCCCCAGAGCGGTCTGAATCCGCTCTCTGGTAGTGAACTCCGTTTATCCTGTCATAGGCGTCAAAATCGCCGCGTCTGGTGAAGACATGGACCTCATGGCCTCTCTTGACGAGGGCCTCAGAGAGTTCAGACACGTGGGGCGCTATTCCACCAACTTTGACAGAGTACAGGCTCTCCCATGAAAACATTCCTATTCGCATTTGCATACCCTTCTTGGCGCATTCATGAACGTCTCCTCTAAGAGAAGGCCATCAATATCTTTATATCAAACTAATTGGATATAGTTCTTTCCACAGAAGGGTAAAATTTAATATATTTTATTGTTTATATCTTGAGAAAGTAAATATGGATATCGATGAAGAGTGCGTGCAATTGAAAATGACTCAGAAAACTCATATCTAATTAAATCGATGTTGCCTGTATCCTGTTCTCTTCTGGCTGGACAGTGCTTCAAATCCAGTCACCAAATCCAACAATTCTGAGGTTATGCCTGCCTGGCGCTCCCTGTGAAGTTGAACTTCAAGTTCGCTCATGTGCTCTTCTATATTTTTCTCTGCCATCTGCATTGATAAGAGCCGTGTGGCATTTTCGCTTGCTAGGGATTCAATGAAAGCGCGATAAAGTGAGAAGAAAAGGTGCTGGCGCACAAGAGACGAAAAGAGCTGGTAGGTCTGCCTGGCATAGGCCTCTTGTGGTTTTGTCCCTGGCCTTCCAATATCGATGTTGATCTTTATACATGCCAAAAGTTGCTCAAAACGCTGGCAATCATGCTCATTACCAGGACATGTTACAATTCATAGAGGCGGGCCTTCTGGCGAGACGGCAGCATGCACTTTTCACTGCTTTACGCCTCTTGTGCCCGTTATACTTTGAGGATTCGCCCCTTTTTTCGATTCGATGAGCGTGCTATCGATTGATACTGAGTTCAGATCAAGCTTGCCAAGCATAAGTGCCTGATCTTGCAAAGCGGTAAGAATTCTTCTCCAGATTCCTTCCTCTGATCAGGTCTTATGCCTGCGCCAGACAGTCTGGTATGCACATAGCACCGTGGCATATCATGCAATCTACAACCAGTTGTCAATACATACAGTATGCCGTTGATCGTCTTGCGATCGCCTGATCTTTTCCTACCTACAAGAGGTTGTGGTGGAAGAAGTACTTTGATAGGCGACCGTCGTTCGTCAGTAAACTCCTTGAAATCCATTGCTACCCGTTGGGTAGTATCTTAACAGGAGGTATTTATAGTTCCGAGACGATTTAAACAAAAAGGATTGACGAAAATGAGACGAGTTGAGGGTAAAGTGGCGATCGTCACAGGATCGACCTACGGAATAGGCGAGGCCATAGCCAAGATTCTTGCAAGAGAGGGAGCTGTCTCCATAATCACAGGCCGAAGCCAGGAAGAAGGAAAGAAAGTAGTAGAGGAGATCACAAATGCTGGAGGCAAGGCTGAATACTATCCGCTGGATGTGACCGATGAGAAGAGGATAGAGGAAGTGGTCAAAGCCGTCTGGGAAAAATACGGCAAAATCGACATCCTTGTGAACAATGCGGGCGTAGCCGGTCCCAATAAGCCCACTCACGAGTATGCTCGCGTTGAATGGGAGTGGGTCTTTGACGTGAACGTCACAGGTGCCTTCCTCTGCACCAAGTATGTCGTGCCCTACATGCAAAAGCAAAAGTCGGGAAATATCGTCTACATCTCCTCCATCTACGGCATCATCGGCGCTCCTGATCTTCCCGCCTATCATGCCACCAAGGCTGCCAACAGGGTCATGGCCAAGATCGATGCCTTGCTGTACGCCAAAGACAACATCCGCGTCAACTCCGTTCATCCTGGATTCATCTGGACGCCCCTGGTGGAGAACTTCCTCAACGACCAGTGCATGAAGTTGGGGCTGAGCTGCGAGGAGCTCAAAAAGCAGCTCGACTCCAAACATCCCATAGGCCACATCGGCGAGCCGGACGACATCGCCTACGGCGTGCTGTACCTGGTATCGGATGAGGCCAAATTTGTGACAGGCAGCGAGCTGATCATAGATGGTGGCTATACCGCCACCTGATCTTTTTATTTCTGTCTGGAGAGGACTTCGGCGTACAATTGGTATTTTTTATCGTGTCGCCATTTTGAGGAGTATCCTTTGGAACCGAATGCGAAATAAAAAAGCGTGAAATGAATTAGCATTATATCAAACAGCGTCATAGCAAAGGTGGGTTTCGGAGTTTCAGAGATGAAAAACCATGCGGTCAAGACAGTGGAGCGTCGTTTCCTTTTAGCCATCCTGCTCACGGGCTCCATCCTGGCAGTGGAGGTCGCAGGGAGCTGGTGGACAGGCAGCCTGGCCCTGCTCTCAGATGCTGCTCACGTCTTCCTGGACATCTTCGCCCTCGGACTGAGCTGGCTGGCCATCCGCCTGTCAACCTTGCCCGCAGATGAGCGATACAGCTATGGTTTTCACCGCTTCGAGGTGGTGGCATCTCTGGCCAACGGACTGACACTGGGCTTTGTATCCCTGGGCATCCTCGTAGAAGCTTACCACAGGCTGCTGGTGCCTGCGCCGGTGAAAGGGCTGGACCTGTTACTCCTGGCGTCCTTTGGCCTGGTCGTGAACCTGATTGTGGCTTTCGTGCTGAAGGGCAGCCATCACCACGAGCATGATTCTCATGCCCCGGATGACCTCAACGTAAGATCGGCCATGCTTCACGTTTTAGGGGATGCAGCCGCGTCTTGCGGGGTAATCGCAGCCGCCCTGATCATCTGGAGAACGGGCTGGACTTTGGCAGACCCCCTAGCAAGCATCGTCATCAGCCTGATAATCTTCGCCAGCTCCTATCGGCTGATGAGGGACTCCTTCCGCATCATGATGGAGGGCGTTCCAAGCTGCATCCGGCTCGATGATGTATCTGCCGCCATCTGCGGCGTTCCTGGTGTGGTCCAGGTCCACGACCTCCATGTATGGGGCGTATGTTCTGCCCACATTATTCTGAGCGCTCACGTGGTTGTCGACGACCAGAGGATATCACAGACTCAGACGATTATGGATGAGATGAAACGAAGGCTAAAGGATCTTTTCGGGATAGAGCACACCACCATCCAGCTTGAAGGCAAAAGCTGCGGGCAGGGGGCAGTAGTTTGTTCTTTGGAGAAGGGCAACCTTTGAAGCGATATGCTGCCCTTCACTAGAGGCCTTGCGATCAGTTCTGCGATCAGTTAGGATCTAAAAAGACCTGGGAGGCTTGAGGCTATCAAGCCTTACCGGTTACCTCTATTTCAAGGACATCTGCAAAGGTCTTTGTGCTGCCAGAGACAGAAGCGGCTATGCTCACTTTATAAACCCCGGGGGCCACATTGGCATTCCAGATCCCTACAAATTTGTATCCAGAGGTGCGCAGCAGGCTTGTACTTGCTGCCTCGGAGCCATCTGAGGCTTTTATGATGGCAGTGCAGTGCAGCGCGCTATCCTGGTCCGCGGTGCTGGACTGCGATGTCTTGCCCGAGGAGCTTAGCTGGATGGTCCCAGATTTGTTTCCAGAGGCACCAGATGCACCAGAGGTGCCTAGTGCGAATCCCTCGAATCCACAGGTAGCGCATCCTTTGATCGTGAGCTTTGCCTCACCACCTGAGGAGGAATTGCCCGCCGTAGCCATCTGTTTCTCCTGGAAAGACGCCGTTATGGTAGTTGTCGAGCCAGACCTCACGGGATTGGGCTTGGCCTGCACATCTACCAGCTCGAATTTGAATTTGGGCTGGTTTTCCAGCCAGTCCTTCCAGGTGTAGAGCCTGGCGTCATAGCCGGATAACGTTAGAGCAAACCATACCAGCGAGGCCTCTACGCCCACATTGGTGTAGACCACCACGGGCCGATCCTTATCAAGGCCCAGGAAGACGCGCTTGAGATCCTCTTCGCTCCTGATGCGCTCGTTCTCCACCACACCTTCGTAGGGGATGTTGATCGCTCCGGGGATGGATCCGATGACGAAGTTACTGGACGGTCTCGCATCCACAATTTGTGCGCCTCCGTTTTGGACGAAATCGTGGCTGGCCAGAAGATCGGGCTTGAGCGTCGGGGTATAATTCGTCTGCGGGCGAAGAGCAGGAGCATTGCTTACGTTGAGGCCTGCAGCCTTCCAATCTTCAATTCCTCCGTCAAGTATCCGGACCTTCTTGTGGCCAAGGTACTTCAGCAGCCAGTAGGTGAAGACCGCCGGAGAGGGTCCACCTCCGCAGGGCAGGCATTCGCCCGCTATGACCAACGAGTCATTTGCAGAAATTCCTGCATCTCCCAGCATCTTGGCAAGCTCTGGAATAGGCTTCAGGCTCCAGCCTGAGCCCATGAACTCCTCGTAGTTGAGGTTGACTGAGCCCTCGATGTATTCGGTCGCATTGGGACTGATGTCCAGAACAACATCGCTGGCGTTGACCCCCGACGGAGATACCAATGCCTCGGCAAAAGCACCGGTTCGGATCTTTGAACGATCAACCGGCGCGGAATCATTTTTTGCAGGAATCTTATCAGGTTCAGCATTTTGAGTCTTCAGTGTTGTCTCTTGCCTATCCAGCTGAGCTTTTTGCTGCTGTTCCTGCTCGTATGCTGCCTTTTTTGCGAGCCAGCCATCCAGATCGGTCCAATCTGGACAGGTAGGGCAGAACTCGCCGTTTTCTGTTCCTGCCAGGGCCGGCAAGGTTAAAGCCAGGCAAAGGACGAGTATCGAGGCCAAACTGGATGTGATGGCTATAGCTT
>CAZRYL010000066.1:0-8967 GCA_964604285.1 uncultured Methanotrichaceae archaeon
TACAGCACGCCGATACAGGTTTATCTGGGTGGCTAACTTGGACTTGCAATTTGCCAAAATAAATAGATTAAAATTCTACGTTTGTTACTCTAAAAACTTGACTTAACGTCAAACAGACTAGTATACAAAAAAAACATATTTTAAAACTACTTTTGAATTTCATACATATAAGAATCTTCATCTGAATATGGTAAACGAGTCAACTTTAAAGGTTTCTCTAATCTCTTTTTACCAAATCTAGTTATATACAAGTCTTTACTTCCTTTTTTTCCGTTTATAAAAACTCGAAGTAATCCTTTCCCATCTGCTTCAATTTCTTTATTAATAGACTTCTTAATATCCTCTGTTTGAAGTTCTACTGTAAGATTCTTATTTTCTCTTACATTAAATATTATTTTACTAAAACTATCTAGTGCATCCTCTTTAATGGTATAAAAGGTACGTGATGACCATATTCCCTCAGGACCATAATCTTTACTCACCACAGTTTTTATAACATCACCTTCCTGATTACTTGAAACACTGTCCATTTCTTGTTGCTCCTTTTCATCTTGTCTTCTTTTTTCCCAATTTTCTGCTACTTTTGGATACAAAATAGTACTAATAATAAATACAATTCCACCACTAATAAGTGTAGCTATAACGTCTTGAAATATTTCACTATAATTCATAGTTCTCCTTTTTTATTTAAAATAACGTTTAATGTTCATTATGTATTATAACATATAGGGCACCTCTAATAACTACCAATTAATTCACCTCAAAATGAAATTAGAAAAAAACACAGAAAACTAAGCATAGTCTCTGAACAGCTCCTGGTAAAATGGACATGAAATAAAAAAACTATTTCAATCATTTTATCAAGGAGCTGTTCATGTTTAATGTTTTTTTGTATATTAAGTAATTTGAATTACTTGCTTTGAGAGTTGTTTAAAGGATAATTTAGATCTTTTCATTACTTTAAGTTGATAAGTCATCGCTTTTATCTTAGTTTGTCCGATCAACACACATAGCGCATCATCTTTGGTTTTTAAACAATACATCCCTTTTGCTAAGTGATCAATCTGATAAGTACCCGTCGCATCTGGTATTAATATCACCGCCTCACCTTGACGCTTCAATGCTCTTTTACCCGTTCGATCATAAAGATGTAAAGGTTGTGCGTAAGGCGATTGATCTGAGGTGATAATCTGTAAAATAATCGACATATTTTGCTTAGCGAGCAGGTATTGGTGGATAATACGATAAAGTATCCAGAGCATTAAGCAAACTAGTAAGGTAAATAAGACTAGCAAAGCAAGTTGGATCAGTTTGCGATTATGGTCATTTTGCGCTAACATCTTTTCAACTTTGGGCGTATAAGGGACACGACTGCCAGTTACTAGTAAGCGATGAGAGTTGATCATATAAGGTGTACAAGTCAATAACGTCACCAAGTCTTGCCCTGGCTCTATCTTTAAGACCTGTGTTTCTTCTGGTTTCACCACAACAATCGTCTTCACCTCATAGGCTAACTTATGACCCAATACTTCTAAAACAAAGATATCCCCTTCTTTTAGTTTTGGTAAATCAGTAAAAAGTGCACGGTCTGGTAGCCCTCGATGAGCCGAAATCACAGCGTGTGTATTTTGACCTCCTAATGGGTATGAGGTCCCATTTAAGGTTGTTGCACCAATTTCTAACAGTTCACTATTAGTCGTATCAAATAGTGGGATTTTAATGTTGATCTTAGGAATATCAATGGTGCCTAGTAGATGTTTTTTATAATAATCTTCAGAAACACCACTTGCTTTGTCATCTTTAAAAGGATCTTTAGAGGGTGTCAAGCCTTGTTTAGCTAATTTTTCATTAGCTGCTTTCAACTGCTTTTCTTGTGTGTCGTGAGCTTTTTGTAAACTATCCTTATAAAGCGACACGCGAACATTATCTAAGTAGTCATTTAAGGCACTGATATAAAACGGATATAGCATGATCAATATACCAATCAAAAATAAACTATAAACCATCAAATTAATCAAAAAACGCTTGCCTATGCTTTTTTTAGCCTTTCCTTGTGGCTTGTTTTTATTTCGCATGATGTCCCCTATCAATGATATAGTCACGATGGTGTTGCTTACCGGTTCTTTTTACGCGTGCACCATGAGACTTAAGTGTAAAGTGTTGATCCTGTAACAGTCGCACAAATCCAGATACTTTTGGAAAAGCGGTTTGCTCATCAGGATAAGCAACATAGCGGCCACCTGGGATATCTTCAAACAGGACACGCCCATCTTTATCACTGATTGCTTTAAGCCGTTCACCGTCTCTTAATACTGGTATTTTCCCTTTTTTCTCTATCAGATAAAAGGCTAAATTAGCTATTCCTTGTCCATCAGCTACAGCATAGAATACAAAATCATAGCGATGTTTGATACACAGATAATAGACAAACTTGCGCCATATAAAATATGCAAATAATAAACAGAAAATCGGAATACCGACTGCAAAAGCGAGTAGTCTATTCTGATGATAGGCTTGTGCTTTTTTGATTTGCTTGGTCATCTTTTGTTCGACAAAAGGAACACGTTCTCCCGTGACTAATAAACGATGCGTATTAACCATATAAGGGCTACAAGTCACTAAAGTGACTAAATCTTTGCCATCTACTATCTTTAAACTCTCTAGTTGTGTTGGTAATACCGTTTTAAAGTTAACTGCACGATAAGCTAATTTCTCACCCAATACTTCAATATAAAATAAGTCACCTTTTTTCAGTTTATCCAAATCCGTAAAGAGTTTTTTATCTGGTAGACCACTGTGCCCAGTCAAAACTGAATGTGTACTGATACCACCTATCGGATAAGAAGTCCCCTGTAATACTGTAGCGCCTTTTTCTAATAATTCATCATTCGTCTCATTAAAAATGGGTAGACTAACATGAATAGCCGGAATAAAAATGGCACCTATCATATGGGATTGAAAATAAGCTTTGCTTGGTGTCACATTATTCTTTAGTGCACTTTCAAACGGATCTTCAACTAAGCCCATGCCAGGAATATTTGTCGTATGCTCTTGTTTGAGCAGGGCTTCATTTTCTGCTTTTATCTGGGCTAATTGTTTTTTTTGTTGCGCTTTATGTGCTGTTTGATATTGGGTTTGATAATTATCAATGACACGTTGATCATAAAAATTATTGATTGTGTCGACTATGAAAGGGTAGGAAAATACCATTGCACCGACAAAAAACAAAAGTGCCATCAAAACCTTAAGCCCTAAATTGATTCTTTCATTTTTTAGTTTATCTTGCTCCAGGGTTTGTTTTTTCAATGATCATTCACCTTCCTTTCATAAACACAACAAGGCTGGGAAAGTTCCCCAGCCTTGTTAACGTTAACCTTTAGATTCAGGAAAACACCTGTTAGTCTAAAGACTTAAACTTCTGCTTGTTGTCTTGATTTTTTAAACCAAATGTATGCACCAATCATCATAGCTGCACCAATAATGATGAAGGCGTAGATACCAGCACCACCTGTTGATGGTAATAACCCTTTAGGTGTATTGTTAACATCTAAGTTTGATGTGCCATATTTTCCATGTTCAACTGTAAATGTGATTGTACCATCTTTTAAGAGAACATAGTTAGCTGATGGTGCTTTTGTTTCATTTAAAACATAGTCACCATTTACAAAACCAATGACTCTGATAGACCCGTTGTCATCTGACACGACTTTAGTCGCATCATCTTTTGAATCTACCCAGCTTGCAAATACATTATCACCATTTGCATTTTTAGTGAAAGTTGCAAATTTTGTTTGATCTTTGTTTGTGACAACGAATTCAGCACCTTTTAAAACCTTACCAGTTTGGGCATCTTTTTTCGTGAATTTGTAACCACCAGTTCCTACTGGTGTAGGCGGTGTGATTTGTTGCTCAGTATCATTGTTAATTTGAACACTTGCTTTGTTACTTTGTAAAGCATCTGGGTCAACAGTCGCTGTTAGCTTCATGTCATAAGTTAATTGAAGTTTTTGACCTGCCAAAGCTTTAACAGCAGCACTACCTAATGTAAAATCAACTGTGAAGCCACCATCAGTTTCAGTGATTTTATAATCAGTACCTGCTACTAGGTTACCTACTTTAACTGTACCAGATACTAAAGCTAGGCCAGCTGATGGTTTATCGTTGACTTTGTAACTTGTTACGGCATTGGCATCACCGATATTGGCAGGGATATTTACAGTTAATTTATAGTTTAATGTATCACCAGTTGTAACATTTGCAAATGTTGTACCGTTTACAGTAACTTGATTGAATTGTCCTAAGTTACTAAATTCTTTAGTATCTTTAGCTGTTTCGTTTTTAGGATATAATTGAATATCTGTATTCGGCGTATCAGTTGGTTTTAGATTTGCATCTAATTTGTAGATCGGCATTGCAACTACCATCGGAACAGCACGTTTTGTAACTGTCACATTGTTAGGTGTTTTTGTTTCTACAAAAAGATATACATTGTATTGACCATTTGAATTTTTTAGTGGTAAGTTAGCAAATGTTGCTTGACCTTGACCAGCTGTTATTTTGGCATCTACTTTAGTTGCATAAGTTGGTGCCACACTAGCAGCATCTTGTTGAATTTTGGCGATAGCCGTATTTTGGTCACTTCCTTTAATCAAGTTGTAATATTGACCAGTCACATCATAAACTGTGAATTCTGAACCATTTAAAGGTTGACCACCAAAGTCACTCATCACATCACCTGTATTTTGTTTATCAGCAGGTGTTTGACCTTCATCGAAGATACGTTTGTTAATCGTGATATTCGTATTTTTCACATCTATATTATCATCAGCTGACACGATATGGTGATTTGATACAAGAGCGGTTGTTAACAACAGAATTGTTGCTAAAATCACTTGTAGGAATTTGTTTTTTTTCATATTTTTCTCCAAAATTTTCTATTTAAGCCTTGCTATAGTTGACCAAGACTTTAGCTTATGAGAGCCTGTTCTTACGTCGTTTATACCAAAAACTAACGGCTATGATTACGGCAATACTACCCAGAACAACCATTGCCGACTTAACTTCACCTGTATCAGGTAAAAAAGGGAAATGAGGTGGTTTCGGATTTACCGGGTTTACTGGTGGGATAACTGGTGTTTTGACTGCTGTATTTTTAGGATACAGATTTATCGTTGTCAAAAATGATGTTTTATCAACAGGATTCGCTACTGGTAATATAACCAACATCGGTGTTGCCGTCATCTTGACTTTACCAGCATCTTTGTCAGAGATCTGCTTCTCCAGTATCAGATAAGCACTGTTTTGAGAAGTAGGTTGAACACTAAATCGTGCAACACCATCTTCTCCATCGCTTGAAACCGTCACAACTTCCTGACTTGTTGGCTGATATGGCTTTATTTCGGCCAATAGGCTAGCCTTATCAGTATTTGTGACGTGTTTCATAAGCGCCTCTTTAGATGTACTTTTTAAAGCATTTGACACATAACTAGTGACATCATAAACATCGAAAGTGACCCCATTCAACCCATATGTTTTATCCGAATCAATCACACCTGAATTGGGATCATTAGGTGTAATCACTAACCCATTATCTTTAATTGTTTTTAAGTCTCCACTATCTTTAAAGACACGTTTATGTAAGATAAAGGTAAACGGTTGTTCATCTGCTGCTATTTTCTGAGCATTTGTAAAGGTTATCCCAAGAGACGTGATTAACAGCAACAGTAACAGATGACTTTTATTAACTGGACCTTTAAGAAGTTGATGATGACGTAGACGTCTATTACGATAGTAGAAGATACCACCGATAATCGCAACTAATCCCATAAAGATAAGACTCGCTATAAAATAGCCTGTCCGACCAGAGCCACCTGTACTAGGGAGAATACCTTTTTGCTGATTTTTAACGGTTAGTTTAATCGTATAATTATCAGCAGAAATAGGCTTCCCATCTTGTGTAACAGATCCATTCTTGTCAACAGTGATGATAATCGGCTGACTTAAAATAACATAACCATCTGGTGCTTTCGTCTCAGTTAACGTATACGTACCAGGTGTTAAGTTTGCAAATGTAAAAATAGCACCTGTTGAATCTGTATTAATACTGAACTCTTTACCACTCGAATTTACCAGTTTAAAACTAGCACCTGCTATATTTTTACCATTACTATCGGTTTTTGTGACCTGTAAATTTAAGGGTTTAAACTGTTTTGTATTTTTATAAGTCATGTCATCTACTTTAGTCCCATCATAACCATTAACAGCGACTTCCTCAGATACACTATAGTTGAATGCGACACCATTTGTATTATACTTAGGTAACGATAAACTAGGTTGACTAGTTGCATCTACTGCAAGTTTTGAGACACTTGTCGTCCATGTATCATTGCTGGACGTACCTTGGATAGTGGCAAATCCTTTTTGCCAAGCATTGTTTGTTACAGTATTGTTTCGTGTGATACCATATGTCACTTGAGTTGGTCGATTGGTTTTAATCCCATCATACTCTTCCCAAATCTTCTTTAGGTTAAGTGTGATTCCAGGGGCCTTCGCAGATGGCACACCAAAATCAACTTGATAATCAGGAGTGTTGATATTTGGCATCAGCGTCGTACGACCATTCATCTGATACCAATAATCTGGTTTAAAATCATTGGTCTCAGTATTTAAGCGAACTTGGTAATGAAATTGAACTTCTTCACCTGCACCTAAAGACATATCTGACACGTTTAATTGATTACTCGTCATATTCGTCGTAGGTAATTTCACAATTGACTTAGTCCCAATACTTTTCACATCGACTGTACCATTATACTGAAATTGTGATCCTAGAGGATCTGATATCGTCGCATTGTTGACCGTATCGAATTCACTGATCACATTTTGTGCACGATCTTGTAGATATTTTTGGATATCATTTGCTGAATCAGCATCTTGATAAAGACCTGGAGTTGCTAGTAACACCATTCGTGCACGAACTTCTTGTAGTGTAAGGTAGGTATTCGTACTGTTATTGGTATAACCTGAGTCTTTACCAAGTTGAATCCCTAAGGCATGAAGTGTAATGCCTTTATCCTTGGAGATTTTAGCTTCTCCAAGCGTTGCAGGCCATGTATCACGTATGATATTTCCTCCAACGTTGTATGAAGTTGGCGTTATAGTGTTATTTCCATTTCTCCATAACTGAGATGTAAAACCTGGTTGATCTAAGTTATTGGAAAATGAAGTACCATACAAAGTGCCTCCTACATTAGTTGCTGAACTAACAACATAGCTAAAAGTTGGTACACCATCTGTCAGCAAAATCATCATTTTCTGGTTGGTACTAGTATCGCTTTGTAGCATATCAGTACCATTTCGGATACCTAATTGTGTAAACGTTCCACCTTGAAATGTTTGATTCACAGCACCATTTAGCGCAGCTACTTGACCTTGCGCTGAGACCGCTTTCATATCAACTTTAACGATACCTGTTTTTGTCGATAAATAATTCGGACTAGAATAACCAACTAAACCGACATTCACATAATCGCCAATTCCAGCGTTTGTGATTTGTTGTAAAAAACTAGATATCCCAGATCGTACAGCGGCAGCTCGATCAGGCTCCATAGAGCCCGACATATCGACAACTAAGACGATATCAACCGGTTTGATATTTTTTTGATCGTTACCTCTGACATTTAGATAAACATCATATAAGCCTGGTGTTGCTGTTTCTTTAGCGTACTTACGCATGGCAAACTGTGCAGCACTCCCTGTTCCACCATATTCTATATAAGAAGTGCTCTTGTTACTAGGATCACCACTCCATGATTTGTTGCCATCCCATTGATTTGTGGCATTGACATTACCTTGATGGTTAATGACTGTCTGATTGCCTGCTGGGATCCAACTATTAGTCGGATATATTCCTGTCGCATCAGTTGTATATTGCGGAACTATATTAGGACCAGCTGTTAACATTTCAGTCTGGAATTGAGTAGCAGTTGACTTACTTGCTGAAGTCGACGCCATTGTTTGACTTGCTTGGGAGTTCGTCACTGAATTTGATGTAGTTGAAGCTGTACTTGAACTTGAACTTGAACTTGGCGTTGCACTAGAACTGGATTTTGTTGAAGTACTCGACGTACCAGTTACTGTATTTTCTGGTGGTGTTAACGCATAAGTTTTACCAATGTCTTTAGGTAAGATATCTGTTTGCAGTTTGCCAGATTTATCTTGTGCGTCAGCTTGAACATTTAAAGAAATCTTAGTAATACTACTTTCAGTTGTTAATCTGACATAGCCTTCATCTTGTGCTCTAAAGGTACTAAGCAATTGCTTATCTTTGGTTATCGTCCAGCCTTCTTCTGGTACTACAGTAATCGGTTGGCCTTGAGGATCTAAAAACTGAAATTTCAAACGCCTTGTTTCACCATCTTCAACTGCATGATAACGATAATGAATCACCCAAGCATTCCCAGCTTGACTAGGTGTTACTTTAGAACTGACTAGGAGGTCATCATCTTGTATTAACATTGATTCATCACTCGCTAATGAATCTGCTAATACTGTGTATCCTTGGCTAATATTTGCTACTATACTCAAACATAGTACCAAAAGGCTGAGCCAAGTTGCCCACTTTTTCTTCATATATCGTCCCCCTTTCTCTTAAAATATATATGTAAGCAAATCTTGACACCCATCAAAGATCTGAAAACAGCTTAATTCGGTTGGAAACTCAAAACAATTATTACGCTCAACCTTTTAATTTATATCATCTAGATTTATATCATAATACTCGATAAATCGAGTACATTTCAAGGTATAGCCTGTTTCATCAGTAACTACCCATCTAATTAACTTAACTATATACTAATTCTATAGAAAATGCAAGACTTTTATTTGTCGATTTTTACACTGATTTATCTATTTGGTTCTGTTGCAAAGTTTTAAATCTACTATCAAATAAGGTAGAATAATAGAAAA
>CAZRYL010000067.1:0-8718 GCA_964604285.1 uncultured Methanotrichaceae archaeon
ACGGGCTGTATCCCGCCAATGAATTGGCGGGGATTAGCCCTGCTTTCGTCCTAAAATCCTAGCCTTATGTGCTTGGTCTCAAGATATGCCTCCAGGCCATCGTGCCCCAGCTCCCGCCCAATGCCGCTCTGCTTCCATCCTCCAAAGGGTGCCTGGATGTCCACCACATTATTTGCATTGACCCCGATGCCTCCGGCCTCCAGGCGTTCGGACGCAAAGACTGCGGTCTTCAGGTCGCGGGTGAAGATATAAGCTGCAAGGCCGAACTGGGTATCGTTTGCAAGGGCAATGGCCTCATCAAGAGTTTTGAACCGCATGATTGGTGCCACAGGCCCGAATGTCTCCTCACGCATGATTCGCATGCTGTGGTCCACATTGTCTAGCACTGTGGGCAGATAGAAGAAGCCCTTTTCAAATGCCCTGCCTTCAGGCTCTCGACCGCCACATAGAAGCGACGCGCCCTTGGCCAGAGCATCTGCTACATGCTCTCTGGTCTTCTCACGCTGGGCTTCGCTGAACATGGGCCCAAGGTCCACATCGGGCTCCAGGCCATTGCCGATCCTGAGCCGCTGCGTGTGCTCTAGCAGCTTTGCAGTGAACTGGTCGGCTATCTCCTCGGCTGCATAGATCCTGTTGACGCTGATGCAGATCTGACCCATATTGGAAAAAGCACGCTGTGTGCATGCAATAGCTGCCTTCTCCAGGTCTGCATCCTGGCAGACTATGAAGGGCGACTGCCCCCCCAGCTCCAAAGAGACGCGCTTGATCTGCCCGGCTGCATGGGCCATGATCCATCTGCCCGTCTCAGTCTCGCCTGTGAAGGCGATCTTTCTTGATATCGGGTTTTGCACAAGCTCTGCTCCTACCTCGCTTCCAGGCCCGTGTACCACATTTGCGGCACCTGGAGGCAGGCCTGCATCTATTAAGGTCTTCACGAATTCCGTAGCTGCGATTGGAGCTTTGCTTGGCGGCTTGGCAACGAATGTACAGCCAGCAGCCAGGGCAGGAGCAACCTTCCAGGCCAGCAGATCCACAGGATAGTTCCAGGGCGTGATGAGCGCTGCAACTCCCACTGGCTGCTTTAGCACAATGCTTCGGCTCTGCCCAGAAGCCATCCAATCTCCAAAGTTTCTCTTTCCCTCCTCAGCGTAATAGTCGAGCACATCTGCTGAGGACCTGACCTCTGCGCGGGCATTCTTGAGGGGCTTGCCCTGCTCTTGCGTGAGCAGTCGGGCGATGGTGTCCGTGCGCTCACGCACCAGATCCGCAGCATCGTGCAGGATTTCCGCGCGCTTCTGGCAGGAGGTCTCAGACCAAGCTGGAAATGCACGTCTTGCAGCCTGCAAAGCCAATTGAGCATCCTGGCGTGAGCCAACTGGGACCTCGGCTACAGGCTCCTGGTTGGCAGGATTGTAGATGACCTCAACCCTGCCGGAGAGCGCCTGGACCTGCTCTCCATTGATGAGCATGTGAGATCTGTACATGGTGTCTAACATTTTAGCGTCCGGCGCTCATAACCTTTGCTTTGACCCCTAACATGGTTCGAAAAAGTATTTAGGTTTGAATTGCAAGGGAAAAGACCGATGCAACCAGAAATGAGGGGGCCTGGACTTTGTTGACAGAGGAGCTCTGGGTCATTTCTTTCATAGGCAGGGACAGGCCTGGACTTATTCGCGATCTCTTAGATGAGCCTGCATTGCAGAAAGTGAACATCGTGGACATGGACCAAAGAGTGATGCAGGGCATATTCGTGATGTCTGTGGTTGCAGATTTCAGCTCAGCCAACATAACTGCACAGGAGCTTGAGTTCTGGTTCCAAAAGAGGGCAGCAGGCCTTGGAATCGAGTTCAGTTTCCTTCCGATGCAGCAGTACCGCGGCAGGCGTCGTTCAAAGAAAAATATGCATATGGTCACAATCCTGGCCAAGGACAGGGTGGGCATAATCAGGGATGTGGCAGGCATCGCAGCCGAGAATAATATCAATATAGAGAGGGCATCTGTCACAGCTCGTGGCGATCTAATATCGATAGAGTTCCTCATGGATTTTGCTGATTGCGATGCAGAAGGCTGCAAGGCAAAGCTCAAGCATGACTGCGAGATACTTGGGCTGGATGTGGTAATTCAGGATCTGGGGCGGTCATTAAAAGAAAAGAGGCTCATCGTCTTTGACATGGACATGACCATCGTTGACTTTGAGATCATCAACAAGCTTGCCAGCTTTGTGGGCGTTGACGAGCAGGTCAAGGCGATAACCGAGAGAGCCATGAACGGAGAGATGGACTTCAAGGAATCTCTCAGGCAGAGGGTACGGCTTTTAAAAGGAACTCCTGTAAGCACTCTGGAGGAGATTGCTCGCGATCTGAGGCTCACCCCGGGGTCTGAGGAGTTGATCCACCACCTGAAGCATCAAGGCTACAAGATCGCCCTCATCAGCGGTGGCTTTACTTATTTCACAGATGTGCTAAAAGATCGGCTGGGGTTCGATTACGCCTTCGCCAATGAGCTGGAGATCAAGGATGGCATCTTAACAGGCGAGATAAAAGGCGACATCATCGATGCTGATGCCAAGGGGCACATAATCTTTCGTCTTGCAGAGCTCGAGAAGATCAGCCCTGACAACATCGTGGCAGTTGGCGATGGGGCCAATGACTGCTTGATGATCAAGAATGCGGGCCTCGGTGTGGCCTTCAATGCCAAGGAGATCTTGAAAAAAGTTTCAGATGGCACTCTATCAAGAGAAAACCTCATAGGGCTGCTCAACGTACTTGGGTTGGCTGAAAAGGAAAAAGAAATGCTGTAAATGAAGAAGATCGTCATCAAGGGTGCCCGCGAGCATAATCTGAAGGACATAACCGTCGAGCTTCCCCGCGATAAGTTCATAGTCATCACCGGCGTCTCAGGATCGGGCAAGTCTACGCTGGCCTTCGATACCATCTACGCAGAAGGCCAGCGCCGCTACGTTGAATCCCTTTCAGCTTATGCTCGTCAATTCCTTGGACAGATGGACAAACCCGATGTGGACGCCATCGATGGGCTCTCTCCGGCCATCTCCATCGAGCAGAAGACGACGTCGAAGAACCCACGCAGCACCGTTGGCACTGTCACAGAGATCTATGACTATCTGCGGCTGCTATTTGCCAGGATAGGCGTTGCGCATTGTCCTCTGCACAACATACGAATAGAGGCCCAGTCTCCAGAGAGGATTGCCGACAGCATCATTGCCAAAACCAGCAAACATGACCAGAGCCGTCAGGTAACAGTCCTCGCTCCAGTGGTCCGCCAGAAGAAAGGAACCTACGGCCAGCTCTTCCGCGACCTGAATGCAGAGGGCTTTATGCGCGTCAGGGTAAATGGAGAGATACTCAGGACCGATGAGGAGATAGAGCTCGACCGTTACAAAAAACACGACATCCAGATCGTTATGGACCGACTGAGCCCTGTCCTTGATCGCTCAAGGCTTGTCGAGGCCATTGAGAATGCCCTCAAGAAGGCTGATGGGCTCGTCATCGTCCTGGATGCGGATGGAAAGGAATGGCTATTCTCTGCAAAGATGGCGTGTCCGGTATGCGGCATGGCCTTTGAAGAGCTGCAGCCGCGCATGTTCTCCTTTAATAGCCCCTTTGGAGCCTGCGAGACCTGCAACGGCCTGGGCATTCGCATGGAGTTCGACCCGGATCTCATAATTCCTGACATGGATCTGTGCATTGCAGACGGAGCTGTGGCGTTGTACAGGAACGCCATCGATGGCTGGCGCGGGCAGTATCTGGCAGCCGTCGCAAAGCACTTCGGCTTCGATATCTTCACACCCATGAAGGCACTCACCGAGGATCAATACAATGCCCTGATGTACGGTTCGGACGAGCGCATCAAGTTCAGCATGAGCATGAAGAACGGAGATGCCTACTGGTCACATAATGGTCAGTGGGAGGGCCTGATACCGCAAAGCATTCGGCTATACGGACAGACGAACTCAGAGTACCGGCGGGAGGAGCTTGAGAAGTTCATGAGGGTCCTTCCATGTCCCGCATGCAATGGCAAAAGGCTAAAAGAGAAGGTTCTGGCCGTAAAGATCGCCGAGAGGTCCATTGTGGATGTGACGGATTTATCCGTCAGCGATTGTATAGCGTTTTTCGAGAAGCTTGAGGCCTCTCTTGGCGAAAAGGATAGAGAGATCGCACGCCAGGTTTTAAAGGAGATACGTTCACGTCTGGGTTTCCTGGAGCATGTGGGCCTGGGCTACCTGACCCTTTCCAGGAACTCAGGCACTCTATCTGGTGGAGAGGCGCAGCGCATCCGACTGGCAACCCAGATAGGATCGAACCTGACAGGCGTTCTCTACGTTCTTGATGAGCCATCCATCGGGCTTCACCAAAGGGATAACGCGCGTCTGATTGGGACCTTGAAGAAGCTGCGGGACCTCGGGAACACTCTGATCGTAGTGGAGCACGACGAAGAGACCATTCGCAGCAGCGATCATGTGCTGGACATAGGCCCAGGAGCTGGCATTCATGGCGGCTTTGTGGTGGCCCAGGGCACACCTGAGGAGATCGAGAAGAGCCCAGAATCGCTCACCGGCCAGTACCTCTCCAAAAAGAAGCGAATCGCTGTTCCAGCCTCCAGGCGCAAGAGCAGATCATTCATACGCATCAGGGGCTGCAGGGAGAACAATCTGAAGGGCATCGATGTAAATATTCCAATTGGCGTCTTGACGGCAGTGACTGGAGTTTCAGGCTCTGGCAAATCCACACTGATATACGACACGCTCTACAGGGCCTTGATGAAGAAGATACACAAATCCAGCGAGACGCCTGGAGAGTACGATGAGCTCATATTCGACTCAGAGATCGACAAGGTCATAGTCATAGATCAGAGCCCCATTGGCCGGACGCCGCGATCCAATCCAGCGACTTACACAAAGGTCTTCGATCCAATCCGGCAAGCCTATGCCGAGACCAAGGAGGCAAAAGTGAGAGGCTACAGGAGCGGACGCTTCTCTTTCAACGTGAAGGGCGGCCGCTGTGAGGCCTGCCAGGGCGACGGGATGATAAAGATCGAGATGAACTTCTTGCCCGACGTTTACATCGAATGCGAGGAGTGCAAGGGAACTCGCTACAACCGGGAGACTCTCGAGGTAAAGTACAAAGGCAAGTCCATAGCCGAGGTTCTGGACATGACGGTGGAAGAGGCGAGAGAGCATTTCAAGAACATTCCGGCGATAAGGAGCAAGCTTGACACTCTTTTAGGAGTGGGACTGGGTTACATCAAACTTGGCCAGAGTTCAACAACTCTGTCGGGCGGCGAGGCGCAGAGGATCAAGCTCACAAGAGAGCTGGCCAAGAAGGCCACTGGCAGGACGATCTACCTTCTAGATGAGCCGACAACGGGGCTGCACTTCGATGACGTTTTAAAGCTCATCTCTGTCTTGAACGACCTGGTGGCCAAAGGCAACACCGTGGTTGTGATCGAGCACAATCTGGATGTGATCAAGTCGGCCGACTACATCATCGATCTTGGACCTGAGGGCGGCGATGCCGGAGGGTGGATCGTGGCAGCAGGAACGCCTGAGGAGGTGGCTGGGGTGGAGGAGAGCCACACTGGGAGGTTCTTGAAGGAGAAGCTAACATAAAGATCATCTCAGACCGTAGCCTCTGACATGCTCCCAGGCCCTGTGCATCTTTAGAGCGCACTTTTTATCGCTGTAAATGGACGCATCCTTTCGTTTGAAGAATTCTCGGTCTTCGCCCACAGGGCAGACCTTTATACAAATTCCACAGGGCGCGATTCCTTTCCGGTTCAGGTCGGCGCTATGGGCTGCACAAGCTTTCTTGTCCGTCAAACCTTGTGGGTAATCGATCTCGCCAAGTGCATTTGCAGGACACATTCGAACGCAGCGCATGCAGCGAGTGCATAGATCCTCCATCATCAGAGGATCTGGCAAGAGCTCTGCCGCTGTGAAGATCGAGCCAAATCGTACTCTCGGCCCGAACTTGGGGGTCAGAAGCATGTTGTTCACCCCAAATGTGCCAAGTCCAGCAAGAAGAGCTGCATGGCGGTGGGAGAAGAATGCAACCGGCTTTTTGAGCAATGCATCGATGCTTGCATATCCGTCTCGGGGAACGAAGAGCGAAGGATATCCTCGATCATTGAGGAAGTTTGCAAGGCGAAAGGTGTACTGGTCCAGCAAGGAATTTACTGTCAGATAGAGCTCCCTGTAATAAATCGAGGGAGATGTCTCAAGAACAGGTAGAGTGATCGGAAGCCCTATGACTATCACAGACCTTGCTTCAGGGTAGATCGATTGAGGATAGAACTCCTCAGGCATCCAGGGCTGGAAGGGCGCATTCTCCCATCGTTCCACGCTCGCAATGCCGGCCAGGGGAATCTCCAGTTCTTTGCACTTCTTCATCAGGGAAACTTTTAGCTCTTCCATCTTTTCCTGCGAAGAGTTCATTTGAACACCTCTCCAGCCTCCTTGTACCAGAGCAGCAGATCCAACTCTCCCATGGGAATTCCCACGTGCCTGGAGAAGTTTGTCATCTTCTTCTCGATCTGCAGGTATGCTTTTTTCGTTGGCGATCCTTGCACCTCGTCGATCACGCCTAATAGTGCCAGGTTCTTCAGGATATGTCTGTCAAGGATTGCAAGCTCCTCTCCAAGGCCGATATTCCTCAGAAAATGGCTGGCCTCCTTGTAGCCCAGGCCCAGAACGTTATTTACAAGCCACTCCCTTGCATCAAAGGGACTGGAAAATTCCGCCAGCGTAGTCCTCAAGGGTTTTTCATAGAACATAGCTCTGGCCAGACAGATGTACTCGGCCTTCCGCTTGTTGAACCTGACTCCCACAAGCTCCTCTTGGACAAGCAAGGGTTCTCCTTCGGCTATCATGCACTTCCTGGTCAGCCGCTGCACCGCTTTCCAGCAGGTCTTGGCCTTGGACTGCGGAGTGAGCAGGCAAAATACCAGCTCTTGAAAGAGCTCCTCTTCGCTCGCCGACTCCCAAATCTGCCTGAACTCACCCAGACGAGTCTTGATCAGCTCCTTTACCGGAGCATATAGATCCATCAGTTCCTGCACGGAAAATGTCTCGGCTCCAGGATTGCAGTCCATCCAAGACTCTTCTGCGTCCGGATTATTTAGCCGTTTTCCAAGCGACTGTCCAGCTGGCTTACGCCAAACAACAAGACCGCAGAAACAGTCATACCAAGCAGGGGATAGCTCTGGCCCAGGAAGATGGCCGTAACCCCACCACCGATCAGTGCGGCCAGAGCTCCGCGTGGTGTTAGCCCAAGCCTTTCTCTATAAAAACCAGCTACTACTGGCACCAGCAGGCCGCTGGTGAATACGGTGTAGGCGATGAGCAGGGTCTTGATGATGCTGGGCAGTGAGACTGCCAGGACCAGTGAACATGCACCAAGGATTAAAACTGCAGCCCTTGAAGCTGTCAATAAATGATCTGCGCTGCAGTTGGGCCTTGCCTTTTTGTAGATGTCCAGTGTCAGGATGGACGTAGCAGTCATGAGGCTTGTGTCTGCCGATGACATGAATGCCGCAAGTAGAGCAGCAGCCACCAGTCCTCCAATTCCACTTGACAATAGTCCAGTTATGAGCGACGGTATGGCCTGCTCAGGTGATGCGCCAGGATAAAGAGACCTGGAGAAGATTCCAAGAGATGTTATGAGAAATGCCACAGGTATGAGGACGATTGCCGACATGGCTGCAGAAATTTTTGCATCTCTTGGATTGCATGCGGAGAGGAGGCGAGAATACATGTCCGGACCTACCAGATAGGCAGAGCCCACTACCAGCAACATGGAGACTACATCCCAGCCATCCATCTGTGGTGATGTAGGAAAGCTCTGGCTGAGAAGAAGACCCGGACCTGTAGCCTCCATGGCCTTAAAAAACAATATAATCATTCCAATAATTATTATAAAAACCTGAACCAGATCCGTTCTCACAACAGAGCTCTGTCCACCATGTGCCGTATAGATGACGAACACAGCAGTGCATGCGACCATGAAAAGGGTCTCGTCCCCTCCGAGTACTGCGCCCAAGACCCTGCCTGAAGCCACGATCTGTACGGCTATCACCCCCACCCAGGAGAATACGATAAGGGCTGAGGCCGTCATCCTCGCACTGTTGCCATAAAATGAGCCAACAAGCTCGGGAAGGGTATAGCTTCCAGTAGCTCTTATCTTCTCGGAAAAGAGAGCTGATAAAATGAGCAAGCCTAGGGTTCCGGATAGCATCCACCAAGCCCCAGGAAGACCTCTGCTAAAGCCCAGTCCAGCCATGCCGATAGTGGAGGAGGCACCAATTATGCTGGCGCAGAACGTTCCCGTGAGAAGGATCATCCCGAGTCCGCGTCCTGCAAGGTGAAAATCCTCCAATACTCTCAAACGAGGCCCCAACGCGCCTATGGAGAGCACCGCCAGCAAATAAGCCGCTATCACGACGGCTGCATGGTTCGTAAAACCTGCCTCCTTATTGTAAACCAAATTGAGATATTATGGTTGACAATTGAGGGGATTATTATAAGGCTTTCGCTGAGGGTCGGATGTGTGAAGTCCTGTTTTTATTCGTATGCTGAAGAGAGAAGTCCCAGCCATTCGGGCCGTTAGATGAAAGTGGAGGCCTTCCTCATGATTACTTTCGATCTGTGCATTAGGACGAAAGCAGGGCTAATCCCCGCCAATTCATTGGCGGGATACAGCCCGT
>CAZRYL010000068.1:0-8622 GCA_964604285.1 uncultured Methanotrichaceae archaeon
TGCTGAACCCACTTACTTGGAATGTGGATTCGGAGAGCTGGAGTACAAGGTTATTACCCCGCAGATATGTTGTGGCTGTGGCACATGTGAGGCCTTCTGCCCCAGAATTGAGCACAAGAATAAAAGACCTGCCCTAGTAAATTACGATCCCCTCTGCGGCCTGTGCTTCGCTTACTGTCCCAGGACCTTCCTGGACATGAGCGAGATGGAGTCCGAGCTCTTTGGACGGACCAGGAACGCAAATGATGAGCCTCTGGGGATCTTCATGAAGGCCGTCTCCGCTCAAGCCCGAGCACGCCAGGACAGGGCCCAAGACGGAGGCGTTGCCACTGCACTGCTGGTTCATGCTCTGGAGTCGGGCGTGATAGACTGTGCCGTGGTCACCGACAGGGATGATGAGTGGAGAACTGTTGCGCGCGTTGCCACCACCGCAGACGAGATCAAAGACGCTGCTGGAACGAAATACACAATATCCAACAGCGTATTTGCCGTAAAGGATGCAATGGATAGCGGCTACCAGAAGATAGGCTTCGTTGGCACGCCATGTCAGATCCAGGCACTGCGCAAAGTGCAGCTCCTAAAAGAGCCTTATGAGTTCGGACAGAAGAGAATAGCGCTGCTTGTCGGGCTATTTTGCATGGAGAACTTCGACTACGATGAACTCATGGATGGCCTGGTGAAAGGCAGGTTCGGATTGAATCCGAAAGACGTGGCCCGCTTCGAGATCAAGAAGGGCATGTTCCGCGTCATTGATAAGACTGACAAGGCCCACGAGGTAAAGATCGAGGAGACTGATGCTTATACCTTCAAGGGTTGTGGACCTTGCTTTGACTTTGCAGGCGAGCTGGCAGACATCTCTGTGGGCAGCGTGGGCTCATCCGATGGCTGGTCGACAGTTTTCACGCGCACTGACCTGGGCGAGAGGCTCTACGCCTCGGCTATAGTATCTGGCGCCGTGCAGGAGAAGGCCATCTCCGAGAAGGGCCTGGCACTGGCAAAAAGGCTGGCAGGCAACAAGGCTAAACGTTTTGAGAGCAAATCTCAGGAGATGAAAGTCAGCGGCATTGTTCGTTGACAGGAACTCATATGCTCTCAGTTGGTCTGGCTGGAAAGCCGAACTCTGGCAAATCCACCTTTTTCAAGGCCGCGACCCTGGTAGATGTGGACATAGCCAACTATCCTTTTACTACCATAGATGCCAATCACGGCGTCTCCTATGTGCGAGTTGCATGCCCGTGTAAGGAACTGGGCCTCATGGATGGCTGTGGCAGATGCAAGGATGGCGTGCGCTTCATCCCCATCGAGCTGATCGATGTGGCAGGTCTGGTTCCGGATGCACATTTGGGCAAGGGATTGGGCAACGAATTCCTGGACGCACTGCGCGTGGCTGAAGCTGTCATTCACGTCCTGGACGCATCAGGCGGCACGGACGCAGAAGGAAATCCTGTGGGTCCAGGCAACCACGATCCCGTCTCGGATGTCAAATTTCTGGAGTACGAGATCAGCATGTGGTTGCTTGGCATCCTTGATCGCAACTGGGAGAAGCTGATGAGGAATTACAAGGCTTTGGGAGGCAAGCCAGACCAGGTCCTGATAGAGCAGATGGCAGGAGCTGGAGTCTCTGACAGCCACATCAGGCGCGCCCTGGCCGAGATGAAAAAGGACCCTGGAAGCTGGGACAAGGAAGACCTGAAGAAATTTGCAGGGCTCCTGCGCGCCTACAGCAAGCCCATGATATTAGCTGCCAATAAGATGGACATCGCTCCGCCGGAAAATGTGAAGAAGCTCCTGGCCCTCAAAGAGGAGATGGTGATACCAGTGAGCGGTGCGGCTGAGATTGCGCTTCGCAAGGCCGAGAAGGCAGGCCTGATAAGATACAAACCCGGAGACCAGGACTTTGAGATCACGGGACAGCTCACAAAGGCGCAGTCCGCGGGCCTGGAAAAGATTCGAGCTCTTATGAAACAGTATGGCGGAACAGGTGTCCAGCAATGCATCAACCGTGCAGTGTTCGAGCTGTTGGATTACATAGTGCTCTATCCCGTAGAGGACGAGAACAAGTACACCGACAGAAAAGGTGTGGTGCTGCCAGATGCCTTTCTCATGAAGCGAGGAAGCACAGCGCGTGACCTGGCTTTCAGGGTGCATTCTGATATTGGGGAGAGCTTCCTGTTTGCCATCGACGCCAAGAGCAAGATGCGCCTTGGCGAGAAGTACGAGCTGAAGGACGGCGATGTGATAAAGATAGTCTCGACGAAATAATCTCGCCAAACATATTAAATAGAAGAGCAGCTATTTTTGGGTGTGGGTTGTGAGGACAGTCTTGATGGTGCCGAGCATAATTTTCATCCTGATCAGCCTTGCAGCCGCGAATATGCCAGCCTCATTTTACCAGGCCATGAGCAGCATGACGAGTGAGGATACACTCTGCGTCAAGAACTACGATGCTGGAGCCAGCGTCATCGAGTCGTACAAGAACTTCGAGCACCTGCAGAAGGACACGCAGGTTGTGAGCAGATCTTACAATGCATCAAATGACGAAAAGGACCGCACCAGGGGAAATGCCTCCCTTGAGGTCCACATAGATTCGAGCGTCATCGGCGAGGCTCACGTCGCCTGGCAGTCCAGAGAACCCGAGCCCGACCTATTGGGCCGCCATGCCACCTACAGCCGCACCATCGACGACATGACTGGCGTATTCAACCTCGAGAAGTTCATCCAGCTCTGGTCCAACAGCACTCTGGGCATGACCAGATTGGAATGGTTGCCCTGCAGTTAACGAACAAAGAGGCCTTGGCGGGTCCATCTTCAAAGAAGCTTACGAAAGGATAAAATCCTTGCACATCTTTGACGATAATAGAAGGAGATTTCATGAAGGTTCTAGTCAGTGATTCTTTAGCAGAAGAAGGAGTCAAAAGGCTGAAATCGGGGGCTGACGTCGATGTCATAACTAACCTCACTCCCGAGGATCTGGTCAAGAAGATCAAGGATTACGATGCCCTTGTCATCCGCAGCGGGACAAAGGTAACTGCAGAGATCATCGATGCCGCTGATAGGCTCAAAGTCATCGGACGGGCGGGCGTGGGCATTGACAATGTGGATGTGGAGGCTGCCACCAAGAAGGGCATCATCGTGCTGAATACCCCGGGCGGCAACACAATATCTGCGGCCGAGCACACCATAGCCATGATGCTGGCTTTGGCCCGGAACATCCCCCAGGCCAATGCAGCGCTGCACAAGGGAGAGTGGAACCGCAAGAAGTACACCGGCGTTGAGTTATTCAATAAAACCCTGGGCATCGTCGGCCTTGGTCGTGTGGGTGCCGAGGTAGCAGCACGCATGAAATCCTTCGGCATGCAGATCGTAGCTTACGACCCATTCGTCTCAGAGGAGAGAGCCAAACAGATGGGCCTTACCCTGGCTTCACTGGAGACCGTGTTGAAACAGAGCGACTTCATCACAGTGCACACACCCCTGACGAATGAGACTCGCAATCTGATCGATGAGGATGAGTTCAAGATCATGAAGCCAGGCGTGCGAATTGTCAACTGTGCGCGCGGCGGAATCATCAACGAGGCCGCTCTCGCAAAGGCCGTGGCCCAGGGCATGGTAGCAGGAGCTGCAGTGGATGTCTTCACAAAAGAGCCGCCCACTGGAAACCCGCTGCTCGAGCAGGATAGGATAATCACCACACCCCACCTGGGAGCATCCACGGCCGAGGCCCAGGTCAACGTGGCCTTAGCCGTGGCCGATCAGATCCTCACCATCGCCAGAGGGGGGCTTCCCACCAATGCCATCAACATGCCTGCTATCTCACCTGAGACTCTTGCAGTCATGGAGCCGTACATGAGCCTGGCAGAGAATATGGGCGCTTTGGCAGGGCAGGTCGCAGGTAGCGGATTTGATAGCCTGGAGTTGATTTACGGAGGGACCGTTGCAGAGAAGGATATCCGGCCCGTGACCATTTCTGCCATCAAGGGGCTGTTGGGATGCCTGATGGGAGAAGGTTCAGTAAATTTTGTCAATGCTCAGAGAATCCTAAAGGAGATGGGAGTCAAGCTGCTGGAGAGCAAGACGGAATCTGCCAACGGATATAGCAATTCCATCACCCTCAAGCTGACCAAGAATGGAAATGTAACTACTGTCCAGGGAACAGTCTCAGCGAACAAAGAGAAGCGCATTGTTCAGCTCAACGAATACCACACATACATCCCAACCTCTGGAGATATGGTCATTGCCGTCATAGAGGACAAGCCCAACATCATTGGACCGTGCTGCGTAGTTTTGGGCGAAGGAAAGATCAATATCGGCGGGATGCATGTAGGCCGCGTCGCTGAAGGCAAGCCACAGCTAATGGTTCTGAGCGTGGATCAAATGGCATCTGATGACATCATGAAAAGGCTTAGAGAAGTGCCAGGAGTGATAAGCGCCAAGATGGTGGAGCTGTGAAAGAGGCTGATCACAATTCACTCTTCACCTTTTCTACCAGCTCCTTTTGGACTGCAGCATTGCGATCCCCTCCACAGACGATGCCCCGCACTCCGATGATGTCTGGATCGAGGCGCTTGAGAAGCTCCAAATGCGCAAATCCGATGCTGCCAGCCAAGGCTACCTGCAGCCCGTTGGTGTGGCCGAGGGCGATGAAGTAGGCAAGATCCTGCTCGCCCATGAAATCGAATGTGGGCCGTCCATCCTTCACAGCCGTATCCACCATGACCACATCCGCACCCGCCCTGGCAGCAACCTCTGGCAAGAGCATAGGAGAGATCGAGCCAGCGCGGATATAGTCGGAGTAGCCAGATGCAACAACCTTCTTTGCCGGATCGTAGTCCTTGACAGAGCGCACAATTCCCTGCAGCATCTCCAGAGCCTGCTCAGGGGTCTTCACGCCCAGAAGGCCGGCCTTGATGTAATCTGCTCCAGCCACAGCAGCTCCAAGGGCCGCAAGGCTTGCAGTTCCGGGCTTGAAGTCCAGATCTCCGATGGTGGCGCTCACAGGGACACGCCCATCTGCCAGGTCGACAACAGCCCGAATGGCCCAGGGAAAATTCGCACCCAATGAACCTTCTTTGGGGTTCTTCACGTCCAAGATATCCGCGCCACCCAGCAGTGCCGAGCGTGCCTCAATGACATTCATAGGGCTAACCAACAGTCTCATATTCAACCAATCCCGAAAGGAGCAGTCGTGCGATGCATCTTTGTCCTCGATATACTTAACGGTGTGGCTGTCCACGCAGTTCGAGGCGAGCGAAGGATATACGAGCCCGTAGAGCGGTTCAGCAGGATCGTTAGCACCTCCGAGCCGCTGCAAATACTGCAGAAGCTGTTGCCCGATGAAGTTTACGTGGCAGACCTGAACCTTCTGATGGGCTCAGGCGATAACTTGGCAGTCATAAGAGAGATAGCTACCCTGACCAGGACTATGGCAGACACAGGCATATCTAAAGAAGAGGATCTGGATATTCTTCCTGGGAACGTCAAGCCGATTTTAGGCACAGAGACCTCCTCTCTCAAACTGATCGAAGAGGCTTCTCTGCGGCGCAAGATCGTAGTTAGCGTTGATATGAAAAATAGAGATGTCCTCAGTCGCGATCCATTGCTGGCCGCGCGAACGCCTCTGGAGATCCTGAATTCTTTGAATCGTCTGTCGCTGGACGCGATAATTTTGCTGGAGCTGGACCGTGTAGGCACGTCCTCAGGGCTTGACAGAGATTTTCTGGAGAAGGCCGTTGCGGTCAGCGAGCATCCACTCATTTTAGGCGGTGGTGTGAGGGGCGAGGACGACCTGCACACACTGGAAAGCCTGGGCTTTTCAGGCGCCTTGGTGGCCACTGCAGTGCATAATGGGATGATACCAGCAGGTTGGCTGGCGGCGAAATTAAGTCGAACGGACGAGTGAATCTGGCCGTCAACTCCTGCTGATCATAGTTCCCACGCCCTCTGTGGTGAGGAGCTCCAACAGAACTGCATGATGCTTGCGGCCATCGATGATGTGCGCCCTGTCCACGCCACCTTGCACCACGCGCACGCAAGCTTCGACCTTGGGAATCATTCCTCCTTTGATGACGCCCTCCTGAACCATTCGGTTGAAGTCAGATGCCAAAAATTCGGAGATTACGCTCGTCGGGTCGTCGGGGTTCATGCGCACTCCCTCCACGTCGGTTATGGAGAAGAACTTCTTGGCGCGCATGGCTATGGCTACGGCTCCGGCTGCAGTGTCTGCATTCACATTCAGGTTGTTTCCCTCGTCATCCACAGCAATTGGAGATATCACTGGGATGTAGCCCTTCCCAGCCATGATCATGAGTATCTCCGGATCAACCTTCTCCACCTCGCCCACGAAGCCCAGATCCACGGGCTCTTTGCCCTGTACCTTCACTGGAGACTTCTTTCTGGCCTTGAGGAACATGCCGTCCTGGCCGGAGAGCCCAATGCCTTTGCCTCCGTGCTTGCCGATGAGGTTGACAAGCTCTGCGTTGATGTTTCCCAGCAGGACCATGCGGGCAATGCCCAAGGTCTCCCTGTCAGTTACGCGCAGTCCTCCCACGAACTCGGCCTTCTTGCCAAATTTCTCCATGGCCTGCGAGATCTCCGGTCCGCCTCCGTGCACAATGATGGGGTGAATGCCGATGTAGCGCAAGAGCACCACATCCTGTATGAAGTCTTCCAGTACGGTCCTGTCTGACATTATCGATCCACCGATCTTAAAGACCATGATGGAATCGTAGAACTCGCGAATATAGGGCAGAGCCTCTATGAGCACCTGTTCTCTCTTGACTGTCACTTTTCATTCCTCTTCGAAAGGGGATCATGCTCACCCTGGTTTTTATCTGTTTTTCTCAAAACCAGTTCTTCTCGCAACTCTCCTTCCAGTCCGCAAAGCTGGCAGCTCTGATGCTATTTAGGCTCGGGGCATAAAACGAACAGGTCTCTTAAAGCGATGGCGTCCAGCATTCATCTCTTTGGGCGCAGTGAAATGATCATTGGGTTAAACCCACACGCCACTTGAGCATTCTCTCCTCCACCAAGTAGCGAAATGACCTGTCGATGAGCAGGCCCAGCAGCCCCAGGACGATCATGTACAGGAGTACATAATCCATCTTGTGCAGGTAGTAGTAAGACCAGATCTTATAACCCAATCCGCTCGTGCTCACGCCAAACATCTCTGAAGCAACAAGGCACATCCATGCGATCCCCATGGCTATCCTCACTCCACCCGCAATCGATGGCAAAGCATATGGAAAAGCGATATACCTGATCAAATCGGCGTCTTTTGTTGCACCCAGCACCTTGGCTGATTCCACGTAGACCTTTGGAAGGTTTCTAAAGCCCACGTAGGTGTTGATGAGTATTGGAAAGACTGACCCGACGAACACTATGAAGCCTGCTGCCTCATTTGTCAGGCCAAACCAAACTATGGCAAAAGGTATCCATGCCAGGGGAGGTATGGGCCGAACGATCTCGACAATGGGGTCCATGATCTGGTCGAATGTCTTGAACCACCCCATGGACATTCCTACGGGAAGGGCCACTATCAACCCTGCAGTCATGCCCAGAACAAAATGAATCAAGCTGGTGGGAAGATCCTCGACCAAGATCATCTGCCAGCTCAATAGCAGAGCCTTCGAGACCTGTAGAAAGCTTGGCAGGATGAGGGTATCATTCACCGCCATGGCAACCATCTGCCATACAGCGATCAATCCCAAAAGCGAAAGGATTGCAGCCCCTTGATCGCGAACCGCTTTCACCTTCATATTCCTGCCAGCTCTCATTTATCTCAACCGGATCTTACCCTATCATAGAGGCTGGTGTCGAAGAGATCCTTCTCGTCCAGCTCCTTCTGGGTGTAGTTCATCTCGTAGTCGATCCTCGCGTACTCCACAGTTGAAGGAATCTGCATGTGAGGATCGCTGATCCACTTGCCGTCCCAGGTCTTTATGGAGTGCTCCACCATTTTCAGATCCTGATGAGTCCTGTTGGAGTAAATTTTCGCGGCCTCTTCAGGGTGAGCATTGACGTAGTTAGTCGCGTTTATGTGAGTTTTGATTATCTGCTCAACTAGCTCGGGATACTCCCTGATCAACTTGCCACTCACGACGAGGCTGCAGCAGGCATGGTTGGGCCACATCTCTCCTGAATATACAACGGACTTGCCCTTTGCATCAAGCTCTACTATTGCGGGAGAGGGATGAGGTAAAAAGGCGCCATCGATCTTTCCGGCTTCCAAGGCAGTCACAGCATCTCCAGGGCCCATGGGAAGGATCTTCACCTTGGATATGTCGACTCCATTATCATTGAGCCATCTCTTCATTACAGTGTCCTGGATTGAGCCTGGTGGGAAGGTCCCAATGCTCAAACCGATCAGAGATTGAGGTCCACTGTACGATACATCGTTCTTGAAGACGAGATCAGAACCGTTGATGTTCACGCCTGCCACTATCTTGGCATCCAATCCTTGGGATATGGCCGATATGGGCGGAGCTGTTCCAACATATGCAACGTCCAGGTCGCCAGCAAGCATGGCCTGCATCTCAGGGGGTCCAGATGGAAACTCGAACTCTTTTATCTCAGTGACGCCAAAAGGCTTCAGGTCCTCGGCCCACCAGCCCTTCTCAGCAGCTA
>CAZRYL010000069.1:0-8425 GCA_964604285.1 uncultured Methanotrichaceae archaeon
CCATAAAAATCTGGAGAAATCATCGAGTGTTTAAACCGTTAGTGCGAAATATGGGATTGATCCCGAGAAGTGCGTGAAGTGCGGGATGTGCATGAACTGCGGAAGAAACGTCTACGATTGGACGGACGAAGGCCCGGTTGTCGCCAGGCCCAACCAGTGCATTGTCGGCTGCAACACCTGCGCTAACCTGTGTATGGGCGAGGCCATATCCTTCCCTGACAAAGAAACGATAAGGGAGATCTACAAGCGAGAGAAGATCTGGGCCAAAGTCAAGAGGCAGCTGGAGGAGGAAGGAAAGATAAAAACAAGGCAGGGAGCAGAGGAGAAGGGCGGATGCTGCAGTTAGTCAGGAATTGCATCATATAGTTGAGGTCAATATTTTATTTTTAAAATCTAAAAGGGGTTGAAGATCATTGAGTTTTATGGATACGATGATGCAGCTCATGATGGAAAGGATGAGCAAAGAGGAGAAGCAAAGGCTGATGGATGAGATGATGGAGAAGTTCTTTGCCGATCTGACCCCTGATGACAAACAGGAGATGATCTCCTCCATGATGCCCATGATGATGGAGATGATGCCCCAGATGATGGCGGGGAGAGATATGGGCGACATGACGACCATGATGTCCAAGCTCATGAGCAAAAACATGCCGGCGATGCAACAGATGATGACCAGGATGATGCCTCAGTGTTTGGCCATTATGCTTCCCATGCTTGGCAAAGAGGAGCGGATGGATTTCATCCTCAAGATGGCATCTGTGCTTGTGGAGCAGGGCAGCGTTGGCATGACGGAGGAAGAGCGAAGGGATTTGGTGAACAAGGTGGTTCAGAGAGCAGGTGCCTGAGGCTGCATATTCGCGACACTGTATTGCAAACTGAGCAATGAAAAAGTAGACGAAGGGATAATGACCGAAGAGGCTATAAAACCAAGAAAGAGGCGCAGGCTGAAGGTGGCTCACCCCGAGCGCTGTATAGGCTGCCTGGGCTGCATGTTTGCCTGCAGCCGGACCAATGCAAAGACGGCATCTCTGCAGGATAGTGCCATCAAGATCCAAACTCAGGGTGGCATTGAGGGCGACTTCCGTATCATAGTGTGCAGGGGCTGCCAGGATGCGCCCTGCGCCCGGGCCTGTCCTGCTGGTGCCCTTGAGCAGAAGCCAGATGGAAGTATAGTATTTCATGAAGAGCTTTGCATCAGTTGCGGTAAGTGCGAGGAGGCCTGCCTTATCGGGGCCATAACCCTGAACAAGGACAAAAAACCCATCAAATGCAAGCACTGCGGAGCTTGCGTGGCCTTTTGCCCGCATGGCGTACTGGAGCTGGAGGAGGTGTCCTGATGCCAAAGAAAGTTCTGTACATCGATCTCTCCAGTGGAGAGAGCTGGGTCGAGGAGAAGCAAGAGCTCTTCGAGGAGTGGCTGGGAGGCACTGGCGTTGGCATCAAGCTGCTCATGGAGGAGTGCCCTGCTGGAGTAGATCCGCTGTCTGCGCAGGCTCCTCTGATCCTCGCCATCGGTCCTCTTAACGCTCTATTCCCGGCCATCACGAAGACCGTGGCCACCTTCAAATCACCTCTCACAGGGGAGCTGGGCGAGTCCTATGCCGGAGGCAGGCTGGCTCTGGCCATGAGGTTTGCAGGCCACGAGGCTATAGTGATACGCGGAAGGGCAGAGCGGCCCTGCTACATATCAATAAATGACGCAGATGTAAAGATCAAGGATGCCACATCCATCTGGGGCATAGACGCTCAGACTACGGGCATGATCCTGCGAGAGCGCGAGCCTGGTGTGGGCCGCAGGAGCATCATCCGAATCGGCCCTGCAGGAGAGAGCCTTGTGAGATATGCATCTGTGGTCGTGGATACTTACAGGCATCTGGGGAGGCTTGGCATAGGTGCAGTCTTTGGTTCCAAGAACCTCAAGGCCATGGTCATTTCTGGAACGGAACGCGTTGATGTTCCAGATCCCAGGAAGTACAGGGAGGTCTACAATAAGCTCTTCAGAACTGCGGTGCAGACCGATGTCATGGAGAAGTACCACGATATCGGCACGACCATAAACATCAACGTTCTAAACTATCTGAAGGGCCTGCCCACCAGGAACTTCCAGAGCTCCAGCTACCCAGAGGCAGAGAAGATCAGCGGCGAAGTGCTTGCGGACGAATATCTCTTCAGGAGACTGTCATGTGCTGGGTGTCCTATAGGCTGCATCCACGTGGCTGCCCTGAAGACTGCCTTCTCTCCTCACCACGAGTTCGAGGTCAGGAAGGTCTCTTACGATCACGAGCCCATCTACTCCCTGGGCTCCAACCTGGGGGTCACCTCGGCCAAGGGAGCCCTTGAGCTCATCGACGCCTGCGAAAGGCTGGGGCTGGACGCCATATCATCTGGCGTGATTTTATCCTGGGCCACTGAGGCTTACGAGCGTGATCTGATAACGCCTCAGGAGACGCTGGGCGTTCCACTGCAGTGGAATAACATTCGAAGTTATGTAAAGGCCCTTGAGAACATCGTAAAGGCCCCTAACGAGTTCTATGCTGCCCTGGCCAGGGGCGTTGAGCATGCCTCAGCCAGGTACAAAGGCCGCGAGTTCGCCATGGCTCTGGCCGGAAATGAGGTTGCAGGCTACCACACAGGCCCTGCATCCATCGTGGGCCAGATCGTGGGAGTGCGCCATTCGCACCTGGACAATGCAGGCTACGCCATAGACCAGAAGGCAGCCAAGAAACAGCTCGACCCTGAGCAGATGGTGGAGGAGATAATCAAGGAGGACGACTTCCGGGGTCTCTTCAACTGCCTTGTGGGCTGTCTGTTTGCCCGCGGCGTCTATACTGAGGAGAACATCCTGGACGCCTTAGGCGCAGTGGGCATTGCTAAGACCAAGGAAGATCTGGCGGATCTGGGGAGAAGGATATTCGAGGAGAAGTACAGGTTCAAGGCTAGGGAGGGCTTCGACCTGGCTCGCGTGCGTGTGCCCAGGAGGTTCTTCGAGACCGTCTCTACGCTGGGCATGATCGAGCCCCAGACGGTGGAGGATATGCTCAGGATGTACCGCGAGAAGAGAGGGTGGGCCTGATTTTTTTTTGCGAAACGATAAGGAAGAAGGAACTACGATGGTTGCTATTGAAGAGATAGGGGAGATGGGAGCTCGGATGAAGGCCATCCTGGGCCTCTCGACCTCTCCTGTTGGGGTTCGATTTCTGACTACAAAAGATGCGGTAGAAGGGGCGAAGACGCTCGACCGCCATCGCTACTGCCAGGCGCTCATGCGAGCCCGCCACGGCCAGGATGTGTTGCTGGACGCAGGAGGCATCTCCTGTCCGGCAGCGGCACGGGCGTTCGGTTTCCGGCCGCTGCCTGAGCCGCTTCGCACAGGAAAGGGCCTGGTAGGATTTGGCATCGTATCCGAGGAGAAGGTGGCAGAGAAGATGTTCGAGAAGATGCCGCACCTGGAGATGGGGGCCATTCAGCAGATACACCTCTATCCTCTTGAAAAGGCGGAACAGCTGCCGGATCTGGTAGTGGTGGAGGACGAGGTGGAGAAGCTGATGTGGATTATCCTCGCCTACCTGCATGCCCAAGGAGGTGAGCGGGTGTACAGCTCCACGGCTGTTCTCCAGGCGACATGCGTTGACTCCACAGTGATCCCCTACCTGGAGAAACGATTGAACTTCAGCTTCGGCTGCTACGGATGCCGCGATGCCACGGACATGGGCCCCGGCGAGGCCATCCTCGGCTTTCCTGCGTCTTACCTCCCAGATATCGTCGAGCATCTCGGCTACCTTAATAAAAAGGCACTTCCGCACTCCAGGGGCAAGCATGCGTTTGAAGCGTTGAAAAAGGAGCACGAAGGAGAGCAGGCAACCACCTGCTCATCGCTATGAGGCTGATTGGGAATGCAACAAGTAATTTTGAGTCTAACCGAAATTGGGTTTAGGAGGTCTTTGAAATGAACAACACCGAGGGTGAGCCCGTTGGGACGGAAAAATGCGAACAAATAAATGTCGATGCCAACTGCGCCGCCCTGGCGGTCATTCTTCTGAGCGACATCAAAGGGCATTTGGTCTCCGAAAAGATAATCTCGGCCCAGGAGATAGGCGCCTTTGCCTCATCCCTGGATAGCATCCAGCATGTATACAGTGAGTTGGCCACGAGATATGGTATTAAGCCTGAAGAAAGCTGCGACGAGGTTAAGAAGGCCATTGCCGATGCATTTACCAAAATAGAGATGGATCGACAATGTTGTGGATAAAATCCTCTGATTACATCAGGAATGCAGAGGGTCACGACAGGGCAACTAGCGAATTTACAGCAATTATGGCACGCTACCAATGGTCACTTAGCCGAGGGTGATTTTATGATCAACGTAATTATAGATCGAGATGGCTGCATAAGCTGCGGCCAATGCTGGGATGCCTGTCCCAATTTCTTCGAGGAGAATGCAGAGGACGGATTGAGCCAGGTAGCAAAGAAGTTCAGAATAGCAGGAAAGCTGAACGAGGGCGTGGCTTTCGAGGATATCGAGGAGTGCGTGAAGCAGGCGGCTGAAGGCTGTCCTGCGCAGGTGATACATCTAGGCGCCCCTTCGGTACTCTTCGATCTTGTTTAGGGGCTGCAATGAAGAGGCGATCGCAATACTGATCTTATAAAGCAAGAAACGGAAGGCAGAATGATAACGAATTTTGGATCAGAGAAAAAGAAAATTCTCTTCCTCTGCACCCATAACTCCGCCCGCTCCCAGATGGCAGAGGGTCTTTTGCGGGCCATGTATGGCGATCGGTATGAGGCTTACAGCGCCGGCGTCGAGGCAACGGCAGTCGATCCCCGCGCAATCACTGTCATGAGGGAGATTGGGATCGACATCTTCGGCCAGCGATCCAAGTCGGCAGAGGAATTTCAGGGTACAGTATTCGACCTTGCGGTCACAGTCTGTGATCGAGCAAGACAAGCCTGTCCAATCATCAGCACACAGCTAGAGCTTCCAAGCAGATCTCCCAGAGCAAGAGAGGTTATTCACAAAAGCTTCGAGGACCCTGCCCAGGCCGAAGGCTCTCAGGAAGAGCAGCTCGAGGCCTTCCGGCGGGTCAGAGATGAGATAAAGGATTGGATCCTCCAGACATTTGGGAGATGATCCCGGTCTCTTTTCCCTATGCCCTAGTTCCCAGAATCTCCTTTCCAGCCCTCACAGTGCGAGCATATTGGCCAGATATCCCGCGGCCACAGCTATGCAGAGAATTGTGAGCACAAAGGCCGCCAGCATCTTCTTCTCGAATATTGCCGAAAGGAGGGTCAGCTCAGGAATGCTCGCCCCAGCTCCGCCGATTACCAGCGCCAAAACGGCTCCGACGCTCATCCCTTTCTCGATGAGGGCAAGGCCAATCGGGATCATGGTCTCAGCCCGGATGTAGATGGGGATGCCGATGATTGCGGCCACGGGAATGGCAAAGGGATTTCCCGCTCCGGCGATGCTTGATATCAGTTCCGTGGGCACAAATCCATGAATGAACGCTCCTATGCCTGCTCCCAGGAGAAGATAGGGCACGAGCTGGCGGAACAGGCTGAAGGCGAAGCTAGCCGAGCGCTGCACTCTCGATTTCGCATCGGTCTCCTGCTGGCAGTCACAGCAGCCTCTCACTGCAGCCACAGATTTAACCTGAGAGGCGAATCCCAGACTGTCGAGTACCAGGCCGATTGTGATTGCTGCCAGGAAGGTGACGGCAAAGTAGAGGGCAGCTATCTTCCAGCCCATCAGCACTATGAACAGCGATATTATCACCGGGTTTAACAGGGGTGAGGCAAAGAGGAATGCCATTGCAGATGCAAAGGGCACGCCAGCATTGAGCATTCCCAGGAGCAGAGGTATGGTCGAGCAGGAGCAGAAGGGGGTAAGAGCACCAAAACCGGCGCCTAGAACGCTGCCCAGAATTTTGTGCCGTCCGCCTAACGCCTTCTTTATGGTCTCCTCAGGCACGTACTCCTGAATCAATCCAACCAGGAAAGTTATGCCTATGAACAGGACGATCAGCTCTACGGCAATTTCAATGAAGAAATTGAGAGCTACAGCTAAGTTATCCCAGAACATTTGTGTCTCCTTTAAAAATTCTATTGCTTTTTCTTCAGCGCTACAGCCTGTTTGATCATCTCATTGACCGCACTATCTGCAAGCCGGTAATAGGACCATTTACCGTCCCTGCGCTCTTTGACCAGCCCTGCTTTTCTCAAGATGGAGAGATGGTGAGAGGTTGAGGATTGTGGCTTGGAGAGGGCAGTCATGATCTCGCAGACGCATAGCTCTCCTTCTTTCAAGAGCTTCAGAATCCTGAGCCTGCAGGGGTCGGCAACGGCCTTAAAGACCTCCACCTCCCCTTCCGGGCCATCCATGTCGATCGCCTTCATCAATGATAAGAGCCTTCTGGTCCTCGAACGGGTCCGATCCTCATCTCCTATGAGCCTGGCCAGGCTGCATATCGCAACCTCATCGATTGACGCCTCGCTGACCTCATCGTTCATTGGCCTTGACATAACGGTATATTTCACCACCGACTACTATAGATTTCTTGCCGGCTCAAGATAATGAAATCTTATTTCTTCCTGGCCTCCCAGTACCTCTGGTATTCTGCTAAAAAGGCCTTTTTGTACATCTCCTCTGCCCCCTCGGCGATAAAGTTGAGCTTTTTTAGCTCCTCGACCAGTTCATTTCCGGTGGAGTCCTCTGGCTTCTTTCCCTTTTTAAAGAATTCCTGGAGAGTTTCATCCAGGCCCATGATTCCTACGCTGCGCCCGTTTACGTTGATCTGTCTGAGTCCCACAATACGAGTGCCACAGCAACAACCGCTGCTGCCCTTATCTCCGAAGATCTTATCTTTCAATCCCATGATAATCATCAGATCATATCAATCTTCGCCGATATATAATGCTTGCGCCTTATCCAGATTCATCTGGATTTGATGTGCACAGCATTGAATCTGTTTTAAAACCCATATCATGATTCTTGTTAGGAATTACGCATCAATCTTTATCGATGTGAAATGCTGCTTTGTCAGAGTCAATGGCGTGGGGGAGGAATAAAAAAAAAGAATTTTCTGATATTTCAGAAAAACTTAAATAATCAGAGATCTACGATACTATCATGGCTGTTAAATCCGAAGACAAGGCCTGTTGCCCCCCAGGATCTATGAGCTCCTGCCGGGTGGAATCCATAGTCAGCGTAGATGAGCGCGGGCAGATGGTCCTCCCCAAGGATATCAGGGAAAAAGCAAAGATCCGGCCGGGAGACAAGCTGGCAGTAGTGAGCATGGAGAAGGATGGTAAGATCTGCTGCCTATCATTGATCAGGGTTGAAGAGCTGGAGGGCATGGTGAAGTCTGTGCTTGGGCCGGTTATTGATGATATTTTCAAAAAATAATACCATAAGCAGAATTAGAGGTGAACTAAAGATGAAGGATTCAGAAATAAAGGTACTGGTAAAGGAGAGCTACGGAAAAATCGCCATGACTGGAGGCTCATGCTGCCCCACAAAGGGCTCATGCTGTGGAACTCTTCCCCCGGAAGATATCAGCAAGGGTATAGGCTACTCAGAGGAAGAGATGAATTCCGTGCCCCGGGGGGCAAATCTGGGACTGGGCTGCGGCTATCCAATCGCACTGGCATCGATCAAAGAAGGGGAGACCGTGCTTGATCTGGGCTCGGGGGCGGGATTTGACAGCTTCCTTGCTGCCAGCAGGGTCGGACCTGCAGGCAAGGTCATTGGAGTGGATATGACCCCGGAGATGATCAAAAGGGCAGGAGAGAATGCAGCTATTGGAGGCTACAGCAATGTGCAGTTCAGGCAAGGCGATCTGGAGGATCTTCCAGTTGAGGATAAAAGTGTGGATGTGGTCATCTCCAACTGCGTCATCAACCTGGTGCCCGACAAGAAGAAGGCTTTCGAGGAGGCCTTCCGGGTGCTCAAGCCCGGCGGCAGGTTGATGGTCTCAGATCTTGTCCTGCGCCAGAAGTTGCCTCTTAGAATAAGGGAATCGATCGAAGGTTATGTAGGTTGCATCTCGGGAGCCGCTATGAAGGACGCCTATCTGGATGCGATAAGATCTGCGGGCTTTGACGATGTGGAAGTGATTGAGGAATCCGCCTTCTCTCTGGATTTCTTTGTCAGCGACGGCACAGATCAGCCAGCAGGTCAGAGTCCGGGAATACGCAGGGAAGAGGTCAGGGAATTTGCAGATTCAGTATCCAGCATAAAGGTGAGGGCGATCAAGCCGCGATGATAGTGAGATCAGCCCCCAGGGTTTGGGGGTTGGGGGACTGATTTCCCTTAATCTACATCATCTATTTTTGGTTATATAGATGTGTTGCTTATTTTTGGGGAGGAGTTTAGGTAGCGTGCCGATTTTGATGTAAATTAGTAGTAGTAATATGTGACATGAATCAA
>CAZRYL010000070.1:0-8282 GCA_964604285.1 uncultured Methanotrichaceae archaeon
GGGCTGTATCACGCCAATGAATTGGCGGGGATTAGCCCTGCTTTCGTCCTAAAGATCTGTCAACTCAATGAAGGTAGATACTTTGTAATGAGGAATCTCAAAACCAAACGCACTACAAAAAAGAGATGAGACATGATGGGAACCAAATGGTCAAAAAATTAAAAACAGATCGCACCCCGGGCATACAAGGCTGCCTACGCCCGCGAGTGCGCAGACATCTTAAAGAGCGTGCGAAAAATGGCAGCGAGCGCCTGCGATCCCTCTGGCCTATGGGAGCTTCATGATTATCTTTACGAAAAGACGCCGCGAGATTGATGACAAGTACGATTACAGTTATTCGGTACTGACTTTGGTCTTCGCTAGGTTGATGTATGACGGATGGCTCAAGCCCGAAGACCTTGCAGGCATCTCGGACGATAAGCTGCAGGAGATTCGCAGGGTTGCAGAATTTGCGTCCTCCAGTCAAGGCCGACAGTGACCTCCCCATTGCCCCTGCAGAGGGTGGGCCTTCTTCACTCTTTTACCCCAGCGCTTAAATGTCGGGGTAATGGTGCAGAGAAGGCCCGATTCCTTTAGGGGGCGGGCGGCAAAAGTCACTTCAGAGTCTTGAACATCCGCACAGCATGCTTGCCTCGCCCGTAGTAATTCTTGACGAGCTCCCTTGCCCGATAACCCGCTTTTTGGTAAAGCTCCATGGCCTCTGGTTTCTCCAGGGCGGCCTCAAGCCTGACGGTGATCACACCGTGTGTGCGAAGTTCCTCCTCCAGGGCTTTGATCAGCTCTTTGCCAATGCCCCGCCTGCGATAAAGAGGATGAACATCCAGAGTGTAGATCGCTCCTCCAGTCCCGCTGGCGTATCCTATGACAAAACCCAAGACTTTTTCTTCAGGCTCGCAAGCCACAAGAGCGATAGAATAACGAATGAGGTAGGCGAACATCCCGGGCGGGAAGGCGGTCTCATCGGGGAAGCAGAGCTCTTCGATCTGCACAATCTGGGCCAGATCCTCCGGCTCAGCTCTCCGAATTATCATCTCTTCTCTGCAGTCTTCTCTCCAACCTGTCTCAAAACGTCCGCATAAGCTCCAAAAACCTCAGGTATATCGATGGTGCCCACAACATCCACCACGCCTACAGCTGCGATTGTCTTTCCTTCCACTAAGATTGGTGCCACAGAGACTGGAACTCCTCGGTATGCTCCATTGTCAGGAATGGTGCGAGCAGGCTTTCCGCTTCGGATTACCTCTTCAAGGATGGGACCGCTATAGCATTTATCCAGGACCTTGCCCTTCTCCACTCGAACGCCTGGGAAGTTTGCACTGCGAAGCGTTACGGGAATCCGTACGGTCTCATTGATCGCGAGGGCTAGTGGAGCCAGGTCCTCAGCCCTGGCATCCTCAGATATCACAAGTCTGGCCATACAATATCATTAGGCTCTCACTATCAAATAAATCCTGCCCTTTCGGTCGCCTTTTTTGAGATGTTCAGATGCTCTTACGCTTCAGGAGCCTGGCCTGGAAACCGTGATACTTGGCAAAGCCCTCTGCATCCTTCTGGCTCAACGTTTGAGAATCGAAAGAGACCATATCCTGGGCATAAAGGGCATCTGGTGACTGGCGTCCGACTGAGAGCGCATTTCCACAGTAGAGCTTCATCTTGACAGATCCGTTCACCCTCTTTTGAGACTGGTCCACGAAAGCGTTCAGGTCCGCATACAAGGGGTCCTCCACAAGGCCCATGTAGACCATCTCCGACCATGCCTCGTCAACCATGATCTTGAACTTCAGCTCTGCCCTGGATAGAACCAGATGCTCGAGGTCTTTGTGTGCCGCGAGGAGGATCGTGGCTGCTGGATGCTCGTAGTTCTCGCGCGCTTTGAGACCGAGTACCCTGTCCTCGACCATATCCGTTCGGCCCACGCCATGCTCTCCTCCGATCCGGTTGAGCTTTTCGATCAGCTCCAGGCCACCCATTCGCACTCCGTCCAAAGAGACTGGAATGCCCAGCTCAAAGCCGATCTCAACGATCTGAGGCGCTTTGTCGCTCCTGGGGGTCTTTGTCCAGCCGTAGATATCCTCGGGCGGCTCAAAGTATGGGTCCTCCAGCTTTCCTCCCTCGATGGAGCGGGACCAGATGTTCTCGTCGATGGACCAGGGCTTGTCCTTGGTAACTGGCACCTCAATCCCGTGCTCACGAGCATAATCGATCTCCCACTCGCGGGCCAGGTCCAGCTCCCTCATTGGAGCGATGACACGGCAGTCAGTAGCCCGGAAGATGGCCTCGAATCGGAGCTGATCGTTGCCACGGCCTGTGCATCCGTGAGCTAAGTTTTTTATGCCTTTCTGCTTTGCGATCTGTACAGCCTTGCTGGCGATGAGGGGCCTTGCAATGGCCGTTCCCAGAACGTATCCTTCATAGGAGCCATTGGCTTTGATGAGCGGAAACAGGCATGTGTTGACGAATTCTTCTCTGGCATCAATGGTGTAATGCTCATCAGCCAGCTGCTTCGCCCTGAGATTTCCACGCTCGATATCCGATCGGGGCTGTCCGACGTCCACAAGAACGGTGACAACCTTATCAAATCCATAACGCTCTCGCAGGAGCGGTATGCAAACGGATGTATCCAGGCCACCTGAATAGGCCAGTACAACTTCAGACACTACGGTTCACCATTCTCGTACAAGAGGTCCGGTCGATTTAACTTTATCTCTTCACTTTGGGCGATAACTCTATAACTGCTGTGGAAAAAACGGAGGCATGATGACCCAGCTTATCAAGACAGCCGCCCTCAGCGTTGACTTCGAACGGGATGCGATGTCGCTAAAGGCTCAAGGCGCTCTGGCTTTAATGGTCCAGCCAATGATAAAGATGGCAAATCAGAGGCTTGCAGAGGAGAAGCCTGCCCAGGTTCGGCTAAAGGACGTAGTTGCCAGCACATGGCTGCCTCCCATCCCCAGCGGGCCTTTCAAGAGGCTTTTGCTCAACGAGGCGCACATAGCAATTGGTAGACCTGTGCCTCAGACAGTGTCAATCGAGGTCACGAGGCAGTGCAAAGCCAAGTGCAGCCACTGCCTGATAAAAGAAGGCGAGGGGGAGCTATCCCATGACGAAATCCTGCGCGTCATCGACGAGGCCCTCGAGATGGGTGCGTGCATCATCACCTTCACTGAGGGGGATCCCCTTTTGCGAGAGGATATCTTCGAGCTTGTTAGGCACGTCGATCCGGAGAAGGCTGTGGTCAACCTTTTTACGCCCGGCCTGGAGATGACCGTCGAAAAGGCAGTCAAGCTGAGGGAGGCCGGGCTTTATAATCTGATCGTCGGCATCTACAGCACCAATCCAGAAGTACATGACAGTGTGCGTGGTGTGGCTGGGGCTTATGCCAAGGCCATTGATGCCATCAAGATTGCTCTGGATACGGGCCTTATGGTTACCATGTCTTGCCATGTGCTCTCTGGACAAGTGGACAGGATACTGGATCTTTACAAACTGGCCACAGAGCTCGGCGTGCAAGAGCTGTCCGTATGGGAGGGCATCCCAAAGACTGATCAAGAGCGGCTCACGCAGATAGAGCGCGAGAAGATCATCGATATCTACAGGAAGATAAATTCAACTCCAGGAGGGCCGCGCCTGTTTGCCAACACGTACTTCGAAGGACAGTTGCTGGGTTGCATGGCCGGTAGAAGGTGGATGCACGTCGGTGTTGACGGCGGCGTCAGAGGTTGTCCTTATCTGCAAGATAGCCTGGCCAATATCCGTGAAGGCCATCTTAAGGATGCATGGAAAGCCTTGAGAAAATCCGGCAAGTTCGATGGCCTCGTCTGCACATGCCCTGCCCAGAGCCTCTTTTGTTCTCGAATATAAGTTATGGAAAATTATTAGTACAGATATGGGCTTTATCACTCATGAGGTAGGACATGGGTTTCATCAGTAGCTTCAAGAATAGTCTTGGAGCCTGGATCAAGAGCATCTTCAAGAAGAAGAGGGCCAAGATTGGGATCTACGGGCCGCCGAACGCTGGCAAGACCACCCTGGCCAAGAGAATAGTCCATGACTGGAGTGGAGATGATGATTTTGGAAATGTATCCCATATTCCACATGAGACGCGCAGGGCTATGAGGAAGGAGGGCGTGGTGATCAATGCCAATGGCTCGAGCATCGAGCTGGATATCGTGGATACGCCTGGCATGGCCACGAAGATCGATTTCAAGGAGTTTATGGCCTTCGGGCTCTCCGAGGCAGAGTCCAAAAAGAGGGCTAAGGAAGCTACTGAAGGCGTTATCGAGGCCATCAAGTGGCTTGATGACCTGGATGGCGTGCTGCTGGTCATGGACTCTACCGAGGACCCATACACTCAGGTCAATGTGACTGTAATTGGCAACATGGAAGCCAGGAAACTCCCACTTCTCATTGTTGCGAATAAGATGGATCTGCCCAACGCCTCACCCGCCCGAATCAAGGCAGCCTTCCCACAGCATGCAATGGTGCAGATCTCAGCTCTGGAAGGATCGAATATAGACGACCTGTATAAGGCTATAGCCATTAATTTCGGGTGATCTCGATGAGAGAAGTGCAGATGGACCTCATCTCCGGGGAGAAGCTGGAGAAAATGACCTCCATGGAGAAGATCAGGCTCATCCTGGACAAGGTCAAGACAGGTAGGATTGTGGTTCTGGAGAGCGGGCTGACGCCAGATGAGGAGGTGCGCCTGATCGAGATGACCATGACCGAGATCAGGGTAGACGAGTTCTCAGGAATCGAGATCGAGAGCTACCCCTCCAAGAAGGAAGGATCGTTCTTCGATAAAATCTTTGGAAGATCTATCAAAGGCAGGATGACTGTCATAGGTCCAGCAAATCAGATTCGGACCATTGAAAAGGACAAATACCAGATAAGCACCAAGGTCTCTGTAGGGGATTAGATGCCTCATATCTGTACTCGCTGCAACAATGTCTTTGAGTCTGGCGAGGATATCCTCAAAGGCTGCCCGGTCTGCGGCTGGAAGAAGTTCATGTTCGCACGCAGGCGGCCCATGGAAGATGATGCTACCCTGTCTCAGCCAGAGCAGATAATAACCAAGGCTATGGGCGTGAAGGTCCCCCCAAGAGCTCAGCGAAAGGGAGAATCCGAGAGCGTTAGCATATCCGGCGTCGATGAGAGGGTGGCAGAAGGCAAGAAGCTGGAGAGCATCAAGATAACTGCGCCGGGAACCTATGAGCTGAATTTGCCGTCCCTCTTTGAGCGGGACGAGTTGATCATGGCGGTAAAGGAAGGAACTTATTTCATCGATCTCTCATCTGCATTCAGAAAGGGCAGGAAGGATTGAAAGATCAATCCCGAACAACTCTTATCCTGATCTCTTTCCAATCCTCGCCAACGCCCCTCAGTGACTGGGCCATGGCCACAGCGACGTTGCCGATAAAATCCTGCGGAAATGCACTTAGTGGAATGGTCTTATCATCAACCTTCAGCTCGACCAACATTTCAGCCTCGTTTTGAGCCCTCTCCAAGCTTTAAGCTCCGCCAAATATTGCTATTGGTGGAGTGTACACAGTTGGATTGGCCGATATTGCTTGAGGCAGAGTGAAGACTGTGCCTGCTTCAGTGGTTATGTTCGTATTCTTGACGGAGAACATGGGCGTGACAGTTATGGGTGTTGGGCCCTTGATCAAAGTTGCAGAGACCTTTGATTGAACCTTTTTCCCCAAGGTACTGAGATCCAGCACATTGCTTTCCACATTGCCTCCAAGAGCTTTAGGTGCGATGGTCGGCATAGTTGGCGACACCTGTGGCAAAGCAATGGTCTGCTTAGTGTTATTTTTGTTTAAAGTGCTTAAATCCAGAACGCCTGCGGCGCTGGCCATGGACATACCTGCCAGGAGAACTAATACAACAAAGATTGTGAGAATTAACTTCATTTCATGAACCTCCTTTCTCTAATGGGTATGCGATTTAACCCCGCTTTTGTGTTTGGTGAGGTTTAACCATTTATTCCTTTTGCTGGTATTCGGAATCGATTGCCCATAGGCGATATGTCCTATTCACGTCGCTTTGCATCGACAATTGTATGATATAATTAAATTAAATATACATTCATCAATTATTTCTACTTTATGAGCAGTAAAAAAACAGTGTCATTAAAGTAAATAATAAAATACAAAGATTTATTGACTTAATTAAAAACGAAAAATTGATATATAATGAGGTAACTGGGTAGTTTGGCGAAGAGCAGCTTTGGGAAGGTTGCATGGCATATTCTTCTCGATACACCCCCGATGTCTTCGCCTTTCTCCTTTTGGCTTTCTTTTTTTTGGTTTTGACATTCTCCCAGCCTTGAAGGCTGGGCCTTTAACCCATTTTCGCTATCATGTGAGGTAAAAGGATTAAGCAGATTCTGCGAAGGCTTTGAGGGCCTCCGCGAATTTGCTGCCGCTGCTTGAACTTTTCATGCAATCTAACTCAGAGCATGGGGTTCTCCAAGTGGGCTTGTTCCTGAAGATTATCTTTCTGTTGATCTCGAAAGATCCCAGATACTCTTCGTGCTCTTTCAGGCTCTTTTGGCCTGGAGCTATCTGTTTGGCGTCAATTAGATAGAAGCCCGTGAAGTTGTCTGCAGTCTTGAATTCGGCAGTCTTCTTGTCGGTTCCAGTCTGCAAATTGAAACTCTGGCTCTTGAACTCCATCTGCTGCACATCATAGCTCTGCTGCAACCTGGCGCCTACGCCTCCGAAGATGGCTGAGCTTCTGAAGCTCTCAACACCAATCAGGGCGTCTCCCGGCAGGACAGCATTGTAGTTGTCTACGGCATCTTGTTCCTCAAAAGTTGGGTTCTTGCCCTTTGAGTGATCTACAAGATACTCGTTCTTCACAAGGGCATCCACAGTCCCGCTGAACAGTACCGTTTTGTCGGACCTGATTGCCGAATTCATGGAATGAACATTTTTATCGAGACGGAACTGGCCCGTTCCAGTTATGGCAGTCTCAGAGGCATAATCCAAATCCTGCACATAGAAGTATCCTGCTCCTGAACTGGATTTACAGCACTTCGCGGACGCATCCACTGTAAAATCGTATCGTCCGGCAACAGCGGACGTGTCTGGGGTGACCAGAAGCTTCTCCGAGCGCGTGCCGCCTGGTGGAATTTGCAGGCTTTTGGCTGTCCAGTCGAACCACTCTGGCGGGCAGCTCTCAGAGCTTACGCAGATCTCCGATTGCAAAGACGATGGCCCCTCGTTTTTCACGCTTACCAAAAACTCCAGAGTCTTTCCCTGTGTTACATACCTCGCATCTCTCTCCTCCTCGCCTGAACCTGCCTTTGGCCCGACGAGACCCACAGTGACCTTTAAGCTATCCTTGGGTTCAGGGCAGGGGCTGGGAAGATACAGCGACGTAGGCTCTGTCTGGGTCGGCCAGACGCTATTCATATCTCCAAGGTCCTCCACAGTGGCCGATGCCACATATGCCAGAAAAATCAGTATTAACAAAAATCCCTTCATATTAGCCCCCTAAAAACAAAAAAGAGACTGCTGGGCAGAATTTAGCCTAGCAGTCTATTCCCATACATGGCGGATTGATCTTGTCCGGCACGGGATTCTCATGGAACTTGATGGTCTTCTCGGCCTCAAACGTTCCTGTGAACATCTCGTGGGCCTTGATATCCTTGTAGAATATCTTGTGCCACGTCGCATCTGTGCCCCATGTGCCGTTGAAGCTGTTCTTGGTCTCAATGCCTATCAGGTGTGATGGGATGTACTCTGCCGGAGCACCACTACGTGCATCGGCGGTCATGAGTTGATTGACTAGAGTTGTGTTTCGCCCAGCATTCTTGAGCTCCTTTGCAAGATTTTCAGGGCTTACATTACGGTTATCAAGCTTCTTGTCATGGTAGGGTGTCGTTGAGGCAAAGAACGCGGTCTCGTCCTTCTCCATCTCGTTTACCGAGAACATCTCCTGGACATTTGCGCCGATGCCGCCATAGAATTCCTTGGAATGCAGATACTTTCCACCAGTAAGTGGTGTCGCACCCGAGTAGGTCATCTTGGTGGTCTCAACGAGATTGAACCCTGCCTCCTTGCTGTTATTGACGGAATTTATCGTCCTGTTGAGCTTCTCCGGATTTTGCGAGTAGGCATGCTCTGAGTCAAGCTCAATGTCACCGTCTCCGGCCATTGTGTTGTAGTACTCTAGTGCTATCTTTTTGTCTACAATGGACGTGCTGACATCGATAACACCTGTTCCAGCAACCTTTTGGTTTTCGCAGAACTGCTCATACTGCACTGGTGGTA
>CAZRYL010000071.1:0-8036 GCA_964604285.1 uncultured Methanotrichaceae archaeon
GGACTTAAGATCCTGTCTCGCAGGAGTTCGCGGGTTCGAATCCCGTACCCCGCACTTAAGCATATCGATTTTTGAATAGTATTCTCCAGGCGGGCTGGGGGTCACTTCTTCTCAGAAATGGATAGGATCTGGTTGCATAACTCCGGCGATAAGCAGATAAAGGTCGTTTCAATGGGGCCACTTCTTCTCAGAAATGGATAGCTGCAACGATAAGTGCAACGGAAAAGACTGCGACACAACGTTTCAATGGGGCCACTTCTTCTCAGAAATGGATAGTCTTATCCGCTGATGATGTAGTTTCTATCATAATCGTTTCAATGGGGCCACTTCTTCTCAGAAATGGATAGATCATAGGGCGGAATATGCCGTCCAAGCTTCTCGTGTTTCAATGGGGCCACTTCTTCTCAGAAATGGATAGGGCTACGGTTACATCATCCTTGAGACCCTGATCAACGAGTTTCAATGGGGCCACTTCTTCTCAGAAATGGATAGTTCCCGTAAGCGAAGCTTACCTGATAGGCAGGCTATTGTTTCAATGGGGCCACTTCTTCTCAGAAATGGATAGATGGGAAGTCGAATTGATAAGGAATGGCCAAGTGATCGGTTTCAATGGGGCCACTTCTTCTCAGAAATGGATAGGCCCAAAACTACAAGGAGGAATATAATTGACGAAGGCAAGTTTCAATGGGGCCACTTCTTCTCAGAAATGGATAGGCAAAACGAAGTGGATAGGGGATGGGGCGGTAGAGTGTTTCAATGGGGCCACTTCTTCTCAGAAATGGATAGGGGCACCTCGATGTGCGGATAGAGCTAGACGAGAGCAAGTTTCAATGGGGCCACTTCTTCTCAGAAATGGATAGATCCCCCATTCCAGGGGATAGCCGGCTGCTTTCCAGGCGTTTCAATGGGGCCACTTCTTCTCAGAAATGGATAGGAGAGCCGAACAAAGTGGATAGGAGAGGGAACTGTAGAGTTTCAATGGGGCCACTTCTTCTCAGAAATGGATAGGATTGAGTGCGTCGCCGTGCGGGCGACGTTGGATGAAAGTTTCAATGGGGCCACTTCTTCTCAGAAATGGATAGGATAGACATGCGTGGGACAAGACAAACGAAAAGCGTAGGTTTCAATGGGGCCACTTCTTCTCAGAAATGGATAGGGCGCTTGAATATCATGAGCGCTACCTTCGCGCAATAGTTTGTTTCAATGGGGCCACTTCTTCTCAGAAATGGATAGGGCTCGTCCTGGAGGTAGCCCAGAGGACTGGGGAAAGGTTTCAATGGGGCCACTTCTTCTCAGAAATGGATAGGATTGATTATCCTGTAGCCGGAAGCGTTCCATTTTCCTACGGTTTCAATGGGGCCACTTCTTCTCAGAAATGGATAGGCCGGGGGAGATATTTGTAGTCATCCACGAAATCGATGTTTCAATGGGGCCACTTCTTCTCAGAAATGGATAGGCTTACCGGGGCGTATATATCTCGGAATACACCATTTCAGTTTCAATGGGGCCACTTCTTCTCAGAAATGGATAGGATCGGATCGCACTCTGCTGGATAATCTCCGCGCCGACGTTTCAATGGGGCCACTTCTTCTCAGAAATGGATAGATGACATCCTGCAATTTCTCGGGCAGCTCGGAGATGTACGTTTCAATGGGGCCACTTCTTCTCAGAAATGGATAGGACGCTGATGATGGAATTCTTGTTAGCGGCGACCACCCGGTGTTTCAATGGGGCCACTTCTTCTCAGAAATGGATAGCTGGAGGCAATCGGTCGGACTGTAGACGCCGCGATCCTGTTTCAATGGGGCCACTTCTTCTCAGAAATGGATAGTTTGAATTTCCGAAAACGCACCAGCCACTTGGCCATCGTTTCAATGGGGCCACTTCTTCTCAGAAATGGATAGACAGCGCATTCCCTTTGGTATTGAATGCAAGAATCAGTTTCAATGGGGCCACTTCTTCTCAGAAATGGATAGGGTGGGTGTTTTAAAGATTATGAAACGATGAGAGTACCGTTTCAATGGGGCCACTTCTTCTCAGAAATGGATAGCTCCTTAAACTCTTTCCCCCCTAACCTCCATCATTTTTCGTTTCAATGGGGCCACTTCTTCTCAGAAATGGATAGGATGAGAAGGTTGTAGCTTATACAGCTGGTACTAATGTTTCAATGGGGCCACTTCTTCTCAGAAATGGATAGGGCTTCTATCTGTCACAAAAACGCTTGGCGGCGCCGTTTCAATGGGGCCACTTCTTCTCAGAAATGGATAGGCCTGGGGGTACTATTCCGGCCCCGCTCGATCTCCTGGTTTCAATGGGGCCACTTCTTCTCAGAAATGGATAGATGACATTTACACCATAGCTGAGGCCGACGCTCGCTATGTTTCAATGGGGCCACTTCTTCTCAGAAATGGATAGGGGCAGCCATTTTAGGGCTTTTGCCACTGTCGAAATAACGCCGTTATTCGCGGATCGATCTGACTGCCAAATGTTTTTCAGATTCAAGAGATTTTATTAATCTAATATCGCTATGCGCTGGTTTAGCGCGGATCGTCCATACTCTTTATAGTTTTCATAATTGTGCGTATGTCTTCACAGGAGTTTTCGTATTACTGGGCGCTTCAGGCCCAAATGACCTCCTGGAACCACTTGGTTTTTTTGGTCGGCAATCATTCTATAATAAATTTCCGGTCCAAGTGCTCCTTATGAATACCTATAAATTCAATTCTCTCCATGACTCTGCCATCATTTGGTCCAAGATCTATAATCATTATCCTATCCTCATCAGGATCTATCAGATCATGAAGAGAGGCCGCCATCTCTGCCTTCCCTCGCAAGGTGAGATCGCAGCGGAAGACAGAGTAGTGGACCGGCTCCCCAAAACCAAGCATTGCCTTGTGAACTCGGTACAGCCTCTTTGTCTCTCTTATATCGTAGCTCACTATGTAGCAGTTCAAAGTGGACAATTCAGATCACCTGATGACGAAAGCTGGATACTCTGAGAGCTCCCCGGATAAGACCCTGGACAGCAGCCTGGCCTGTATCTCAAGCACTCTGCGATAGCTTACCTTGTAGCCGAATAAGGGATGGATGACCTCAGTTTGCATCCTCTGCTCATATCCTGAAATCAGTTTTCTTTTCGCCTCCGCAGTAAGAGATATTCCGATGCCGGTCTTGATGAAGTCCTTATCCCTCAGCTCCTTCTTATTGAATAGCTTGAATGCCACAGAATCGGCAATTATCGGTCGGAACTCCTCCATCATGTCCAGAGCCAGAGCAGGACGTCCGTACCTGGGCTGATGGTAGAATCCGAGATATGGATCAAAGCCCACTGCCAGAAGGGTTGAGAATAGCTCCTTGACCAGAATGCCGTATAGATACGAGAGGGCCGAGTTCACCGGATCCTTCGGTGGCCTTTTGTTTCGCCCTTCAAAGGAGAAGCCCTCCTCCCCCACCTTGAGCATCTCGCCGAACCTGGAGAAATAGGCCTTACCTGCAGCACCCTCAATTCCAAGCAAGCTCTGCAGGTTTGACGCATTTTCGGCATCCTGGGAGAGGCGGGCTAAAGATGCGAGAAGTGAAGAGGGTAGATCAGGATCGTATCTTCGCAATCGAGTTCTGCAGTTCTCAATCTTCCCGGATACGATCTTGCGGGCGATTAATAGAGACCTCTCTTCATCCTCTGCCCACCGAAACTGCCTGATGCGCAGCTCGACATTCTTGTGGCTCATACCGACAGCGATGCCGTGAAACCAGCCTCCGTGGGAGAAGTGCAGCACAGGCACATTCCTCTGCATCAGCTCGACCATGGCAGGAGTGGTGATCTCCGCGCTGCCGTAAAGGCATACCTCGGAGACCTCCCTGATTCTGGCCTCGCTGATCTTGCCCTCATCATAGGACCAGACCTCCAGACGCTCGCCCCTCTTGCGAACCGTCTTCCCCTGGCCGACGACATAAAGAGGAACCTGATCGTCCCGGCTGGCAAGCAGCATTCTGATCCTATACTCAGGATTGCCTTCCTGGTTCCTTTCCTGGTTCGTTTCCTGGTTTTCTTCCTGTTTTGGCCCTTTCTCTGCTTTCATCTCCCGCAGGAGGTTGACCTCGTCGGGCAGGCATATGCCAGCCATTGAGCAGCGATCGCAGCGAGAGCTATTCTGCAGAGGCGGGGGAAGCTCGCCCCGCTGAACAGTCCAACGCATGTCTGCCAGCAGCGCCAGCGTTCTGTCCAGAAGCCGGCTGTCAAACTTCACCGCCACCCGTTCTCCAGAGAGGATATAGTAGACCATCCCTTCATCACAGGAAAAGCCGTTCTCCCTCAGGGCTAGGCACTGGGCAGCCAGCTGGATCAGATGAGGCTCGAAGATCCCCGAATTATCAATTTGCCTATCAATTTGCGCTTTGCCACGCTTGTATTCCACCGGCGTGACCTTGCTGCCATCCCCCTCCAGCAGGTCGATCCGGCAGCATACTCCTGCCTGTGGGGCGGAGAGGGAGACGGATCGCGCATGAAAGGGCTGGAAGCCCTCGGGGATGGCATCCTCCTCGGCATCAATCCAGCGGTGGAGGTGGCGCCCTTCCACCGTCTGGGCGCTATCTGAAAACTCGCCCTGCACCCATTGAAGATAGCTGAGCCGGGGGCAATAGGCATAAGCTGCGAGCATGCTGGCCGGGATGAGTTCGGGAGCCGTTCCGGTGCTCAGATCCTTTTCTTCTACTGCCAACTGTAAAAGCCTCCTGGCTGATGGAAAGGTGGGAACGATAGATAAATATATTTGTAACTGTCAGGATTGTGATTACATTACGGATGATAGGATTGGTAGAGGTTGCAGAGAGAGACGAGGATAATATAGCGGCGGATGAGCATTCTATTCGCTCTGCTGATGCCTGCACCATTGACGCAAAGGGTCAAGAGCCCGAGAAGAAATCGGTCTATGATCTGGGTCCTACATTGCCCAGGCTGAGATGGTGGGAGAAGCTCTGGCATGTTGCAATGTACACCATTGGTCATCAGAAGTTTCGGATATCAGCAATGGGTATATTCATCTTGTTCGTGATATTAGGAGCAGGAGCCTTTCGCTGGAGCGAACTGCAGCTTCCATTGAATTCTTCAAATGCCCCAGAGGGCATAATCGAATGGCTGCTGAACGCTCAGACCATCCTTGGCATGGGCACGCTGCTGGTTGCCCTCTTCGTCTGGATCGGAGAGATGGAAAAGGACTGGGAGGATAGCCTTCCAAAACGGCTCAGCGTCTTTTTCTTTTGGAAGGGAAAGCCCCTGATCGTCTGCCGGTATGTCTGGCTGGCGGGCAAAGACGAGATTCGAGTCTGGGGGCAACAGGTGGGGGTACAGGCACAGGAGACCTTGCCCCATGAGAAGCCCCAGGACTCATTTCTTCATTTCGAGCCGGACATGCAGACCAGAGGCCCTGAGCTTCTCAAAGGGCCGGGCGGCAGCGTCTGGAAGCACTATTCGATATGCTTTAAGCTGAAGGACCTGAATACGAGCCTGAGGAGAACAAAAGAGTACTGCAGATATCAGAACGTGGCGGGAACTGATAAAGCGGCGGGCAATTATCCCATCCATTTGGTGGAATCAATCCCGGAGGTCTCCAGATGGAAGGAGGCATGACCGGAATGGGGTAGCTGTGGATTGATAGCGTTCCAGCGCTCTCGCAGGTTGCGCCGCACTGCCCAGCAGAAAGAGAGAAGCAGAATTACAGCCTGGCCCCGCTGGGTTATAATAGAATTAGTATTCTCCAGCCAGGCCAGGCCTCATAAATCTGTCTGCCCAACGGTTTGGCGGCACTATTATCGCCCTTCTGACAGCTTCACATCAACCGACCGGCCCATCAACCACTTTTGGCCGATGGAGTTCGATCTATTCATGCGAGCGGTTTTTCAGTGGGCGCCGCGAGTCGGCCATCCGGGATGCAGGCAAAGGGGCCCCTCAAAGCCAGAGAGATCGGAATGAGCCGTTAATGGTTTTGGATTGCGATATATTAAAGGAGAGATTCTCCAGACGGGCGCGGTTAACAGTTTTAAATGCTTTGATGAGGGTCGAAGGATCTCGAATGTCATCATGGTTAAGTTCTCGAATTCAGCCCTGTTATCAAGGCTAAGATTGATTTACACAGACCGGTTTTTTTGTGCACACAGCGAGTCGGGCCTCCGGCCCTCCCGCGCTAATTCCCTGGGCCCCCTCAGCGCCGGGGTGGCCTGGATACAATCGGGGCGAGCCGTTGATGATTCTGGATTATATTACTGTTAGTATTCCCCAGGCGGGCCCGGCTGAACTGCTGGCTTGCCCGCAAATCAAGCTGCATTACTCCTACTTTTCCGACCCGAGGGTCACGTCCACCACCTGACCCACCTGCCACTGCTGACTGTGGGTGGCCACCACCACCGCCCCCAGGCGAGGATCATAGAAAGCGATGGCGGCAGCAGGCGAGGCGTGCAACTTGTGCAGCGCCATGCCGTAGCGCCAGATGGGTGCCCGGCCCTCCACGATGACGAGAGAGCCACGCGGGATGTCGGGCAGAGGGGGAAGCGGCTCGGAGGGAGTGATGGGAGAGGAGACGGCGATGGAGTAGATGATTGGAGCGGTCAATTTCTATGCCTGCCATTCAAGAATGATTGGTGCTCCAATCAGGCAACCTCTTTCATTTTAAGTTCGACCTCACCCGCTGCAATGGGTTTTGCCAGAAGCCTTCCTTCACGGAAATCCTTGACAATCTTGTCGATCTCTCTGGAAGCTTCTGGTGTCAGATAAGCCTCATCACAAATATCGCATATAAGAGCTGGGACATTCTTGATCACTAATACTCCATCATCAACCCTGGTGAGATACTCTGTCCTGCCCCGGTGCAATCTTCCTCGACCGCAGTTGCAGGTATCAGGAATCAACTCATTCTTCTCGTCATATTGTCTTTCCATTCTCCATCCTCCGGCCAGTAGACTGTGATTATTCGAAGATGGTTTTCGCAGAGAGCTACCACGGCATGACAATATCGCCATTTAACTCTGCCAGCTATCAGTGCAGAGTGGCACGGCCTGCTGTCGGGATAGTCCTCTATTATACTTCCATCCAATATCAAATTAACCAAATCCTCAGTAGAAATGCCCCTCTCATCCATTCTCCTATGGGCATGAAATGTTATTATATAATTATCCAATAAGATTTGTTCTTTGATCCTGTCTATCAGCACCCTCCTGCTTCCTCCCTTTTGATCATTACCGACACATTTCATACTATTTGATATTAAGGATCTTCTGGTGAAAGGAACAAGAGCATCTAACCTGGCCCGACCGGCCTATAAAAAGATTAATATTCTCCAGGATTCTCCAGGCGAGACCGGCGCAACTGTATACATGCCTTGCAGTTCAAGCCCCCGTAGCCCTATTTCTCCACCAGCAGCGTCACGTCCACCACCTGACCCACCTGCCACTGCTGGCTGTGAGTGGCCACCACCACCGCCCCCAGGCGAGGATCATAGAAAGCGATGGCGGCAGCAGGCGAGGCGTGCAACTTGTGCAGCGCCATGCCGTAGCGCCAGATGGGTGCCCGGCCCTCCACGATGACGAGAGAGCCACGCGGGATGTCGGGCAGAGGGGGAAGCGGCTCGGAGGGAGTGATGGGAGAGGAGACGGCGATGGAGTAGATGATTGGAGCGGTCATTAAGTTGCTGCCACCCTAAGATTAAATAAGCTTGCGATTTTATCGATAATATCTGGATTATTATTTATTTCCATCTCAGCAAGCTCCTGAATATTCATACTTGGGATAATCGTACAATTATAAAGCTTGGCCCTATCGCTAATAGTATTTTTGATCTTATTGTCTTTGAGTATATTTGGAGCAGTTGTGGCTAGATAAGATTTGATATTTAGTGCGCCTAATTGCCTTTTAATGGCCTCCACCTTATATAAAGTTTCGTTGCCTGAAGGGTCATGTTTTTGATCGCCTGTCTTGCACTCAACAAACCGTTGTCAATGGCAATCTGAAATTCCTCAATAGTGGCAAAGTAAAATTCCCCACCTGC
>CAZRYL010000072.1:0-7798 GCA_964604285.1 uncultured Methanotrichaceae archaeon
GCGATGCGCCCCTTGTGCCCGACATTGGCATCCTTGCCTCCTGCGATCCAGTGGCAATTGACCAGGCCAGTTTCGATCTGGTGAACAGCCAGAAGGGCATTGAAAATACGCTTTTGAAAAAAAATCAAAAACCAGGGCAGGACAAGTTCCAAGGCGTCTGGGAGAGCACCCTTGGTCACATTCAGGTGGAATATGGATCAAGGATCGGTCTTGGAAACAAAGAATACAGGCTGATTGAAATTTGAATAGAATAAAAAGGGCTCAGCTAGAGCCCGACTACGGTTAGGGTCGTGGCCGGAGGAACATTGATGACCTTGGCAACTCCCCTCTCAAAGTACATAGGCTTCTCGTAATTGTTCACCCCATCGAAGATCCTGATGGTGTGCATCTGACCTCCTAGTACAGTGAATTTGAAGACGCCATCTAGCTGGTCCCCAGTAGCGCCATCTTTGCCCACAAGGACGCCATCAACGAAAACATCGTAGCCCTTCATCGTGGTCTGGATGGTCACAGGTGTGTCGCCAGTCGCGGCGCTTGTCTGCGGCAGATAGGTTGTGCTGTATGTTTGATACTGAGCCGATCCACTGTAGGTGGTCGTCTGCGCCGCGGGCGACGCCTGAATTGGGGCCTGCGGCAATGAAGGTGCCTGGCTTATGACGTCCACTATGACGGCATTGCTGGGCTGATTGTTGATTACGAAGACGAGAATGTGCCTGCCCACTTTGTCCGCCGCGTAATTTATGCTGTTGTAGCCAGAATAGAAATTTACGCGCTTGCTGGTTATACCAGCGGAGTCTGTCTGGGTGACCTCATAGTAGTCGGCCTGCCCGCCTAAAGGCGCAAAAGCGATGAGCTGCAACCCAGTTCCTGCCGGAACAATGGCATATTGTGACCAGTCTGCACCCTTTTGAATCCAGAGCTCATTGCTCCTGGTAGACGCAACTGCAGATTGATACTGCGTGAAGGTGACTTCCCTGCCGCTGCCAAAGTACACCTTGGAAGGCGTTTTATGTGTAACATCGACCTTTACAGGAGCAAATCCACCCACCAATGGCATACTGGTGTTGATGTAGAACTCGCTGAAGAACGAGTATGTTTGGCTGGAATTTTCAAAATCAGGCCCAGACCACGGAAGTCCTGCTTCTTCTCCGAGATTAAGCAGGCTGTTTATAAAATTATCATCAATAAATCCGCTGCTGACGCTGAGAGTCTGCTGCACGTTTGAGCCCTGCCCGGCTGCTGCGCCTGTGGAAAAGCACATGACCAGGAGGCATACACCAATGAAACCAAATCTCAAATCATCACACCTCTTTGCAGGCCCTCGTATTATATCTTATATAGCTTTAAGTATCCTGTGAACCTCATCTGAAGATCACGTAGAGCACACTGCTGGGCGACGTCTCAGAAAGCTGCCACAGATCTCCACCTGCTCAGCGTGTTTTCAGCCAGGTCCGAAGTATATATCTTTATAACTATTTAATTATTTTAATTTACTGCTCAACCCAACAAAATTTCAAGACATAATTTTAAAAAATGTCTTATGAGAGTTGACCTCAACAGATCATAGCCAGTTCGGGCTGTATCCTGGCAGGTATGTCGGCCAGTAGTAATAGTTGTAGTAGTTCGGGTAGCTCAGGACGGTGTTTGCAGCAACGAATGGTGTCGACGGCATGTAATATCTCTCGTCCCCGTAAAGGAATCGGTAGGCTTCCGACATCCATAGGGCATCTTCGTAGTATCCTTTCCCAGGACACGTTCCATTGTAGAAGGACTGAAGATCGCAATAGCCGTCCGGGAAGTAGCAATATCCTCCGCTGGGAGTTCCGCCGTGGTTCAGGCAATAGGCTTCCATGGCGTTTCTTGCAATATTACCCGGGCCAATTCCACCCAGACCAGTGGCCCACACGGGTTCTGCCATCAGAGAAAAAATCAGGGCCATCAGCATCCAGCATTCATTCAGTCTCACAAATAATCCCCCAATGGCTTATGCACGCAGATCTATGAAAGATTTTTGGTTGGGAGTGAAAGAAAAAAGCCCTGAGAGATCCCAGGGTTTGCTAATTGATCTCAAATTTAAGCTGTAGCTGTTGCATTGACCGGTGCAGTTGCATTGACCGGTGCAGTTGCATTGGTTGGAGCTGTCACATTGGCCGGAGCTGGCACTGGCATATTTATGAACGCCAGGTTGGTGACGCTCTCGTTGGTGATGGACACCGCAAACTTGCCATCGACTGGAGTTACGAGGGACCATCCCATCTGTATAACCTCAGAGACTGTGTACTCCCCAGCTGCCAGGTCCATGAACGCGAACTTTCCATCATTTGTTGTAGTTGCATTCTTGATCACAGTCCCTGCGGGCTGCTCGAGATTGACCGTCCAGTTGGCCAGGCCAGTTTCATTGTCGTCCTTGACAATTCCTTCGATGGTGAACTTGGGCTCTTCAACTGGCGCCGTCACATTGGCCGGAGCAGTGGCGTTCTGTACTGCAGGTGCTGTAACATTTTCAGCTGCTGCTTTTTCGACCGGTGTAGCCGTCACAGTGGTCTCCTGAGCCTTTGCAGTCTCACCTAGGGTTGCGGCCTCCTTAGTGGTCTGAATGCCTTCAGGTACCGCATTGACGCCTACCAGCTTTGCGGAGTAAGGCTGGGCAGATCCCTCTTTGAACGAATAGGGAACCCTTGTGCTCTGCACAGCAGGAGCCTGGAACGAATACTTATTTGTGATCATATCAGCGGTCAGATTATGAGCAGGAGCTCCCTCGCTGATGCTGTAGGCGACTTTTGATCCAGAAGTTACAGTGTAGGACTGATTCCCCGCGGACTGTATGGTGTACCCCAAGGCAGGCACAAAAATGATAGCTGCTATCATGAGGGCCACGGTGATAGCCAAAACTTTCCTCATATTGAATACCTCCAATTCCTCTAGCACATATACTTATGACTGTAGCTTGAACATCCTCCCTTTTGAGAAGAACTGTCGTGAAGTCTAGTTATTCTTCATATAAATAGACTTTCATAGCTAAAGACTGCTAAAAGGAGGCTGCATCGCGTTTATGTTGCGTTTATATCTATTCTCTTCTGATCTGGGCCGAAGAAAAAAAACGGCCTTCCAAGATAAAATTTTGTTCATTTATCTGCTAAAATAAGGCATTAACTCGGAATAATTCCAAATTTTGCGCATATCAAGCATGATTTTTGGACAATAACAGATGAGTTCCATCGCAGTTTATGCCATCAGGAGGTGCAAACCCTTCTCTGCAGGCTGAGAAGGTCACGCCTTCTCGCAATGCCCTCCTCTCCACCTCTCGCATCAATTCCTTCCTAATATCCAGGGAAAGGTACAGGCTTCCACAGATGCGGCACCCTCTCTGGAACATAACCTTCAGAGCATCGCCAGCCCTTGGAAATGCTGAGCAGATCCTTCTCAGATTGTCTTTACGGGCTTTGTAAGTGGAAGAGATTATGTGCTCCGCCCCTGCTCGACATACAGCAAGAACCAGCTCTTCGATTTCGGATTCGTTTATTCCTGGGATGATAGGGTCAATTCTGGCGGATACAGGTATATTGCAGTCTGCAAGCCTGCGTATGGCCATCAGCCGCCTCGAGGGCGATGGTGCACCGGGCTCCAGCTTCCGGGAGATGGAATCGCTGAGCGTTGTGATGCTGATGGCCACTGTGGACTTCATGCTGCTGAGCAGATCTATATCCCTAATTACGAGATCCGATTTCGTTACAACCTGTACCGGCAAGCTTTTTTCCAATAGAATCTGCAGGCAGCCTCGGCTCAGCTCTAGTTCCTTTTCCATTGCAGGATATGGGTCAGAGCTGTTGGACATAGCCACAATGGTGCCGGGATCGATCTTCGCCGCTTCACGTGCCAGACGTCTCAACAGATCAGCTTTGGCCCGGCAATCCCGGAAACGGGGAATATAGGAGGACGCATAACAATAAAGACAGCCATGCGGACATCCTGTATAGGGATTCAGGCTCATCTTGGAGGGACAGGTACATAGCTGGCTTTTCCAGGGGTCGAAAGGTCTCAGAATCATCTTTTTGAGACCTTCTCCTGCTCATCTACATCCTCACAAGCACCATCGAGCCTCATTAAGATGAAATCCCTATCGCTGCGGCTGCCTGGACAGTAGGCGGCACCAAGATCTCTCATTATCAATCCGATGCCGCCCAATCTCTTCGCCTGGAGATAGTAATCTCTCACCTCGCCTTCGTCATTTAAAACCTTCTCCTCTGCAGGTGAGATGCCTCGAAAAGGCATGCTCTTAGGCTCTCCAAATGCTCCCAACAATCTTCGTCTTCTCTCCATATAGCTCAGGGCTGTAAGGTCCTCTCCATCAAGATAGATCAGGTCATAAGCTATAAGGGCTGGAGATATTATGCTTTTTCGTGAGAGACGGCGGCGGTTGATGTACTTGATCATTTCAACCTGGCTGCATATACCACCGTCCTGAAATCCGATAAGGTCGGCGTCCGCAATCAGGTCATCTTTCAATCCTACGAGCTGCTGGATTAAGCCGGACAGAGCCGAGGTGATGTTCTTCTGGTGGGAAGTGAAGACCGAACAGTTTCCTCTCGCTATATGAAGCTGCACCTTTAAACCAGTATACTTTGGCAAAAATGCCCTGGGCGTTGCCAGCGCACCTGGGCGGATTATCATGGGCCTCACCGGCCTCCCTGACTGAATTGTAATTTGTTTCAGCGCTCCATCTTGGGCTGCCCTGGCTACCAATCCCATCTCAGGCATAGCATTGTAAGCCCTTTGAATTTCATCCTGATCTGAATTAAATGCCCTGGAAAGAGCTGTAATCATGGTCTGAGGGCCAATGCCCGTCAGCATGCTTCGCAGAGCAGTCCTGGCGATGTATTTTCCTTCCTGCGGCAAAGCCGATAGAAACAGGCCTTTCAAAACAGCATCCTTTCTGCGTTCAGAATCTGGACCGTTCATTTGAGATACACGTCGCAGCCCGTTGTATACTGATAATGCTTTCAGAGGCTCTTTCGTTAGCGGATGCTGACTCTTGTGCTGCAAAGCCGCCTCACACACCCTACCGATCTCAAGAATGTTCTCTCTAATGGCGAGGACATCCTCCCCGGACACCTCTTCGAGAGCTGCCAGAATGGACTCAGGGCCTATGCCCATCTCTCTTTCTTCCCATGGCGGCCACAGCTCGCCATAAAGAAGCCGAACCGCAGGGCAGAGCATTCCAGGCTCGATGCCGATCAGAAACTCTGAGGTCAAACTGGCCTTTTGCCTGCGGGGGGCTAAAGAGACGTCCTCCAGAAGTGCTGCTATTTGTGAATATAGCATTTATCTCTCTATCTTAATCTTCTTCAGATCCTCGGCCCGCCTCGTCAGGTTCTCTATCATGCCATCCAGCCCCTGGAGAAATGGCTTGGTTTGATCCGTTGTCACGGCACCTGGAGCCGATGCTTTGATGAGGCCTTCCTGCTCCAAAACCCTAAGAGAGTATCGCACCTTGTGGCTGGGTATTTGCGTCTCCTCCGCCAGCTTGAGAATGCCGATGGGCTCGTTCTCTACGACCTGCTTTAGTATGATCAGGTGTCTTTGCAGCATCTCAAGCTCCTCGCTCACCTTCTCGGTCAGAATACCATCACATCCGCTCAAGTGATAAATGATTATTAATCGAATGATCGCCTTATAATTTTATCGATTGACATGGCACATGATAGCACTTAAAATCCAAGCAAAGAAAAGCCCGAAGGAGATCATTGATCATTACATGTCCAATGCTAAGAGGGGCAGGGGATGAAGCTGACATGTGCCTTGGCATGAACCTCCGGGGAGGCAGCCCTCTTCTCACGATCCTGGATGCCAGCTTTACATCAGTAGGGCCACCTTCGATCCACTGTTTTTGGCTTTAACAGTAGCATCTGCTCTTCAGTAGCGTGCCCGTCGGGAGAGGAAGTCGATGCCATGCCTGGTGGTTATACGCTTGCCCATATCCTTTCCGAGGATCTGCGGAGATGACACGCCTGTCACTACGAGCATGGTTCTGATGGTATGTTCCATATTCTGATCGATCTGAGCTCCCCAGATTATTCTTGCGTCGGGGTTAATCTTTTGGTAGACTTCATCCACAACGGTCTCGGCATCAGTGATCGTCATGTCAGAACCACCCACAACATTCACAAGGGCGGATGTAGCATTGGATACATCCACATCCAGGAGTGGGCTTTTCAGGGCTTTAGTGACGGAGTCACGCGCTTTCTCTTCCCCTTCTGCCTCGCCCATGCCGATCATGGCCACGCCGCCGTTCGTCATGACCGTCCTGACATCGGCGAAGTCCAGGTTGATCAGCCCTGGCCTTGTGATGAGCTCAGTGATGCCCTTGACTGAGCGCATCAGGACCTCGTCTGCCACCTTGAAGGCTGCCTGCAGGGGCAGGTTCGGAACTACATCAAGAAGTCTGTCGTTGGGCACCACAATTACAGTGTCAGAGACCTCTCGCAGCCTCTTCAAACCGGCTTCTGCATTTTGCATGCGAATGGTCCCTTCGGCGCTGAAGGGAATGGTGACGATGGAAATTGTTAGAGCTCCAGCTTCTCTCGCAGCCTCTGCCACAACAGGGGAGGCTCCAGTGCCAGTGCCGCCGCCAAGGCCGCAGGTTACGAACACCATATCGGCTCCATCCACGGATGCCTTGATCTCGTCGATGTCCTCCTGGGCCGCCTCTTCACCGATTGCTGGCAGGCTGCCGGCCCCAAGGCCGCGTGTGGTGCGCCTGCCTATTAGAAATCGTCGGTCTGCGTTTATGTGCAGGAGATGCTGAGCATCGGTGTTGATGGCATAGAGCTCTGCTCCCTGGATGCCGCAATCAGCCAGGCGATCGATGGTATTTGAGCCCCCTCCACCGCATCCTATGACCCTGATGACTGTGGTCAGTTCCTCCAAAACCGCCACTAACTCCTCATCGCTCTGGATCATGCTGGAGGGCTTCATCCTGCTCTCTACCTCTGCTCTGTCCAGAGCATCGTCGATGATGTACTTCATCTCCATCCCCTTTACTTTTTTTGGTTTTATTCTAGTAATCTATTAGTATATAGATTTTTGCATAGTGATGTTTGATGATTTATTAAAATATAATCAATAACAAATATCAATCAAATGAAAGAAACTCTGTAGGATCTGTCCCTTGTAATCTATATCTATCGTCAAATACATTTGAGATAGTTCATATTATTACTATTACATTAGAACTATTTTTTCCTGGAAAGGCCTCCTGTCAGTAGGATTTCAAAGACTTGAGCTTTTCTATCTGCCTCATTATCTGCTCAGATTCCTTTGCCTTCTCAGTCTCCAGATAATCAATTATCTCAGGAAGGCTCTTGTTCAGCTTATAGATACGATACGGCCTGCCTTTCCCCGGGTTTTTCTCGTCCCTCTCAGAAATCCAGTCCATTTTTCTGATCTCTCTCATGGCAATGCTCACTTCCGGCTGCCTGAGATCTGAGCCTATCTCAATCTCGCGGGATGTAGCCTCTGCCACGCTCGCCAGGTATGTCAAAACCTTGGCTACATTCCTCTTGAGGCCAACCTTCATCAGTATGGATGCAAACTCATCGCGCTCAACCTTCGGGTCCGAGCCGGCGGATGTATTCAAAGCGGTCACCAGGCGGATAAAGAGTGATAACATATATATAAGTTTCGTTGAAAATAATTCCATCGAATAGGAATTCAGCCAATCTTTTAAATTATTTTTTATTTCAACCCACATCCCGCAGGTGGCTTTTCTTTTGTGAAACATTTTTATGTTGACATGATC
>CAZRYL010000073.1:0-7792 GCA_964604285.1 uncultured Methanotrichaceae archaeon
CATCACGGGACGGCGCATTTCTGCCCGGCAGGGGAGCGGATCTCTTGAAGGACGACCGAGTAATGGGGCACTTCGGTGAGCTGCATCCACTGGTCCTTCGCAGCTTCGGACTGGAGCAGCCTGTTGTGGCGTTGGAGATCGAGTGGGGACGGCTGTGAAAGCGGGGCTTTTCATGCTTTCCCGGCCTTATGGCGTTTGCTTTATCTCCTATTATTCATAATATCTTTAAGAGGAGACTTGAGGCTGCCATGAAGGTCCGGGATCTGATGAGCTACCCAATTGTCACCGTGCGTCCGGAGAGCCATGTGCTGGAGGCAATAAAGCGTATGGCCGACGAGAAGAAGGGATGTGTGATTGTGGCCAGGGACGGCCTGCTCAAGGAATGCCTGGGCATTCTCACCACCAGCCAGATCTTCCGAGAGGTTTTTGCGAGCGGCCTGGATCCGGCAAAGGTGGCGGTCTCGGAGGTAATGACCCCTGCGCCGCTGATCACAATCGACCTCAATGCGTCATGCCGGGAGGCTGCGGGTCTCATGATCAAACATGATATCAGAAGGCTTCCTGTGATAAAGGATGGAAACCTGGTGGGAATAATAACCAGCAAGGATCTGCTAAAATGCGTAAATTGACGTCTTCGCAGAGGCATCGCCACAAGTTAACGCAGAGTTTAAATAGCCAAAAATCAAGTCATGCGCGCAAAGTCGAGGTAGCCTAGCCTGGTAGGGCGCAGGTTTGCTAAACCTGTTCCGCTACGCGGATCGTGGGTTCGAATCCCACCCTCGGCGCTGATTTACCTGTAAATCAAAGCGTTTTAAATTAAGGTGCAATTTTTTGCTGACTCATCCATGTGGTCCCTACTACCACATTGATCCCACATTTCGCATTAACATTCCATTCCATAGTACTTTTTGCAGTCCTTTCCGAGCAGCCTTAAGATCAGTTCCTGCGCCTCATTCAATTTAAGATGCTGACTCATCACATTTCGATCACCACGTACTATTATTAAAGTTACTCTCATAAATATCTGGAACACCCATCTCATGGTTGGTTTTTGGGTTGGCTTCTTGAGTTGATTGGGAACACTATTCCCCGTCTCCCTGAGTCTTTTCCGAAGCTTCCACTCCGCATATGAATAAATAAGCAAGCAAAGGACCATAATCATCGACAAAGCCTCGATGCGTTCCTCCTTCTTGAGAAACACTTCAGAGACGTGGAAGCTTTTGTTTTTCAGGAAGCGAAAGCCTATCTCAACTATTTGCTGCCCTTTATAATAGTTCAGCATGGTCTCAGGGTATCGGCTTCAACTTCTTTTCGCTCATCACCGATCTCGACAATACCCTGGCCTTCCAGTACATAGAATACCACATCAACTGGGGTGATGTGCTTCTTTAGGGACTGACCAGGTTGCAGGGTGATATGGCTGACTTGAGCATTTTCAGTATCGCTTAAATTTCTTGCATCCACTCCATGGGGATTGGGTTTGCCTTGGGCATCTCTTACTTTAACGATTTTCATATCTAATCCCTCAAACTGACTGACACGGGCTTTGGATCTCGAAGAATACTCTGCCATCAGTATATCAAAGATACTCAAGTATAAAGAATTAAGAGTTTCTATGAGTATACTATAGGATTCGTATCCAGGTAACTCTCGGATGTTCTCACAGAATGCACATGGCGCAGTCCTGACGGCTGCATTCGATATTATCTATCTTCCATTTAAGCGCCCATTGTTTCATATTTTTGATTATATCGATGATCTCCAGACCGCTCAAAGTCAGGGTGTAATAGCTGCTGATGGGAAATGTTGTGCTATCGACTCTATTCTCAACTAGGCCTTCCTTTTCCAGCTCCTTCAATCGCGCAGACAGCACTTTTTGGGTGATGCCAAGGAGGCAGTCCTTCAGCTCAGAGAAGCGCCTTGTATGCCCTTCTCCCTTGTAAAGCTCCAGGAGAATGAGCAAGGTCCACTTTCTTGCTATATAATTGACCGTTCGGTTTACAGTGCATTCTTCCTGCATGGTATCTCCCCAGAAACGTTCTAGGCTAAATACCTTAGTATCCTCAATATACCTTAGGGCAGAAAGCAATAGAACGATATCTGCGTAATGACATCTGATAGAAATGGAGGATAATATAAATGGCAGCAGAAAAACTGGATATGTTTTGCTACCAGTGCTCCCAGACTGCGGGAGGAACTGGCTGTACCATCAAGGGAGTATGCGGAAAGGAACCGATAGTTGCCCGTTTGCAGGATAATCTAATTTTTGCAATCAAAGGGATTAGTGCTTATCTTTATCATGCCCGAGAGCTGGGATATACCGATCCTGAAGTGGACGCCTTCATTGAGCGCGCCTTCTTCTCTACTCTTACCAATGTCAACTTCGATCCCCAGGAGTTCCTCAATCTGGCTGTCCAGGCCGGAGAGATGAACATCAGGACCATGAAGCTGCTAAAGAAGGCCCACATCGAGACCTTTGGAGAGCCAACGCCAACCCAGGTCCAGACTGGAACTGTCAAGGGCCACGGAATACTTGTCACCGGCCACGATATGCATTCCCTTCATAAGCTCCTAGAGCAAGTAGAGGGCTCGGATGTCTTTGTTTATACCCACTCCGAGATGCTCCCTGCCCATGGCTATCCAGGCCTTCGCAAGTACAAAAACCTGGCAGGGAACCTTGGCAAGGCGTGGTTTGACCAGCGAGAGCTCTTTGCAAAATATCCTGTAGCCCTTCTTGGAACATCCAACTGTTACCTCATTCCTCGGGAGGAGTACAGGGATCGCATGTTCGCCACCGGGCCGGTATACATTCCGGGAGTAAAGCACATCGACGGCTACGATTACTCCGAGGTCATTGAAAAAGCTCGGTCTCTGCCGGAGCTGCCGGACGCCCCAGGAGAGTATATGCTTACAACCGGTTTCTCCACCTCAGTACTGCTAGAACATGCAGCCAAGATCAAGCAGCTTGTAGAGCAGGGCAAGATCAAAAGGTTCTTCCTGGTCGGAGGCTGTGATGGTCCTTCTAAGAAATGGAGCTACTATAGGGAGTTTGTCCAGAAGCTACCTAAAGATACAGTCATCCTCACCCTGGCCTGCGGAAAGTACCGCTTCAACGACCTGGATTTGGGCAACATCGAGGGCATCCCACGCCTTATCGACTTGGGCCAATGCAATGATGCCATTGTTGCCCTGGAGGTTGCCCAAGCATTGGCCGGTCTATTCGGAGTGGCCGTCAACGATCTGCCTCTGACGCTTGTGGTGAGCTGGATGGAACAGAAGGCAGCCGCTATTCTCTGGTCTCTGCTGGCCTTGGGTATCAAGGGCATCTACCTCGGACCAATCGTACCAGGTTGGGTCAATGAGGATATGTTGAAGATCTTGGTAGATAAATACGATATCCGCCTTATCAGCACTCCTGATGAGGACCTAAAGAAGATGATGATCTGAGATCGGCAAGTGTTTGGGTGCAGCAAATCTGGAAAAGCTATGCAGAAGGAGGATGAGATCCCATCCTCTGCGCTTTCTCAAAGGGGCTATCAATCTCTCCGATCTATCAGAAGATCGGACAGTCCAAAATGATTTTGTATATCATCAGGCTTTATCTTTTGATCATGAGCCAAGCAGTACCCCTGACAGATAAAGAGTACGCTGAATGTTTCAACGCTTTCAAGATGTTATCCACTGAATGGACCGCCATGCGTGAGTGGCTGGTCCAGGAATTCTTGCCCCTTATGGCTGGCCGAGAGTCTTTAGAGGTGATGAGCATCGGCAGCGGCACGGGGGACTTCGATCTCACCTTGATTCGACTGCTGGGGAAGGAGATTTCCCACATTTCTTACACTGCTCTCGATCCAAATCGGGAGCACAACAGCATCTTTTCCGAGCGATACGAGGAGAGCGGGCTTGATCTTGACTCATTTCGCATCGTCCCCAAGCCCTTCGGAGAGGTCGATTTTCCTGATAGATTTGATCTGATTCACATGACTCACTGCCTCTATTACATTCCAGATCGGAAGAAAGCCATACAGCAGGCCTACAATCTACTGAATCCAGGAGGTTTCCTTCTAATATTTCATCAGACATCCATGGGCATCAACGAGATCCAGCGAAAGTATATGAAGCGTGTCAAAAACGACGAGAAGGAGATGTTCTCCGCTCATGATATTTTACGGATCTTCTCTGAGCTTGGGTTAAAGTTCAACTTTGACATCCTGATCTCTGACATTGATGTTACAGACTGCATAGCTGGGAATGAGAATGGAGAGAAGATCCTGAACTTCTTTTTGGAGTCCAAGCTGGACGGGCTGGATAGAAATCTTAAAGAAGAGATAATTCAGACCTTGAAGAGCATCTGTCGGGTCGAAGATAGTCGATACTTTCTCTTTCATCCCTGCGGGATCTTCTGGATCAGGAGGATGGTCTCTTAAGAGGAGTCATCTCCTCATCCTCCTGCCTATTTCACAACAGGCCAGATCTCGTAAACATCCAAACGGCGCTGAATTGTGAAAACATCGTAGCCCTTTCTGCGGCTCTCCATCAGAGAGTTGCCCACGTCTTTGGGCAGGAAGAACTCCTCGTTGTCCAGCCGGACGAGGAAGGATTTCTTGCTCCTGCCCATCTCCATGTCTCTGTACCGACCAGAAACCTTCTCACCGATTTTCAGGATTCTAGGTCCCATAATTTCACCTCAATGATCATTATTATTAGGTTGAACTACTTCTAATTTCCGGTTCCATATCTTTGGATCATGGCACTTAGGTCTCGGAAGTTTTTAGTAGTAGGGTTCATACCTTATCTTGAAACCTGAATTATAAAGATAGGATGGGTTCCTATGGCCTGCAGATCTTTGTGCATGATTCTTGCTCTCCTTCTGCTCTCATTTGCATTTGCAGCTCCTGCATGGTGTATCTCGGTTAGCTACTCATCGGGAGGCAGCGCAGGGTCAGCGTCCTCTTCTGAGAGGTTAGATCTGGACGCATCCACGTCCCTGCATGAGGACATAACGTTAGGCATTGGTGCACTCGGCCAGAGCCGCCAGGTTAGCGGCTCAGGAAAAAACAGCCTCATGCAGTCGGTCACAGGAAATGATTTCAGTTTGCAAAATAGCATCGAGAGCCAGGGGTCCGTCAGCGCATCCACATCGACTTATGCCAGCTCTGCAGGAGCATCCATCGCCCAGGGCGTTGCCGGGACAGGCAGCATGAGCCTTGATTTGAAGGGCGTGCAGGGCTTCGCCCAGGCCGGGCAGGAGGCGAGCGTTGCAGGCGGCGCGCTTGCAAGCGTGCAGAGCCTGTCCGTGACGGCGGACGTCTCAGCCAGCCAGAGCACCCAGATTGCTGGCGTGGCGGGGTACGTCGGGACTGGTGCGTTCTCAGAGGAGAGGGCAATGCTTGCCACAGGGACCTTCTCGGGCGCAGGCCTCATGCAGGCGCAGATGAGCGCAGTTGCAGGCAAAGAGGCGCAGGCTGCAGGCCAGGCATCTTTGGATGGGGTGACATGGCTGGACAGCTCGACCTTCCAGTCGGTATCCGAGGGCGAGAGGGGCATCTGCGTGCAGGGCTTGAGGGATCTGCCAGGTGGCCTCGGATCGGTGGAGGTCAACGCGGTGAACATGGGGCGCGAGTTTGCAGGCGGCCTCGACAAGAGCGAGGCACTGGCCGTGGAAAACCTGGGCGGTGGGTCGTATTCATCTTATGTTCTCAACGGCAGGCGCTGGAACCAGAATAATCCGCAAATCCAGCTTTACTACAACTCTGCAGGCCAGCCCTCAAACCTGAACAAGGACTCTGTCAAGAGCAGCATCTCTGCGGCTGCCAACACATGGGACGACGCCGTGTCTCAGAATCTCTTTGCAGACACGTCGCTTGTATCTGACTCGAGCGCTACGTCCAATCCCAATGACGGATTTAACGTTCATCTGTTCGGCTCTCTTCCCAGCGGAATCCTCGGCCAGACCTCCACCAAGTACGGTGGGCCGACAGTGGATGGGTACTCCTCCATCTATGATTCGGACGTGGTCTATAACACGGGCGTGAGCTGGACCACCGACCTGCAGACGGCTGTGAACAACAATCACGCATCGCCGAGGATCTTCGACCTGCAGTCTGTATCACTGCACGAGCTGGGGCACACCATAGGCTTGGGGGACCTCTACTCAATGGACTCCTCTGGAAACGTTAAGACGACGGACCTGGAGCAGGTCATGGACGCCTACGATGCACCGCAGAGGACCCTCGGGAATGGGGACAAGGCTGGGGCGCAAGTGTTGTATGGATCTCCGGATGGTAGAGTGCCATTGTATCGAGCTTATAGTCCATATATCGGAGACCACTTTTATACAACAGATTATAATGAGTACACAGCAGCTCGTAATTATGGGTACTTCCTTGAGGGAATAATCGGTTTTGTATTTCCAATTTATCAGTCGGGCATTGACCCGTTTTATCGAGCTTATAATCCATACATTGGAGATCACTTTTATACAGCAAATTATGATGAGTATACTGCAGCTCGCAATTATGGTTATCTACTTGAGGGAATAACCGGTTATATATATCTAAGTAATCAATTAGACACAAATCTATTATATCGAGCTTATAGTCCGTATATCGGAGACCACTTTTATACAACAGATTATAATGAGTACACAGCAGCTCGTAATTACGGCTATTTCCAAGAAGGTTTAGCTGGTCATATTATGAATAATTAGAGAAACGCTCATTACGCACTTTGTGCTCTCGATCAAGATTTTTTGTAACTATCGATTTAGTTAATTAAAATATTTTTTTGCCCAGTCTTTTATTTAGCAAATCTGCAATCAGCAATTTTTCCCATTCAGATGTCTGATGATTCAATATGTCCTTTATAAATTCAATGGATTCCGAATCCAATTTGTCTTTAAATTTCATTTGGTTTTTGTAGACATTCATGTAGATATCAAATGTTCTCTTAGCGGTTTTATGCCAACTAAAGTCCTTCGCCCTTTTAAATCCTCTGTCGATCAAGGTTTGCCTCAAACTATTATCAGTAGTAATTCGAATCATTGCCTCGCAAATGGCGTCGACATTGGTGGTGTCTATAAGCAAAGCAGCATCCGCTGCAATTTCTGGGATGGACGTTAAATTAGATGCTACTACAGGAACACCACATGACATAGCCTCTAGGATCGGCAGACCAAATCCTTCGTACAAAGTTGGATATAAAAGAAATCCTGCACAATTATAAATATTCACTATATCATCATCATTGATATAATCTAGTATTTTTATATTTGGATCTTGATCTATAAGTCTATTTATTTCATTTCTTCTCCTCGAAGACGTGCTAGGTCCAACTATGACTAATTGCGGAGGAGTGGTTGAGTTCTTTTCGAATTTTTTGTAAGCAATTATTGAGCGATCAATATTTTTATGCGGAAAGTCTGTCCCAATTAATAATATATATCCTTTTGAGATTTTATATTTATTAATACAATCTTCTAACAGTTGTTCATCCCTTATAGGTCTAAATTTTTTATCTGCAGATAGGTATACCACTTCAATTTTATCTTCTGGAACTTTAAGTACTTCAATAACTTCTTTTTTAACGTGGTTTGAAATGACTATTATCTTATCGGCAAATTTTGTGGATAATCTCATGATATCTCTGTATAGGCTGGCCTCTTTTCGTGAATAAAAGTAGCTAGGATTGTTGTACAGTATCAAGTCAAGTATTGTTATAATTGATGATCTAGATTTTAGGCTCCTCGCTAATTTCTATGGGTAATGGATAACCATTTATCATAATTGCATAT
>CAZRYL010000074.1:0-4327 GCA_964604285.1 uncultured Methanotrichaceae archaeon
AAGATTCAACCAGGATAAATTCTTTTATGGTTATAAAGCAGAAGCAATATTCCAACAAACCTTCCCACAAGCCAAAAAGACTTCTGGTAAGACTACTGATTTTGTTTATAATGATTATATTATAGAGATTGGTAGGAGTAGGGTTCTTGAGAAACAGATTATAGTTTATTTTAGGAAGTTCTTTTATAATATTGATAAAGAACACCATAAGTGGCTTAAACAAATATCCCCAGAAATGGCAATAGGGTATACATATAAAGATCCAAGTATATTAATAAATGATATGGACAAATGCCTCTTCATATACTTCACAAAGAGCCTCAGATATTTCACAATATTTGATTATGAAAGGGTGATTAATAGTGAACTTAAAAAGAAGAGAGATGGGGAATATTATTTTGATGTAAGAGGAGATGGTTTGATACCTGTTAAAGATTTATATAAAACAGTTCACAATGTTATGGGAATAAAGGGGGCTACAAGGATTGGCCCAAAAAAAGAAGACTTTGGAGTTTTAGAATGATTAATACATATTTTTTAATTGGAGTGATAAATGATGACTGAAATATGGGTATGGGTTGGTTTTTTAATATTAATAGTTATTGGTGCAATAATGTTTGAAAAAGGGTGATAATAAATGATAACAATAGAACTAAAATTACCAGTATATAAGGATTATTTTGGCCCATATGAATATGTATCATTTATTGGAACAAAAGAAATAAATATAAAGAATATTAAGTGTGCAGATATTGTGTGGATAGGTGGAGAAGGTTTTAAAATAAAAAACATAATATATGATTCAGAAAAAGAGATGTATAGGATTGAGGTTTCCAAAACTGGATATGTTGATATTTCAAGTGATGACTATTTATGTTATAAAGAAAAACTCTTAAAGATTGGATTTAATATAATAAGTGATGATTCGGCAATATTAGAATGGCTAAAACCAAAACCAAAAAAGAATACAATTGTTTATAGAATATGGAGATGGTTAGATGGACAAAATTAATGGAATGTTTAATGGTGTAAAAAGTGAAACTGGGGTATATGTAATGAGTGATATTGGTGGAGATTTCATATTCATACCAAAACACATGATTAAAGATATAATAGAATATTTGCAATAATATCTAATAAATATGTAAATGTATGTATTATGTTATATATATAGAGATCACAAATTGTGATAAAAAAAAATATTTTTAGGAGAGGATAAGAAGTGACAACAATGGATGATTTTGGAGCCGGACCAAGTGGACAGGACACAGATGACTATGAGGTATCTTATAGATCTGAATTAGAACCTGGTGACACTTTTAAGGGTGAAATATTTATGAGTGACATTAGGGTAAGTGAAGCGGAAACCACATATGGACAAAAACTCTTCAACATTGTTATAACAAACCATGACTTGGAAGAGAAATGGATTATAACATATTGGAATCCAAATGAGGATGCCCTAAGCCAGGGTAACTATTATGGTAAAAAGGGTGGAGCCCACTATGTCCTAATAGACTCAATACTAAGCTGCCTATTTGACACCCCCCGAGATGAAGCTAAATACCATACAGTAGTGTTTGAGAAATTTAGGGAAGGGGTTAATAGTAGGATTGGAATGGTTGAAGCTGAAATGCTAGAACCCAGAGGAAATGGTAAACACCCAGTACTGTCAATTGCAAGTGTTGAAGAGGTTGGGGAATAATCCTCAACACTCCTTTTTTATTAAATAATTATGTTAGAAGCATGAGCTTTGAAGATTTAGATGGAACACATTGGAGATTCAAAAAAATAAATGTTGGAGGTTAAATTTTGGATAAATTAGAAACCCTTAAAAAGTTCTACAATTATGGCCTGAAAATCATCAGACTAAAACCAGATGATAAAAGACCAGCAGAAAGATGGGGGGAATCTCCTAAACATTCATTAAAAGAATTGGAAGGGTTTCTTAAATATAATAGTAATTTTGGTGCAGTCCTTGGTGATGAATCTGATGGTATAATTGTAATAGATTTGGATCAACCAGAATTATACCACCAATACTTTAAGAATGTAGAAACACTTGTTGTTAAAACCCCAAAAAAAGGGTACCACATATACCTCAAAACATCCAAAGATCAAAGGAAAATACCATCATACCTCTTTAAGCCAATCGATGTACAGGGGAACAAATCATACGTGGTTATACCTCCAAGTAGCATTAATGGGAACTCATATCAAGTTATTAAAGACAAACCCATAAAGTCTGTTAGGGATCCAGAAGAGTTTGTTAAGGAACACTTAAAGGATGTGATTTTTAATAAAAGTGTGGATTGTATAGATTTGGCCAGGAAGGAACTGGGGGAGCCAATAGTAGACTCTGGCCACTACACACAATACAACTGCCCATTCCACAATGACCAAGACACCCCAAGCTTCACCTGTTATGAGGATGGATTTAAATGTTTTGGATGTGGATGGAGTGGAAGTGCTCAGGATTTTTTATTAAAACTTGGTAAAGAAGCTGATGAGGTATTCAATTATTTAGAGGAACATGGTGTTGATATTAATGATGGGGAAATCAAATTACAGACAAAGAGGCAGAAACAGTTGCAACTTTTATGTGGAATGCTCCAATCCAAATATCCTATGGCCACCAATGCCAAAACCAGTCAATCATATATATACTACTCACCAAGGAATGTTTGGAAACCAATTTATGGTGATGGTTTCTTTAAACAATTAGTTTATGAAACAACAGGCCACCCTATATTGGATGATGAGGTGGATATACTAATCCAATACATCTTCAACCCAAGAGTGGAGGATGTTGATTGGGTTAGTTTTAATAATAAAACTGTTAATATTGAAACTGGTGAGGTTAGGGAGCCAAATTCAGAGATATTCACAACAACCCACATAAATTTCAATTATACTCCAAATGCATACTCAGAGAAGATGGATAATGTTTTAAAAGAGATATTGGTGGATGAGAGTGGGGATGGGAAATATAAATTCTTCTTTGAAATGTTAGGCTACTTCTTTACAGGGGAAAATGTTTATAACAAGATGTTTTTTTTAACTGGTAAGGGTGCTAATGGGAAATCCACACTTATGGCAATTATTAGGAGAATATTTGATGGCTACACTTGCAGTCAACAGTTACAAAACCTCCATAAAGACTTTGGATTACAGCCATTGGTGGGTAAAAAGATTAACATTGTATATGATTTGAGTAGCTCAGCCCTAACAGACATAGGAACACTTAAAGCCATAACAGGTGAGGATGATGTAACCATAAATATCAAGAATAGTCCACAAATAACTATGAAACTCCCAACAAAAATCATAGCAACAGGTAATGTACTCCCACCAGTCCAGGAATCCACTTATGCATTTTATAGGAGAGTGGTTCATCTGGAACTCAAAAACACCTTTGATGACCCAAATGTCAACCTAGTCAGAGAGTTGATGGAAGATACTAATGGGTTGGAATGGGTGATATATAAAAGTATTAAAAATTATAGGAATGTTAAATATGAGGGATGGAGTATAGAAGAGGATGTTGAATCAGTAGCAGAATCATACCAGAAACTTGCAGACCCATTAGGATGGGTATCAGACCAATTATTTGAACCAGGAGAAGATGACGAATACCTCCAGGCAGATACAATATATAATGCAATGAAAGATAAACTGGAAGAGGAAGAAATGGCCATCCCAAAGAGGAGTAGGAAATATTATGAACATATAAATGAATATGCAGAGAAGGATAGGATTAGTATAGAAGGGAATAGGGTCAGGGTTTGGAGGAATATAAGGTTTAAATATATGCCAAAAGGATTAGCAGAGTTGAAGGGGTGGTGATTAAATGGAATTAAAACTTATAACAAATGGGACAACAAAGGGAACAAAAGTTTTTATAGATGATGAAGAACTTTATGGAATTGAAACAATAAAAATAAATGGGGATTCACTATTTGGGATTGGTGCAATGATCAAAATAATTGATTCAAATATTTTGGAAGGTGCAACAAACATTAAAAAATACAAAAACGGATTTATTAAATTTAAGATAGTTGAACCAAGGTGATGATATTTGGACTCAAATAAATATTATTATTACCAGAAAGAACTCCAAAAATGGAAGGACAAAAAGTTCAACCAGGGAGCCAACTATGTTATAGACCAGTATATAAACAAATATGAGGCTATACTTGAGGAATATAGTAGAGAGCCAGAAAATCCAAAACTAAAACTAGACCCACCCAAAACAAACAAACAAATGAATATTGAATATAATGATAAGATAAAAAGGAGAGTTAAAAGTCTAAAAAGGAAGATTGAT
>CAZRYL010000074.1:4427-7630 GCA_964604285.1 uncultured Methanotrichaceae archaeon
ATATTAGTAATGTACTTTGAAAACCCAGAATTCAATGATGGAATAAACCTAACAGTAAGGAGAGGAACCAAATGGGACCAATTCAGAGGAGACATGTACCTCCAAGGTGTTGAAAAAGAATCTCCAAATAATGTTGGGACCATTATAGAAACCAAGGTTATGAGATTTGAAGACATACAAAAAGAGGACTTAGAATTAGAACATGATAGTAGATGTAGAGATTATGAGGGCCTACTTGAATGTATGAGGGAAGTATATGATGACTTTGATGTATATGAGATTGTAACTCTTGTGTACTTTAAAGTTTATGAATAAATAAAAAAAAAGATGGTGAAGGAGAGGATTTTATATGGGAAAAATTATAACAGGATTTGGGATGTTTCTAGTTGGAAGTTTACTAACATTTGCATTGGTGGATATATGTAATGGTGTTTGGGATGGTACAACTGGATTAAATTTAGGTATGGCCTGGGCCACATTCCTAATAGTATTATTTGATGCCATATATGTTGAAGGATAGGGGGAGATAATATGGTTATTGATTGTGTATCATTTTTAATAGGTGGTTTAAGCATGCTTGTTATATTAATGTTAATTGGATGGCTATTTGGAGAACCACCAGAACCAACAACAACATACATAAACAAAACAATTGGGGCTTAATATAATATGTTTAAAGAAACAGATTTGCCAGATTGTATAAAAACTGACATGGAAGATGACAGGGAATACACACACAGGGACAATGTATTCCATGTTAGTGAACTAAGCTATACATGTATGTTCAAACAATATATGGATAGGTTGGAGGGTAAACAGTTTGATGGGAGTGCAAAATGGAATATTTATAGGGGAAGAATATTTGACCAAAAACTAACCAAACTATTTGATGAAAATGAGGTGAGAGTCCAACATAGGATTAAGGGCACACCATATATTATTAGGGGACGGATTGATGGGCTCTTATATGATGAGAATGAAATTTATGAAATCAAATCAGTGGCATCTATCAGATATGTCAAACAACCATACCCATATCACATCCCCCAGGGTATCTTTTATTTGAATAGTTATGATCCCCTGGCCACCCTCAAATTCCTTTATGTTAGTATGGATGGATATAAAGTATTTGAATATAATGGTGATCTGGAGACTGCTAGTAGTTATATGGATGAATTTGAAAGGAAAGGCAAAATTTTGGGTAAAAGTTTGAAAACAGGAGTGGCCCCAGAACCAGATAAAGGAAACGAATGCAAATGGTGTAGATATAAAGAGGAAGGCAAATGTCCAATACTCAAACCAAGAAAGAAAAGGAAGAAATAACCATAAAAAGGATGAATTGTTATGAATAAAAAAGAAAAAGAAGAACAAGAAATGAAGGAATGGATGGACAAATATGTATACCCACAATTCACACCAGAACCCTCAATAGAATTAAAAGAAAGAATAGAAGATATGAGAGATGAAGTTTTGGAATATAAACATAACCCAACAGACTTTACAATAATGGGAGATGCGTTCCTAGCCTTCTTTGATGTTGAAGGTATGGATTATGGTGATTGGATTGGGGCCAAACCCTCCAAAAAAATAGAATTCATAACAAACATACACAAACTGGCAGACTCAAATGAGATAATAAAAAGGGTATTCAGTTTCAGTGACATACTAATATATTCAGGGATGAGTATGGGGAATCCCATATACAAAATAGCAAGCCTGAGCATGTTATACTGCATAAGTGGAGATGAAGGGTTCCTATCAGAGAAGGGATTTGCTTATTATAATATCCCAAAGATAAGAACTCCACTCCCACACAAACCAGACACAACCAGTAGCCCAGAGGGGATGTTTGGATAATATGAAGTGGACACTTTATGAGGGTGATTGCTTTGATTACCTACCATTGATCGAGGATGGATCAGTGGACATGATTTTATGTGATCTACCTTATGGTACTACTGCTTGTAAATGGGATACACCACTGCCCTTAGATGAATTGTGGATGGAATATAAACGAGTGATTAAAGATAATGGTGCAATTGTTTTAACAGCCAGTCAACCATTTACTTCTTATCTTGTTATGAGTAATCCTGAATTATTTAAATATTCGTGGGTTTGGGATAAAAAAGCTACTTCAACAGCCCTTTTAGCAAAATATCAACCATTAAAAAAACATGAGGATGTTTTAGTTTTTTATAAAAAGTTTGGAGCATATAATCCTCAAAAAATTGAATGTAAAAGAAGAGTTGAAACAATAATAAATTCTTCAAATGGTGAAACGTTTGGTGGGGACAAAAAAACGAGATCTTTTGATAATAAAGGCATGTGTTATCCAAAATCAATAATAGAAATATCAAATGCTAACCATAGGGGTAGGCTACATCCAACCCAAAAACCAGTAGCATTATTTGAATACTTAATTAAAACTTACACAAATGAGAATGATTTAGTATTAGATAATTGTGCAGGTAGTGGAACAACAGGGGTGGCTTGCATGAATCTTAATAGGAATTGTATTATGATGGAAAAAGAACCAGAATATTGTGAAATTATAAAAAAAAGGATGAATCAAACTAGGTTATAATCTGGAAGTATAAAAATGACAAAGAAAGAAAAACAGAAAGAAGAACAGGAAATGAACGAATGGATGGACAAATATGTATACCCACAATTCACACCACACCCCTCAATAGAACTAAAAGAAAGAATAGAAGACATGAGGTCAGAAGTATTAGAATACCAGAACAACCCAACAGACTTTACAATAATGGGAGATGCGTTCCTAGCATTCTTTGATGTTGAAGGTATGGATTATGGTGATTGGATTGGGGCCAAACCCTCCAAAAAAATAGAATTCATAACAAACATACACAAACTGGCAGACTCAAATGAGATAATAAAAAGGGTATTCAGTTTCAGTGACATACTAATATATTCAGGGATGAGTATGGGGAATCCCATATACAAAATTGCAAGCCTAAGTATGTTATACTGTATAAGTGGAGATGATGGGTTCCTATCAGAGAAGGGGTTTGCTTATTATAATATCCCAAAAATAAGAACCCCACTCCCACACAAACCAGACACAGCCAGCAGCCCAGAAGGGATGTTTGGATAAATTGATTATTTTTTTTAATAAATTAAAAAGTTAGTCAAGCCTAATACAAACCATTGTATTAATAGTTATTGATTTTGTATGTCAA
>CAZRYL010000075.1:0-7416 GCA_964604285.1 uncultured Methanotrichaceae archaeon
GTGAGTCACATTTTCTACAGTGTTTAAAATATTTAAATAGTTTATTCATAATATTCTTTATTGGCTGGGAAACCTTTTGGGAAACCCAGCCAATAACTTATCTGTTAGTATAAGTTTTGCTTTTTCATTTTCGTTCATTTACCCTCCATAAACTTCTTAAAATCTTTTTTTAATCTTGGTTTTCCAAACCACTCATTATATAAATCCGGTAGGCAATCTTTACAAACCCAATGTCCACCAAAGCTTACATCTTTAAGTTTATCATGTAGGTCACACCATCTTATTATAAATATCATTTTATACCTCCGTTAAGTCGAATGCTCTTGCTAATAGAAAACGTTCATATATAGTAAATTTATTAGGATAGAAACCGAAGGATATCTCTTCAGTATCATCATCATAAAGAATCTGAATCTTTCCATTTTGAAAAATCTCTTTATTCATTTATCCTCCTTTTAATCTCAATTTCAAGACATATCATTACAAATATTGTATGAATAAATGGCCATAGTATACTGGCAAATTTAAGTAATATTTCATCTGAAGCATCCACACTTATCGTAACAATAAAAATTGATAATAAAAGTGAAACTATTGCTATTCCAACCAATTTAAATATAAACTTTAAATCTCTATTCATTTCTCTTCCTCCTTAAAATATTTAATAAACTTTTTCTTAGTCAACTTCTTCCTCAACTCTATCACCTCCTCAACTGGATACCACTTACTACCAACCCTAATCCAATCTTCTGGACTTGACTCTTCAGTTATATTGTCTAAGAGACGAACAAACTTCAGTAAATCCTTCTTCCTTAGATACTCCCTAATCTGGTATTGAAATTCTCTATGTATGATGCGGTAGAAGTAGGAGAAGGCTGATGTACTACCTGGTTTATAGAGTGGTCGTTTAGTATATGCACGCATTACAGCAAGTTGGATGTAGTCTTGTAAATCCTGAGATTTATACTTATTAGCTACAACATGCGCAATCTCATAACAAGATTTAAAGAAGTAGTCATCATTGAGATAGTTGTCTTCAAAGTCCTGTTTATCAATTTTCATTATATAATTCATCTAATACAGATTTATTTTTTAACTTATAACATTCATTTCTAATTAAATCTACATTATCTTTATAAAATTTAAAAGATTTATTTTTTAATGTTGGAATCCATTTTATTGTATATAAAATATCTTCTAAATAAATATAAGAAGAATATGAACCAATCCAAAGTTCTTCTTTATCAATTTTATCGTAAAAATTTATTACACCTTGTACTGTTAAATTATCTGTCTTCATCTTCCTCTCCTAATTTATTGAATAGAGTTATAGTATCACTAACCTGACGGAATATAGAAATAAACTCTGTATTAAATCCAATCTCTCTAACAAACTGGTCAATCTCTGGGTCTCTACCAAAGAAGGCCAGTACTTCACCAATGTGGGAAAATTGGGCATAAATGGCTAATTTAGGATTATCAGATTTTTGTATTTGCTCTACTATCGACATAAGATATTTATATGGACCGCAAAGCATAATCTTTGTTAATTCAATTTCTGTCATATATTACTTCTTATATATATAATTATGCTTATATGCTTCCCACGCTTCTTCAATATCCTTATCGGTCTGACCTTGGAAGTTTGCCTCAATTAAATCCTTGAATGTCAACTTTTCAACTGCCTCAGTTTGTTTTCTAATAGCATTAATATAATATTTAACGTTACTCATTTGTTCCTCCTATATATATCTTGTAAGATTTTTGTCATTTTTAACAAAAATAATTAAAAAAAATAAAAATATTTTTGCGGAATAATACATTTAGATTTCTAATGCAAAGCAGTGATGGGGTGCATTAGCACCACAGCACTATACTTTATATAAGGCTAGCTCCCCTCGCAGCCAACTCAGATAGCCCAACCAAAAGCATATTTATATATAAAGGAGAAATACTATGGATTTTACAAAAATTAATAATAAGCTTGAAGAATTAGATTTTGTACCAAGTAATAAATTTTATTTTATGTGTATTATTAATGAAATAGAAACCAATAATGGTATTATATCAAGAGCAGATATGGTAAAAAAATATGGTTTGTGTATGCAAAGATTTAGAGACTGTGTAAAAGAATACATAGATTTGGGATTGATACATAAAAAAATAATTGTAATAAATGGACAAAAATATTCAAAATATTTTCAAAAAATTTAACTTTTCTGTAATTTCAGTGTAAGATATATATGTAAGCGTGCAAGAAACCTCGTTGGGGGATTGAGCCGTTGGATGTCCCCCAACACTTTTAAAGCATAGTTTATACCAACAGGCGAGAGTGAAAACTCTTACCGAGAGAAAGGGATTTGGATACATCAAAATGGTACATTTAAAGGTCTTCTTTTGAAGACCTTATTTTAGAGTTTATTTAACAGACAATATTGTCAGGAGGTTTAAATGGATTTTTGGAAGGACTTAACAGACCAGGATTATAAAGTATATGAGTATATTAAGTTTTATAATATTGGAAGACAGCATTTCTACTTACCAGCTGCAGAACATGTAGCAATGAAACTGGGTAAATCTGAAAGAAGTATACTACGTTCCTATGCAAGATTGAGAGAGTTGAATCTAACTGGAGGTAACTAATGGATTATTCAATTATAAAAGAAATGTTTGATGATGATGGTTGGATTAAGTATAATAAAAAGATTGCTAAAGTTTATGGTTCAAGTGCGGCTATATTATTTGGTTATTTAGTAAGTCAAGATATTTATTGGGGTAAAATGACTGAGGAGTTTGAAAAACAAACAGGTTATCCATATGCTGGTGAATTCTTTCAGTCAAGAGAACAAATTGAGGAGCAGACATCTTTGACACCACATGAACAAAGAACAGCTGAAAAAGCTCTCATGTCTGATAAAAAAATGTTGTTGGTAAATGTAATTTCTAAGCCAATAAAGCTGCCATATATGATAGGAAGGATAAATTACTATTCCCTTAACCAGAAAGGAATTATAAAGTTTTTTGAGGGGGGGTCGTTAAAAAACTGCACGAGAGGTCGTCAAAAAAGTGAACGAGAGGTCGTTAAAAAAGTGCACAGTAATAAGACTATATCTAATAAGACTATATCTAATAAGAGTAGTAGTACTACTACTTTTGAAGGAGCTGACAGGACTACCTCAAGAAAGGGAGGAATGGATTTGGAAGCTTTAGAAGTATTAGAAGCTTATAAGCAGCATGTAGATGCAGAATATGCTTTAGTACCTGCAGATGTAACTGCATTAAATCTATTTGAATATAAACATCAACTTGTAGATATTATGTGGTTGTGGCCATATTTTACTGGTGATAAAAGTTTTGGTGATGACTATGAACTTGCAGAATGTAAAGGACATCTTACTAAATATGAGAAGAAACATACTGGAAATATTTGGGTTATAACACAGAAGTGGAATGCATTTAGAAAATGGGCAAAGAATAAGCAAGAAAGTTTGGCACGTAAGGAAGCAAATAGGTTAGCTATGGAGGCTAATAAATGAAGTGTACATTTGCTGAGGAATTAGACGACTTCTTTAAAGATAATGGTTATGATGAGGTTGCACAAGCTCTCTTCTACCTCTGCCCAGATGAGTTTAAATATTATAGATGGCAGATTGAAAGATGGAAGAAGAGATATGAAAAAGGAATAAAAAAATGAACAATGATGTAGTAGTTAAGGCGTTAATAAAGATTATGAAGGAACAGAAGAAACAAAAGGAAGATTTAGATTATTTAATTGAAGCAATAGGTTTATTATTAGACATGAATAAAAAGGAGGAAAAGAGATGATAAAGATTTTTGGTAAAGTATTAAGATTAAATGATGAAAAGTATGTGGTTGAAATGTTAACTACTTCATTGGTATATAGGAATACTATTATAGATAATATAAACAACGAAGTACCAACAATTCCAGGTGTTGTAGATAGATTAAAGTATTTACTTAAAAAAACAGAAGTAGACCATCTTGCCTATCTCAATGAATGTGAGGAGGATAAAATAAAAAAACAAGAAAAAATAGAACAAAAAGAAATAAATACATTAAAAAATAGACCATTCAATAAAGAGCTTGAAAAAGAGTTTTTAAGATTGTTTGATATAAAAGATATAGAAGGTTTGAAGAAGTTGACACAAGAAAACCTTGATGATATTAATATTATTTTAAGAGTACATTTAGATAAAAGTAAAGAAATAATAGCACTTTTAAAAAAAAGTAAGTAAGATAAATCTGGGTGTAAAAACCCAGATTTTATATTTTGGAGGATTTAAATGAATAAGGATATTAGAGATTTTCTAATTGCATTGAATAAGGTAGATGAGACAAAAAGGAATAAACAGTTTGCTTCTACTACAGCACAGGATTTAAGTTTAGAGAAGAAGAGAGTTGGTCAGCATATCAAACCACTATTACTTAGTTTGGATATAGACCTTTATGGTACATTTAAGATGCATTCTGTGGCACAGACTATTTATAATGTTGATGGTTGGTTGTATAATAAAAGATTGATATTTATTGAGAATAAGTGTATTAGTAGAGATTGGCCCAATCTATTTGTTGAGTTGTGGATGGATAGAGGTACTTATACTGAACCAGGTTGGGCCAAAAAAGAATATAAAGAAGAAGTAAAGAATAGTGAAGTCTACCTTATTAATGCCTATGAGAGCTTTGTTAAGATTTATGATATGCATAAGATTAAAGAGTTGGTATCTGATGTAAAAGTTTTTAGTGAAAATAGGTTGGCAATAAGTGTAAATGGATGCCGTGGAAAGACATATATAGGTAAGGACCCACGCTTTGGTGGTACAATTTACGGCATAAACTTTCCATTTGAAGAAGTTGAGAAATTTGAGGTTAAAGACTTTGGAGAAGTTGTTAGGAATGGTAGAATATAAGTATTGGAGGACAACATGATAGTTATGGTTTTATGCGGTTTAGCTTACTACTTCACCCACAATATAATCTTCCTTGCTGGTTGTGTTGTTAGTCTTGGTTGGATTATCGGGAGGGCAAAGTAATGAATAAGCTTTGGTTGGTTTTTGTAGCCTTCTTCTTTGTTGGTTGTGCATCCATCCCTACAACCATGCCTGACCGCTTCTACTCCCTTGATGAGATTAATGAGTGGATTTATTACAATATCGACTATGTTGGTAGTGATAAATCTGAAGATGAAGCCCAGACCCCGGCTGAGACTATGGCTCTCCGTTCTGGAGTGTGTATTGACATGTGTTATTTGTTTGTTAAGTTGGCTGACGGTTGGACTACTGAGATTGTTGGTATTGTCCTTCCCACTGGTGGTAACCATGCTATTATTAGGGCCAACACTGGTTGGTATGACCCAACTAATGGTAAGTTTTATACTGAGTTACCAAGAGGTTGGAAGGTTATGGATTATAAATTTGGAGGTAAGTAATGAAGAAGATTATATTAGTAGCTTTAATGGTTTTAGCTTCTCTTTCAGTTTATGCACAATCTTCTGTTTGGGTTGAAGGTGGATACCTTCCACAGACTGCAAAGGTTGAATATCCTGAAGGTGCATATTCTGAGTTGTTTTTAAATAATGTTTTTTATGTAGATTTAGGCATCAACTACACTTGGCGTATATTCTATTTTGGTGGTGCAGTTAAAACCTGGATGATACCAAAGAGTGAGGAAGTCAACTTCTTACCCTTCTACACCTTCTATAGGTTTGATGCAGGTGTAAAGATTGATGGTTTGACTATCGGATATGAGCATGGTTGTGCCCATTCTGTTGGTGCTCTTGGTTATCTTATAGACCCACTATTTCCAGTTGATAGTGGTTTTGATAAGTTGTTTATTAGAATGGAGGTGAAGTTTTGAACTATGAAGAAGTAACTTTAGAAGATTTTATTAAGATGTCTGATGAAGAAAAGGAAGATTATATAGAATGGTTGAGGTTTAAAGCATAGTTAGATATGGTTTGATAAAATTATTCATTTAAAATCCCTCCAAGATTTTACCCGGTCGTTGACCGGGTTTTTTTATGCTATTTTTGTTATAGTATTTCCAGATATCGGATTTACTATAGATTTTGCTCCAATTGTTCCTGGATAAGAATTTAATATATTTTGTAATAATTGGTCTGTTGCACTATCAATAGTAGATTTACTATAATAAATATTAGTATCTGTAGTTGTTGAACCTATGGTTGTAGTTCTTTTTACAACACCATATTGAGATGTAGAGGCTGGTGTTCCACCGGTTCCACCATTAATTTCTGTTTTAGAATAAGTTTCTGCCTTTGTATAATATCTGGTATCTAATCCAGTAGGTAAAGATGAAAAGGTTGTAATACCATCTCCTATTTTAAGGGCACCTGTATCAGTAGCAAAACCTAATTCACCATCCAATAAAACAACAGATGCTAAAGCTGCTGATGTTCCCTTTCTAATTTTAACTAAACCTTGTATCGTCGTTGGCATTTTAATTCTCCTTTATATAAAAATAAATATTATTATCAGTATTCCCTCACCCACCATTATCCAGTTCTTCCACTTTGATAATCTCTCTAATCTTTCTAAGCGCTTCAATAGCTGCTCGTATTTTGTCTCGAGCTTGTTGTATTGTGCTAATTGTTCCTGTGATAGTTGTTGTACTTTCAGTAATAATTCCTGCGACATCATTAACTCTCCTCTCACTTTCTTCAGCTCTATCTCGGTATTGTTGAGCATCTGCTCTACTTGCATCAAGCTCTGCTCTAAGTCCTCCCACAGTTGGTCTGTAGATAAAATACCAGAATAATCCACCTCCTGTGCCTGTACCAATAATAAAGGAAATAATAATACAAATAGTAATATTTTTAATCTTCGACATATTTCCACCTATAACCTCCGGCCTTACATTTATCAAAAATTGAACTCTTAACAGCACCATCGCTTAAACCCAAATATCTTGATGCAGCTGTGGCTGACTCAAAAATTTCACCAGTTTCTATACATTGAACTTTTTTACTATAACCCTTATTTAATCCATTATCCCATGCATGTTGTATATTTTCTTTTTTTGTATTCCATTCTAAGTTATTAACTGTATTATTAGCTTTATTAGTATCTCTGTGGTTTACTTCTGGTTTATTATCTGGATTTGGTATAAAAGTTTTAGCAACTAAATAATGTAATGTTTTTTGATATCTTTTTTTATTATATAAACAAATTTCATAATAACCATTCTTTTTTGTTTTCGGTTTTAACCATCTATTTCTTTTAAAAGACCAAACTTTACCATCTTCAGTAATTGCATAATCCTCAAATCCTTCAATTGGCTATATTCTTTTTAACATTAATATTCTCCTTAAAAATAATTATGCCAATTTTCTTCAATTCCAAATAGCCTAACCCATCTATGATAGTTATTATATTTTAA
>CAZRYL010000076.1:0-7384 GCA_964604285.1 uncultured Methanotrichaceae archaeon
AATTTTCTTCAATTCCAAATAGCCTAACCCATCTATGATAGTTATTATATTTTAATAGCTTTCTCTTATATAACTTAATCCTTCGTACCCTTGGATGATGAGTCATTTTTGCCTCCCAATCCAATGACTGGCAACATTACCACCAATATATAAGGCTGATACTATTGACCAACCATTGATAAGTTCTGGTGTTAGATGTTGGTAGTTGAGTCCTACCATTATGGTCCATGTAATCCAAACCCAAAATTTCCTCGATGTAAGCTTATTCATTTTTCCTCCGGGTGATAATATACTATTAGGCTATCGATATAGAGGAAGAGGATGTCAATTAAATTTTCCCATGCTTCCTCATCTTGTTCTCGATGAGAAGTATAAATCTGTTGAATATATTTCTTTGCATCTAATTTAAACTTCTCTCTATCTTGCATATTACTTCTCCGGCATCTGATGGTGTGGACTATCTTTTATATCCCAATAATAACCCGGTTCCAATCCACAATCCTTTGACACATCAGCAATCTCCTTCCAAATATAGTCTGGTGCTTCCCACCACAACCTCTTTGTGGTAGGATTAAGTGGAACAATATCGATAGCCAAACCCTCTAAGTGCTTACTCTTCATAGTCCAAGTAATCTTCCTTCTATTCTCTACATCTGTAATCTGCCATAATCCAGCCAACTTCCTCAATGCATTAACTTCAATAAGTGGTTGTCTACCTTGGGCATAATAAGCTCTTTGAACTTCTATAGTCCTGAGTGTTTCATTTATAAAATATCTAATCTTAGCCTCATCAAGTTTAGTTAGGAAGAGGTCGACCAACTTCTTAAACTCCGGATTTAAAACATTCAAACTTTTTATTAATCCAGCCATATTCAACTCCTTGGGAAGGCGTAATTTGGTATATATCTCAGTGGTTCTTTTATTTCCGCATCCCATGTTTTATCCATAGTTTACTCCTATCAATTGAAATGCAAATTAACTTTAGCTAATCCAGCACCAACTCGTGTCTCTGCTACGTGACCAATTTCGCAAAAATGTTTATCGGATGCGAATGGTGCAGTTGGTACGTTTTCTGCCAATGCTCTACCAGCCACAAAACCAGCATCAGCCGTAACAAACGTACGAGCCAATTGTCCTGCTGTTGTATTAGATAGTGAAAAAGGCATATCATCCTCCTTTTATATAGGTTATTAATAAATAACCAACAAAACCTATTAATCCAGTTGCAAGAGCTGTAAATAGTACATTTTTAATAATCTTAAAAAAGTCATCAATTAAGGCTGCCTTGCTTTTAATTGGTAATTTTTCTAAATTATCAACCCTTCCTTCTAATATAGTGTATTGTTTTTCAAGTTTATGTATTCTTTCTACATAAGCCTTAGTAGTTTCCCATTTTTTATCATATTCTGTTAAGGTTTGGTTTATTTCATCTTCGTCCTCACAGTGGTTTTCAATCTTTTTCTCGAGTTCATTAACCCTATTAGTCAACTTCTCATCAATATTTCCAATTTTATCCTTAACTGCCTCTAATTTTGTTTCTATGTTTGTTTCCATAGATTCAACTTTTGCAAGGAGTTTTAAGACAGCTTGCTGAATCTCCATATTGTTGCTGCTCCTTCTATCCGGAATGAATTGTCCATTCTCATTTTTATAATATAACTCATTCATCATCTACTTCCTTTAACCATAATTTTAATATACACCAGTAGCAGAAGCACTATTGGTTGTAGCTGTAATTACTAATGGAAATAAACCCTGTGGTCCGGCTCCTATTTGGTTTAATATAAATCCTAAAAAATATAAACTTGTTACAAATATAGTTAAAACAACATAACCATCTGAGGATTTATATGCACCACAAGTATGTGTACCAGATGTACCTTTATTAATAACATCATTATTTGGGATATATGGATAACCTACAACTGTTGCATCAATAGGTTTTGATGAACCATATTCATAACCCTGAAACTGAACAGCAAACATAACATTATTTATTGTTTGGTTTGTTTTTAGGTGTATATATTGGTTTGCAACAGAATTTCTATTATAATATCTATAAAATGCAGGTCTATAATATGCACCATAAGATGGTGTAATATTTTGTTGGTCGTTGGCTATCTCAAGTATAATTAATTTTGAATAAAATTCATTACCAATAATTTCATGCTGACCATTTATAACTAATGTTCCTGTGTATGCCCTATGTCTTGTTTTAAATTGAACACTACAGGGTTTTGGTGGAAGTGGTATTAAAAAATGATAATTATTATTAGTAATAGAACCAGTAGTAGTTAACATCATACTATCATAACCAGATTGACCAAGAGACATCCAGGTTCCACCATCTATTCTATACTGTAATTCAGTATACCAACCAGACCAGCTTGTACCACTATTTATTCTTCCAGGTATGTGAAGTGTAACATATAATTTACTATTACCTGAATAACTAAAATTACCCCACTCTAAACTATCTGCCCATGCTGTTGAAAAACTTCTTTCAATTATATCCGTTTCAGAATAACTATTTACTATTGCTCCCCTTGAAGATAATTGTACATCACCTTGATATATATTAATTTGGTTATATGCAGGTTCGATATATTCAATACTAAATTGGTTATATCTATTCTCTGTTGTATTATAAATTGAACCTTCTAATAAATAAAATACTATATAGTCACCAGCAGTTAAATCTACAACACTATCTAAACATAAACTATCATAAACAGAGGCATTAGAATAAGTCATACCTTTATTGTTTGCTCCAGTAGGTGTATCATTATTAATACCAATAAGTACTTTTGTTGCTGTTGCTCCAGTATTTTTAAGGGGATTCATTGTAATTCTATACTTACCAGTCTTTGGAATATAGAATCTTCTATTTACACTATCATATCTAATACCACCAACATTAACCCATATATCATCAAATGGTATCTTTTGTGCAGCTGAAAATGTAGCAATTGAACCAATTTGACCACTCATAAGTGGTTTATCAACAGTAGAAGATATTATTTGTTTTTCAGATGCTATAATAGTATCTACTTGTATTTTTTCAATTTGTAACAAAATAGTTCCAGTTTTACTAATTGATGGATGTTTAACTATTTTAATTTGGTCTCCTTTAAAAAGGGTTAAAGTTACAGAACCATCAATATCATCATATTGACCCCAACATTCTACAATTTCCGTATATAAACTATTATTAAGATATAATTGAGTTATATCTCTTCCTTCTGTACCAGAAATAATTGACCTTGTAACTGTTATTCTATATGTGGCTTCCTCTGGACATGTCCAAATACCGGTTGATAAATTCATTGCATTATCTATATTAATGAGCCTATTTGTTTTTAAAGTTGCACCATAATTAATATAGGTTGCACCAGCGGCAACATCTATAGCATCTCCAATAAATAAAACTGGTTTAATTACTGAAATATTAGTAGTATTTGTTGCTGAAGAACCATTAGATGTAATATTGGCTACTTCATTAATCTTCTTCAAGAGGTCTAAGTCGGCTTTCTGGATTTCTTCAGGTGAGGAGTTTTGTGCTAGTAAAGTAGATTTATATTTATCTGCCATTTATGACTCCTGTCTTCCTGCTTGACCCCAATTACCTTCTAAATCCATAGTGGATGATGTACCAAGTTCTGTTTGAGCTTCGGTTGGACCTTTTGGTTTAGTAGGTGGTAGGTTGGGATTGAATATTCTTTGAGCTTCTGCAGCTGAATATACATTACCAAGAGAACGGATGAAGTGTTTCTTTTTCTTCTTCTCAGATTCAGTCATAACTTCTGCAGAAGTTTTATCTCGTGGTTTATAATTATCATCAAATTTTATAAATTTTTCTATTACTGACATTTTCCTCTCCTTATGCTAAACCGAGTTGTTTAAGTGTTGAGAAACCTAAACCGTATTTTTCTTCTAATTTATTGAGTATCAACTCTTTCTTCTCATCTGGTGTAGCATCAAGAGCAAGTATAGCTGAAACATCAGCTTGTATTGTATCTTTTGTTGCCTTAGATGGTAGTGAACCTTCTGAAGTTACAAGTTTAGCTATTGTATCTATAAATTCATTCTTCTTTAATCTCTTTTCGGCTGCTGAACTTGGTTCAAGTATACCTTCAACTAATCCTGGTCCCTTCCACAACTCTTCGATATCTACACCTTTAAATTTACCAGCAACTTCAAGGTCTGTAAGGAACTTTTCTCTCTCTTTCTTATCTGCAAAGAAGAAGTTTACTGTCTTTCTTGGGTCAAAACCTTCTGTAGCTTCCTTAACAGCAGCTATATATTCTGGGAATTCCATAGTATCTGCAAAGTTTTCAGCCCAGTAAGCCATCATTCTCTCATTAAGGGCTTCCATGTAGGCTTCTGGTTGTTCTTCTGCAACTTGTACAATCTCTTCCTTTTCAGCAGCTTCTGATACTGGTGTCTCACCTTCTATAACATCACCAACAGGTTCTTGTTTTTTATCTAATCTAATATCTTCATCTCTTAATTTACCAGTAAAGAACTTAGATGCAGCAACTGGCAAGTCCTCTTTTGGAATAGAGGCTAATACTTTAGTCAATTTACCTTCTGCAACATCTTGTATAACTTGTGCAATCTTATCTGTTGGCATCTTTCTAATAGCTTTAGCAAGAGCTATACCAATTTTCTCTCTTGCAGAGGCTGAGAGTGAACCACCAAATACACCGGCACCAATTAATTTAGCCCAAGCCATTGGGTCAGATGGGTCATTTTGTACATCCTGTAATCCAGTCATACCGGTTAAACCAGCACTAGCTAAACCAAGTTTAAATGCTGTATCAGAACCACCAGCTAATCCACCTTTTGCAACACGCATATCATCGAGTATATCTGCAGCTTCAAATGGTTTCATCAACTTCCAAGCTGCTTTTGCTTCACCAACATCAAGACCTGTCAACTTCTCAGCTGTTTCTTCAATCTGGTCCAATAGAGCTTTAGCAACCTTCTTTTCATCCATTGATACTTTACCAGTCTGGTCATAAAGTAATTCATTTAGGTATGCTCTCTTGTTAACAAATCCATCAGTGGCTTCTGTTTTAGTAACTATATCATCAATCTTATCTACTAATCCAACATCTCTCTTAATAGCTTGAGCTACATCTGGAGCATCAATAATCTTCTGTGCATCAACTTTAAAGTCAGATGCATCAAATGCATCACCCATCTTTCTCCAAGTATCCTTGACATCTTCAACAAGTTTGTCAAGTTCTGGACCACGGTGTAATTCTCTTGCTTCTGCAAAGTCAGCAAGTTCAGCATAGTATTTGGATATATCCTTACCCATATAGGCTTTTTGAGCTCTCATTACCTTATCAGTAATATTTGCCCTCTTGAGAATAGTTTTATCAGCCCATTTCTTCATATCTTCTATATATTCAGGTATTCTTTGTGCAGCTTTACCAAGTCCATAACCTGCAGCACCAACACCAGCACCAAGAGCTCCAGTCAAACCAGCTTCTGTCAAGTCAACATCGCCTGTTATAGCTCTTGGTATTAACTGTTCACCAGCTGCAAGAGCACCACGAGCAGCAGCACCACTAACACCTTTAACAGCTTTTGTACCCTTTATAATGTCTGCGGCTGTATCAGCTACCTTACCAACCTTAGCAACAGCACCAGCTGTCTTTGCTAATTTAGCAGCTTGTAAACCTTTAGCACCAAGCTTTGCAGCTGTACCAACACCTTTAGCCAAAAGACCACCAGTTGGAGCAAATGCACCAGCTATATCACCAACAAGAGCTGCACCTTTATTCCTCTCCCTCAATTCTTGTAACTTCTTATAAGCATCTGAGGAGGCAGCTTTAACCAATACATCTGGTATTCCAAACAAAGCAGAATTTACAGCTGAATAACCACCAGCCGCAATATCTTCCCAGTTAAATCTTTTATCATCAAGAGTTTTATTTTGTTCTTGTATATACTCTAAATCTGTCATATTTAAATCCTTTATTGTGGAATTATAGATGCACCACCGGTAGCAGCAGCACCCTTCTGTGCAGCCAATTGCATCTGTAGTAACTTCTCTCTTGCTGTCAACTCTTCTCTTCTTGCAGCAGTATCAGCAGCTCTATTAGCAGCAGCTTGTTCGGCTTGCCACTTTCTTTCTTCGGCTATTCTCTTTTGATAGGTAGATTCTTCTCTTGCTTCTCTTTCTTTCTCTAATCTTTCCATATATTCTTTTTGTGCTTTATCCAACTTTTCTTGATACTTCCTATCTAATGCAGTTGGTTTATCAATATCACCTCTTTGTTTACCAACAGCTTCAACAATCTCAAGGAAGGGTACACCATATTTTCCATATAAATCTTTCAACTTATCACCAAACTTTGGTTTTGGTTTTTCTTCAGCCGGAGCTGGAGCACCACCACCAGCACCAACCATAGTAGCTTCAGCATGTGGGTCTTCTTCTACTGGAGCTTCAGGAGCTGGAGCTTCAGGAGCTTCAGGAGCTGATGCAACTGGAGCTTCAGCCTTTGGAGCAACAGGAACATCTGGTCTTTCATGACCCGCCATAGGGTTACTATATGCTTCTGCTTCTTCAGGAGTTAATACCTTTGGAGCAGGAACTGGCTTCCATCTATCATCCATTTCAGGATACCAAGACCGATAGGCTTTTAATGCTTCAGCATCTGCTACAGCAACTGGTTTACCTTCTGCTATCAATTTCTCCCTAACAGCTTTACCATAATCTGTCCTTGCTTGTTCTTGGTCAGCTGTAAATTTGGATGGAGGAGTTACTGGTTTTGGCATTAAACTTTCTGGAATACCAGCTGCTTCCATAATTGCACGAGCTCTTGCACTTTCTTCTGGGTCAAATGTAGCACCAGCAGCTTTAGCTTGAGCCATACCGGCTTCATATTCAGCTTTCATCTGTTCTGGTGTCTTCTTTAATAACTTCATAGTCTGCATAGCTTCCATAGCAGCAGCTGGATTCTTCTTCTGCCAATCCATCTGTTCTTTTAATAGTTTTTCCATTTCAGCTTTATCAGCTGGAGTAGCCTTACCAGACTTAATTAGGGCAGCAAGAGCTTCTATTCTCTTCATTCTTTCAATTATTTTTGGGTCCATTATTTTCCTCCTTCAATCTTATCAACTTTTCTTGCAAGTTGAATAACAAGATTTAAGATTGCAGGAGAGAGTTCAGCTGTATCAATCCTCTTTAAACCATCATCACCTTCTATTACAGCTGAGGCAAGTGGCGTCTTCTCTAAATCTTGAGCTATAACACCCATATGTTGTCCATCTGGAGCTTTACCAGCTTGTACAACCTCTTCCTTATATTTAAATCTAACTGGTCTAATCTTCTTTGCTATATCATCTATATTAATATTATCAAGCATTG
>CAZRYL010000077.1:0-6637 GCA_964604285.1 uncultured Methanotrichaceae archaeon
AGCGATTAATCAGTCTCGGACGAAAAGGACAGACATACGACCAGATTATCCAGTCACTCCTCCCTCCAATGCCCGGAGAGAGTCAATCCTGACACTCCAGCAGTCGTTCTTCACCACATATCCATTATCCCCTTCCCTCTCTCCTTTTCGCATAAAAATCGCTTTATTGTAAAATTCCTCTTTCGGGAGATATCCTAATATCCATCCCTTCCGGAACTCCCCATTGACCTCAAGAACGCGGCAGAAAAGATAATTGTCGGTCTTCTGCCGTGTATTGTGGTCAGACACGGAGCAGAGGTAGTGGGGTAGAGGAACGGCAGATGTGCGTTTCGTCTTGATATCGAACCGCATACCGGCATAAATAATGTCAAAATTGTAATCGTCTGCCAATTCAGCCCCGGGAAGGGCCGCAAGAACGATTTCCTCTCCGAGAAACCCGACAAAATTTCCGCGCCCGTGCATGAAGGAACGGTTCAAAACTCCGAGTTTATCAGCCCGTCTCCGAGACCGGGCAATCATACCAGCGTCGATGGGGACTTCAATCATCCCCCGAAAAATCTATTATTATGGTATTATATACGGGTCTATGGAAATGTATAAATAGTATTATAATAATATTATGTTATATGACGACATATTTTAAATACGGCTCTTACCTGTATGAGGCCACGAAGAACATTTTCGAACGATTCGGCGATGGGCCATTCAGTGTATTAGATGTGAAGGCCGCCGGTCTCCCGGTCACCTCCGGGATGATCCGACGGCTGAAAAACAGGCAGATAATCTCCCTCATCGGCCATCGGTCCGAACCCGGACACCCCGGGATATACAGGATAAACCAGAAGTACATCGCGTATCTCCTCGCCGATATCGCCCTCGAACAGCACATGACAGTTAAGGAAGCAGAGAGGGCAACGACATGAAGGAGTGGAAATACGGAGATTCGTGGGGGTGAACTATGTCCTCTGTAAACAGTAAGATCGTATCCGAGGAAAACACTCCCCGGGGCGATTCACAGCCCCCGTTCCGGCTCCTCCTGTCTCCCAAACCGCCGCACGTGGTGTTTGGTGCGCGGATATACGGAAACAGCGACTATAAACACTACCTTAATGTCAAAGAAGAGGTGGAACGGGAGAGGGGAATCAGGTGCGCGGAGGTCATCATCACTCGAGAAGGGGAGTTCAAACTCACACAACCCGTGATGGAGGGATGTGGTGATGGCCGGGTCTGAACCACTCAAAGCCCCCTTCCCGTGGTTCGGCGGGAAATCCCGCGTTGCGCATATTGTGTGGGAATATTTTCACGATGTCGATAATTACGTCGAGCCATTTGCCGGGAGCCTCGCTGTCCTCCTCGGCAGGCCTCTCCCGATAAAGGGGGTGGAGACGGTGAACGATATAGATTGTTATATCGCCAATTTTTGGAGGGCTGTCAAGAACGACCCGGCAGGAGTTGCAAAATACGCAAACAACCCCGTAAACGAGGCCGATTTGACCGCACGCCACATCTGGCTCGTGAATACCGGAAAGGAGCGGATACAGAGATTGTTTGGTGATCCGAACTATTATGACGTACAGGTCGCCGGCTGGTGGGTATGGGGTATCTCCTGCTGGATAGGGGGCGGGTTTTGTTCCGGGCGCGGTTCGTGGACTGTGGATTCATCCGGGCGTCTTGTCAGAAAAGGAGAGGAGGAGGATGATGAACATACATATCGTGATGAAAACCGCGGTGTCTATAGGAAGCTACCTCACATCAGTAATACTGGACAGGGAGTGAATAGGATGTCGCTCCGTTCAGGCGATGAAAACCGCGGTGTCGATATGAAGCGACCTCACATCGGTAATACTGGATGTGGAGTGAATAGGATGTCGCTCCGTTCAGGCGACAATACAATCGACGGCCATACAGGCATTAGGGCAGGAGAAGATACGATTACTGCATATCTAAACCAATTAGCGGAACGATTGCGATACGTCCGTGTCTGCTGTGGGGACTGGAAACGAGTCGTAACGAAAGGAGTACTCAATAAATGGTCAGTTAATGGCATTTTCCTTAATCCGCCGTACGATACTACAATAAGGTGCGAAAATTTATACACTCATGATGAGGCGGGCGTCAACCATGATGTATATGAATGGGCAATCGAGCATCAGGACGAGCCGAATTACCGGATTATCCTCTGTGGGTATGAGGGTGAGTACGAAATCCCGAAGAACTGGACAACGATAAAGTGGGTGTCTGGTCGCGCATTTGCGAGAAGCGACAGCAAAAATTCAAAGAACGCAGACAACAGGTTTAAGGAACGTTTATGGATTTCACCGCAGTGCAAACGGAAGGGAATATCTAATCTTATTAATACGAGTCTGTTTGATTTTTTCAACTCAACCGGTGAAAGCCCGGGCGTTACAGAAGGTGACGCATGAATGACGGACTCACACACCTGTCACTATTCACCGGGATCGGAGGAATCGATCTCGCTGCGGAATGGGCAGGGGTCCGGACAGTCGGGCAGGTTGAATGCGACCCCTATGCACTCCGAATCCTCCGGAAACGGTTCGGAAGGAAAATTCCACGGTGGACAGACATCCGGAATATATCGGCAGATGACTTTGTCCGGCGAACTGGCATTGAACGCCCGACCCTCGTCAGTGGAGGGTTTCCCTGCCAGCCGTTCAGTTGTGCCGGGAAGCGACGAGGCAAAGAAGATGACCGTTACCTCTGGCCGGAGATGTTTCGAGTCGTGCGGGAGCTCCGGCCCGCTTGGGTGCTTGGAGAGAACGTTGCTGGAATTGTCAGTATGGAACTCGAATCTTGTTGTTCTGATCTGGAAAGTGCAGGCTATACCATCAGGGCGTTCATTATTCCGGCTTGCGGGGTCGGTGCCTGGCACAGGAGAGACCGGGTGTTCATCGTTGGTTGCAACACAGACCGGATCGGCAAACAAACTCGCACTATCAATGGTGAAACACTCATCATGCAGGACACTATTCCCAACACCAACTGCACCGCGAAAACACGACAACGACAACACGGCAGGACGTTGTTATTCACGAGAGAGAAAGGACTTGGCAAACGTTGCAATAGCGGAATTGCGAATGGCAGCAAGAGACAATTACATTCCGCAAATGTGGCCAACCCCGATGTCCAGAGATTACAAGGACTGCGGGGATTCGAGTATAAACGGAATGATCCCGGTCAATGGACTTCTTGGGCGGGCAGTAGGCCCCTCACGGGAATCTGGGAGTCTGAACCCGCAGTGGGTAGAGTGGCTCATGGGGTTCCCCATCGGGTGGACAGATTGCGATGTCTCGGAAATGCCGTCGTCCCGCAGCAGGTCTATCCGATCCTTGCGGGGATTGCGACGATTGAACAAGAAGAGAAGAAGGTGTAGATGGTTCAACACCAATGCGACATAATCAACTTCACAAAATCGTTGAATGGAATAAAAATATCAATAAAATAACCAAATTATGTCCGATATATCATAAACAGGAGGTGAAATAGTGACCCATATAACCACACAGCGGAAGAGAAGATCATGGCATTAAAGGACATTCTGGAGACAGGAGATCAATAACCCCCCTTTTATCATAAAGTATAAATAGCACAATCATTATAATAAGTATTATGCGTAAAGATATAATCGCTATTCTGCTGGTTCTCTTCTTTGTATTGATGGGAGGAACAATAGTCTATATCCTCGCGACCGCCCCGGCCCCGGCACAACAGGAACGCCCCGCCATCCGGACAGGGGCGACCCCCACACCGACCCCGTCCTTTGTGGCAGATTACAAGGACTGGAGCAGGCCACAGGGAGAAACGGACATTGTCACACAGACCCGGGAGTATATCATCCGGGACGCGGAGATCGTCTCTCATCAGTGGATACCGGAGGGCTGGTCATATTCTGGGACGTATTACGAGGGGAAGATCACCGGGGTGGTTAAGAACACCGGGAACGTTGACGAGGATATTTTCATCCGGGCGAAATTTTACGACGAAAGAGGAAATGTGATAGATGACGGGATAGATTCCGTCTCCGGCCTTTCCCCGGGGGAAACGTGGCAATACGAGATTTCCTATTTTGGAAAGGCCGTCCCTGCAAAATATCAGGTGTATATCAGCAGTATCTACTAATTCCTCTTTTTTTACAATATCATAATATAATACCGTAATAACCAGATACTCTTTTTGAGGTCTCGGGGAAAAAAATAGTATCATACTATGTCCGAAGCCCGTTCTCATCCCACATTCTCCGCTATACCCGGGAGGACGGGCCATCTCTATGACCTCTCCACAACTTACGTCATGTTTCCTCCATGCAGTTATGAGGAACTGGTGACTCTGGAGATGACGATGTGGCGGTATCTCTACCCGTATGAGGTCGTTAATGCCATCAACCGGAGGAACAATGGAACAAAGAGTGATTAAAGGGCAGAAAATCTCAAAACTCTGCCATTTCTGCGGGAATGCGCTTTATGACCATGAGGTTGCCGCGTATTTCTGGGGAGAATATGTCGATTACAACCTCCGGGAGAAAGGTCTGATGTCCGTCTGGTTATGTCATGGATGCTGGGAGAAGGTCTCGCAGTTCTCTTCTGAAAATGACATAGACCGGGCCATCCGGCGGAGACGGCAGGGTGTAGGGTTCTAAAAAAGAGGTGGAGGAAAGGCCATGTGGGAAAATAGGATAATTTCAACAGGCACAGAGAATCCCATGAATATTATAGATAATTCACTGGAAAGAAATGGGAGAAAGTGTGAAGACATGCCCACACTCTCTGCACTGCCACCTTTGAACCTTACCCCCCGTCTTAATCTTCATACCGGCCTTGATAGAAGGACACCCGCACCGGGGACAAAGAGGGTTATTCAGAAACCCCGTAATATCAAACGCCTTTTCCACTATAGATCACTCCTGTGGGACAGTGACGAACTGCCGACCACCTGCATGATAGAGGCCGCGCTTTTTAAGTTCGTTCAACACTCTTTTTACCTCTTCAGTTGTTCTGACCTGTTCCCGAATAGGTGTCCGGGAGGTGTATGCCTCAAAGCGGTTTGCAAGGATATTATACCTTCTTATAAGGTCTTGAGTTGTTTCCATTTCTCTTACCTCTATAATATATATAACCCAAGACTATATAAAACTATCTACCTATCTACCTATTTAAAGAAAAAGTATGGAAGTTAACACATTGGAGGAATGTTATGGAATTAAAAACTGTATTTATCTCTGAATTAAAGCCGGCAAAATACAATCCAAGAAAAGACCTCTCACCGGGCGATCCAGAGTATGAATCTATTAAAAGAAGCATTGAGGAGTTCGGATATGTCGATCCCATAATAGTAAATTCTGATTATACTGTTATTGGTGGTCACCAGCGACTTAAAGTGCTTCAAGAATTAGGTCATACAACAGTATCTGTAATTATCATTGATATTGATAAAACAAGAGAAAAAGCCCTCAATGTCGCTTTAAACAAGATTGTCGGGTCTTGGGATATGGAGAAACTTACAAAGGTTTTAGATGATCTAAAACTCGAAAATTTTGACCTGACATTCACAGGATTTTCAGACAAGGAAATAAATACTTTATTTAAAGATGATGGTAATGCCGAAATTAAAGGCATTAATATGAAGGAATTTTTTGAGGTCGTTATCGAATGTCAAGATGAGGAAGAACAAGAAAGAGTATTTAATAAACTCACAGAGGAGGGGTATAAATGCCGCGTTTTGACATTATAAGAGAAATTAAACCAGATAATACATTTAAAGTCGCGCAAGTCAAGAGTGGGTTTGACCTTCAATTAGATCATATAAGGGAACATTTCACAGATAACATTGAAATTGAAGGGAAGGAATGGAATATCGGGCTCATAGTGGGGAGGAGCGGAACAGGTAAAACCACTATCGCAAAAACAATATTTCCGGAAACCTATTTTAAATCCCCAAATTATGGAAATAAGGCAATTATTGACGAGATGCCAGATGGAAACTCCTATAAAGAGATTACACAAATATTCACAGCCGTAGGTTTCTCCTCTCCCCCCTCATGGTTAAAACCATATCATGTCCTCTCGAATGGAGAGAAAATGAGAGTTGACCTTGCATATGCCCTTCTTTCCAATTATGATCCAATCATATTTGACGAATTTACTTCAGTTGTTGATAGAGATATTGCAAAAATTTGTTCATTCGCCATTTCAAAGAATATTCGAAGATTAAATAAAAGGTTTATTGCAGTATCATGTCATGAAGATATAATTGACTGGTTAGAACCGGATTGGGTATATGATACCAATTCGCAGAAATTTACCTTTCGCGGTCACCAAAAAACAAGACCCGAAATTAAGATCGACATCTATCAATGCAAGGATAAAACAGGAATATGGAACATTTTTAGGAAGTATCACTATTTAAATACGGAATTAAAAAAGTCTGTTGATTGTTATATCGGTACAATACAGGACAAACCAGTGGCATTTTGTGCTATACATCATTTTCCAAATCCTAAAATAAAAAACTTAAAAAAAATACATCGCCTTGTTGTTTTACCAGATTATCAAGGCGTTGGGATAGGTATAAATTTTTTAAATTATATAGCGGAAATATATAAAAAGAAAAATTTTGTTGTCAC
>CAZRYL010000078.1:0-6321 GCA_964604285.1 uncultured Methanotrichaceae archaeon
GCACCCGTGTCAGGGAGCGGCGCTCATCGGGAACGGCGTGTGCCCAGTAAAGGACGACAAGGTGAGAATACGCCTCGATACCCGTGAGGATGTCCTCCAGATCCTCCCGGATAACGATTCTTGAGACTTCATTATCGGATCTTCTCACCCTTTCCACCATCTCTGCATGGGTCCCACGCATGTAAAGTCCATCTCCCCCTGCGACCAGGGTAGGTTCCCTGATGGCGTTGCAGATTATCCCGACGGGAAAGAGTGTGATGGTGCTTGGGGGTTCATGGGTTGAACTGGCTGTCCTCTTCATATTCAATCTCCGGTTGGATCTGTCCAGGGAATTCTCCACTGTTCGCATACTAAGGCGTACCATGGCCGTAACATGGATTTTTCTGGACGTCCAGGCTCACATGTGAAGCCTGCATGTTCAATTTTCTCGTTCATACAGTGAAAAAGAGAGAAAGGATCCAATGGACTCTTCAGGGATCTCTCCGCCCGATGAGCAGGAATGCCGCCCCGAGGGCCACCGGAAGCATGAGGAGCCCCCGCGGCGCCTGCGTGGGTGCCGCAGTCGTCGCTGCAGGAGATGTCGCCGCCGCTCCCTGCGATGACGGCATCACCAGCTGCTTGTTGTACCGCAGCACATCTGGGAGCGAGTCAACGCCCGGGAGGGATTTCGGGAAGTTGGTGAAGACAACCCGCTTTACGTCTATCTTCTGATCGCGCAGCGCCTCTTCCAGGCCCTTTGCCATCTCGGCGGACTGCATGTTCTCGATGACGTACCTCACGTTGCGGTACTTCGCCGGGTCGTTATACACGTCGTTGACGACCGCCCGCGGTACGAACTTTCCCTGCTGGTAGAACTCCGGGGCAAATACGGAGATCGTGTGCAGCCCGAGCCATTTCTCAGATGCGTCCTGCTGCCAGATCATGACGATTACGTCCTGGCCCGCGACCAGCTTCTTTTCGTCGGAAGAGAGATCCGCCGTATCGATCTGTGCAAGGTACTCGGCCAGCCGTGATTCGTAATAGCTCTTGTTTGCAGGGTCTGCATCGATCAGCCACCCCGCAACCTCCGTCGAGAGTACCTTTGCCCCTTCAGGCGTATTCCAGGTCATGGAGGGGTTCTTGAGCGTGACCCACTCCACCGTTCCGTAGTTGTTGGCAGCCATGAAGTCGTTGACGTACGGCATCACGTACGAGACGTCCACCGACCCGTTGTGCGCGATAAAGAGTTCAGCGGTGCGGATGAAGTCCTTCTCCATCTGGATGCGGTTCGGGATGATGTCAGCCTGCATGTGCGGGCCCTGATGCATGCAGCATAGGTCCAATAATTGAAAAAACCTCTTGTAGTGATGAAAAATTGGCGGATTTCGCAGATATTCACCATGTATTTTTCCCATGAGTCATTCAGTTTATTATGACAAAAGTTAAAATTCATCATAATATTTAATATCTAAAACAATATTCATATGATTAAGGTGAACGGATCCTTCCCATAAGGCCGGGTCACCTCTTCCGTATGCAAGGGGACTCCCATTGCATTGACGAGATGATGCAACTCATCCGGTAAAGGAGCTTGATTGATGGAGAAGAAGACACCAGCAAAGGAACCAAAAAAGACCGTTGAGACAGGCGAGAAGAAGAAAGCCACTGCACCTGTGAAGACCACCACTCCACCTTCCACACCTGCACGTACACCAGTTGTCAAGGAGACTCCGGCAGCTGCTGCAAAGGTTGCTGCAGCAGCAGAAAAACCGGCCAAAGCGACTGCAAAACCCTCACCCGCGAAAGATGTGAAGACCACCGCCGCAGAGCCGGCTAAAAAAGCCGTGAAGCCCGCTAAAAAACCTGCATCTAAAGCCCCGGAAAAAGCACCCGCGAAGGCTGCCAAAAAATAATTCTTTTTTCACCTGTTCAGGATGTCCCCCTAGGGCGGGTGGTGTATGAACCACCTTTAAATTTTCGCGTGTATCCATAGGTCCTCGACTCCTCCGAACACACAGCCCATTCGACTGCTTTCTGCCTCGCACCATAGCTAACCCCCTACGATATCTTTTTCATTTCGTTGAGGGATGAATATACTACTTCACTCTCAACGAAAAGACAAGATTTTTGTAAGGTCAGGGCATCCTGCAAAGTCAAATCGGCTTTGCGAAAACAGTCAGTTCCCGGTGATAATGAATCTCCCGCCCGCAACACTCACCGCCATCGCATTTGTTCCTATCATGAAAGTATTCACCTGTTCTACCGGCGGATAGACCCTTTCCACACTCTCCTCGTCACCGATTTGGAACTCCTTTCCGCATATTCCCTGCGGATGGCATCCCGGTCGATCTCCCCAAATCGATCGAGGTAGAATGATATCGTAAATCTTGATCATCAGATCTACAGACCGTTTGTATGAAACGGATTGTACATTTTCAGTTCTTTAATGCCGGTAAAATCCTTTTCATTTCTCGTGATGAGCGTAAAACGGTTCTTCAGGCAGGTTGCGGCAATAACGGCATCCGGTAATTTTATTCGGAACTTTCTACGCAGATCGATTGCAATATCGGCGATATCGTCCGTCAGCGGGATAACAGTTGCATATCCGAAGAATTCCTCTTCCCTAGTGAAAGAATCTTTAAGAGAATTTCTCAAATCTGAAAAATTCGATCTTCGTGATTATGGAGACCTGAAATGAGGTTTTCAAAATTTCCTGAATCTTTTTTTTAGTTCCGTGGATGGAATAGCATCCGCAAAATAATAGATGAGGATTTTGGTATCAAACAGGTGGCGTTTCACACCCGCTCCCATTCCTGCCGCAACTTTCGGAGTTCCTTCTCGAAATCAACTGCCAGGTCGCGGTAGATTCCCCTAAATTCGGAGGGATCAAAGGATCGTTTCCTTTTATCCCCCTGTTTTTACGGGATATTTCCTGCCAAAGTGCGATAGGAACGATAACACCGGTTTTTCTCCCCGATTCATCGTAGATGTATTGGACCTGCATGAATATCCACTTTTAACATGATGGTATATTTTTCTGTTGTATTATTTTTTTCATAATATTCGGACTTACGCGGTTCACCGAAAGATCCATAGCTAATGAAAACCGATTATAGGTAGTGAATCTGTAATCGGGGTAATATTCAGTGAACCCACCACGATATACCGAGAAAGACTACATAGGATTTCTCATTGCATCGTATCGGATATGTACCTGTACAGAAGCATCCCGATGCATCCCAGAATCACGGATTCAAGCAGCACATGACTCGGTGAACCGGTTTCTTGAGAGGCAGTCTTCAGACACAGAAGCGCTCTGGCAGGAGGCCCTACAGTTCATTGAACGGGATAGTGGTTTTCTCATCATCGACAACACGACCCTGGACAAGCCGTATTCGCACCAGATTGAGTTGGTATCCTATCATTGGAGCGGAAAACACCATCAAGTAGTGAAAGGGATCAATTTGGTCACACTCCTTTGGACCGATGGTACTTCGATTATTCCTCTGGATTTTAGGGTTTATGATCGTGAACATGATGAAAAGACCAAGAATGATCACTTCCAGGACATGTTGAAAAAGGCGAAAGAACGTGGATTAGAGCCGCATTGTGTTCTTTTCGACAGCTGGTATGCGAGTATGGGAAACCTTAAACTTGTCACAAAACTTCATTGGCACTTCCTGACACGTTTGAAGTCAAATCGTCTGGTAAAACACGATTTATCCGATTATATGGCTGTTTCTGAAGTGGAAGTTCCTGAAGATGGATGTGAGGTCCACCTTCGCGGATATGGTCAGATAAAACTCTTCAAAGTCCAGCATCTTGCAAAAGAGCCTGAATTCTGGGCCACAGATGTCCTTTCAATGAATCCAGAACGCCGCGCCGAACTCAGAAAGATATCATGGAAGATTGAGGAATTCCATCATGGAGTCAAGCAATTCTGTGGCATTGAACGGTGTCAAGCGAGAAAAACTCAATCGCAGTGTAGCCATATTCTTCTCTCAATTCGTTCATTCCTGGTGTTCGAAAAAGCTCGCTTGAACATGGGAGTAAGCTGGTACGAGTCCAAAATGAAAATCCATCGTATTGCTGTTGTGCAATTTATCGAGAATCCATCCTTTTTTTAATGCACAAGGATTTTGTTATGAAGGGGGATCTCTCGACAATCCAACTGCGTAACTCCTAAATATATAGATATTTAAGGGTGTTTTTTTTATAAACGACCTCCATAATAGTAGTGATATCTGATATTAGGCTCTTCGCTATTTTGAGTGGGTAGTGAGGAACTGAGGTGGAGGTTATTTGCCCTCACACCCCCACATGCGATGCACACCGCCGCCCCCGAAGGACGCCCAGGCGGCGGTTGGAGTGACTGAATTGATCTGCAGATAACAACCTCGATTCAGTCTCCCCACACAAAACAGCGAGGAGGCATTCTTAAGATCTATGTCTTCCCTGAATAGAACACCAGACTCCCTTTAGCAAGGATAGCATCACACTTGCGGGAGAGGAGTATCCAGGTAAACTCCTTGTTGTCCTGTTCGATTGTAATGGACCCACCCGTGGTGTTAAAGAGCGTATATTTGTTGGTATTGGTACCTTTCAAAACAATGGTGTCGCCAGGTCGCACGAATGAGATCCCGGCCTTATTGGTGAGGTTATAGTTGGGCCGGTCGGTGACCGTGTCGTTGGTAATCCTGACCTGCTGGCTGCCCTGATCGAGGATAATGACCAGGTCTTCGAGTGAGAACTGGTCTCCGCCGGTATGGTCAAAGAGGATCTCAGTGGTCCCGTTCGTTCTCGCCGCAATATTGACCTGGAGTGGTTTTTCCTTGACCGTGATCATGCTTCCCGCGTAGGAACTGACGACTGCCGCGAGGATGATGGTGACGACAAGCATCAACATCACCCCGACAACGATCGACACTCCTGATTCTCCATGTTCAGTTCTGTCCATACCCCTATTCATCTCCATATCTTTTATCCCTGTAACATTTCTTAATCATTGCTATTTTTCTTAATAATTTGTTTAAATTATGAAAAATTTCCAGATTTCACGAATATTCTCACCTCATACGACTGAATAAGTCAGGTTATACCATATGATCGTAATGCTCTCCTTTAGCGTGTAATTGAACCTTTCAGGACCTTCTGGTTTCATATCTGGGTTAAAAGGAAGAAGCGTGGTAGAAATTGTCTCATTGAGCGATGCACCAAAGGCGGTGGAAACATTGGCGACGATCCACGTATCCGGCTCAAGGGTTATACGCGTAGTGTTTCCCCTGACATTGAACTGGGATATTCCATTTCCACTCATCATATTCGAATCCCCAACCAGGAAATTGACAAGGGTGATATCTTTACCGGGCCCTTTCATGAAGATGTTGGACGTCATTCCGCCGTATCCTTCATGTATCACCGTATCCATCGTGTCGTATCGCAAAGGCGAGGATCTCCCACCTTTCGTCACATTCACATACCCTTCCTGCCATGTATACCCCTGGTCAATCCAGAAATTTGAAAGGGGTGAATAATTGAACCTGGCCAAATGGCTTTCCAGAGTGATTGACGAGTTCCGCACGATCAGGAGTGGGATAGAATCGCGTGCTATCCTGATCGAACCCCCGGAACGGGTTGAATGGAGAAAAAAATCTCCTCCACCAAGCGGAATATTTTCTATCATTGTTCCGCCGCTCTGGAGGGAGATCATATTCTTGATATCCGCGTCAATACGCAGGAACCCCTCCTCCACCTGTGATAAATGCTCAACCTCAGCCTGCTGCTTCAGACCTGGGAGGTAGACCGAGTTCCAGAGGGAAAAGAGCGTCACCACTACTGCGAGGATGAGCATCATGGCAACGACAGGGGCGAGGGCATCATCTTTCAAGGGATCACCCCGGAAAAAAGCACGCTCCTCGATGTTACGAGGCGAACAGATTCCCCGCTTGAGAGCAGGGATCCATCCTTCTTTGTCGCATTGATATGATCTCCAAGGTCAAAGAGCCGGTCGGGATCGGGTATTGACTCTCCATTCAGTGAAAAAGACGAATTTTCAACCCCATCAATAACCACTCGCAGTTCCCCTGCTTTGACTGCATCCCCTCCCTTGTGGTACAGTAATACCGTATCGGTGGTGTTCTTCATCATGATCGTCACGCTCGGATCCCTCGGTGGGGGGAGGATACTCTGCGCATTGATTGAGATGGCTGCGATGATCACGACGACCGCAGCGATCAAGAGCATCTCTCCGACGACACTCGAGACCGCATCATCCCTGTCTCTACGGCCCTTACAGCACATAGACAAACAACCCCACCGCAGCAACCAGGAAGAGGATCACGT
>CAZRYL010000079.1:0-6306 GCA_964604285.1 uncultured Methanotrichaceae archaeon
AGTTGCCGTTGCGTTTGTCTTGCCAGACGATTACGCCATTCTCCACATCCGGTTTTGTCTGATCTGTATTGTCTTTTGTTATCTGGGTCACCTTGCTGGTGTTCAATTCCATTGCATAGATGTCCCAGTTGCCATTCCGGTTGTCCTGCCAGACCACCATACTGCCGTCCGTTGCTGGATTGATCTTTTCTCCTGGCCCGCTTGTGAGCTGAACAGGATCTTTACCTTGTCTCCAGATCCAGATCTCAGAGTTGCCGCCCTTGCTGTCCTGATAGACAACAAAGCTTCCTCCAGCACGCTGATTTGTTCCGCTGGGCGGAATTGATGGCGCAGTCTCTATGCCATAGAGCAGCTTCTTGTATACCCTCCAGCCAAAGCTGGCCACGGGCTGGTCCAGATAGGTGACGTACTGGTCGCTCAGCGAGATGGGCGCAGGCGCTGCCAGTCCCCAAACCAGTTCGGTGCTGTTGCTGTTTGCCACATCAAAGGTCCTCAGGGACCAATAGTTCTCGATATTATACTGGTTCAGCGGATTTCTGGCAATCCAGCTTATTATATTTTCATAGATGTCCGGATACATATCCTCGTATGGGCTGGCAGCCAGAGGCAGTTCGAGCTCTTGTGTCAGACTGTAGACATATACATCGGGATTTCCTGTGCGGTTGTCCATCCAGGTTACGTAGTATCCTACCAGGTCGTTGCCTCCAACCGACGGATGGCTCTGGTCTCCTGGAGCCTTGCATATGACGCTAGTCTGGTCGGCAGTCACAGAAACCGACCTGGGCCTGCCGGTCATTGCATTGAGCCAGACGAGTTTCTTATCCATGCTGGGCTTGACCTGGCCAGGCCCCGGCTGGATCAGCTCGTCCTTCCAGTTGCTGATGTCCAGCCTGCGAATTGATGTGTCGTCTCCTGAGCCGTCCACATAGGCAATGTATTTGCCAAAAGCCACAGGGCTCGTCTGATTTCCTGGCCTGGGATAGGTCTTGCCCCATTTTTTGTCCCAGAGATAATAGGAAATGTCACCGCTTTTGCCGTCTTCCCAGACAATAGTGTATCCAGAGACCTCTGGATAAACCTGATCCCCTTCGCCCGTCAGCTTCGTCTCATTTCCGGACTTCAAGTCCTTCGCATAAACGTCCCAGTTGCCATTCCGGTTGTCCTGCCAGACCACCAGATCGGCGCTGATGATGGGATACATCTGCTGGCCAGGCCCCTTGTAGACGGGCTCTGTACTATTCCTTGCCATGTCACGCAGATAGACATCCCAATTGCCGCTTGAGTTGTCCATCCACACAACTCTGTCCCCTGAGATGGACGGCCAGATCTGATCGCCCTTGCCTGATGCAACTACAGATTCCACGCCCGTCGTCAGATTCTTCATGTAGATGTCAGAGTCTCCGCCTCTGTAGTCGGACCAGACCACTTTGTCGCCAGACACTTTTGGATAAAGCTCGTCCCAATCTCCCCGTGAGATTGGCTTCTCTGATCTTGTGAAGAAGTCGAAGCCATAGATGTTCCAGTAGCCTCCTCGATTGTCGCTCCAGACCAGCAAGCTCTCGTTGGTGCTGGGAAAATCGGTGTTCAGCAGCAGCAGCGGGTCAGATGGAATATATCTCATCTTGATCTGGGCATAGCCATTGCTGTTGTCCATCCATACGATCCTGTTGCCGCTTATTATCTTGGAGGAGAGGTGTGGCTTCACTTGATATGGATCTCCCTTTCCATCGTTTGGAGTCTGTTGCAGCGGAAGCGTAGCTACAGGCACTTCGACGCTCTTTCTAAGATCATAGAGATATATGTCCGAGTCTCCACCCCTCACATCCAGCCAGGCCACATAGTCTTTGTAAATCATGGGAGAGCCCTGGTTGGCTGTGTTAATAACCAGCGGTTTTTCGACCTTGGTGACGAGGTCATAGGAGTAGATATCCCAGTTCTTGTTCCTGCCGTCAGCCCAGACAACTGTATCTCCCCAAACCCAGGGTTGTGCCTGTCGGGCTGAATTGGTGCAGATTGCAGTCTCCTCTCCAGAGGTCAGGTTATAGAGATATACATCCCATTTATCCTCACCGCTTCTCGAATCGATCCAGACGATCTTGTCTGCATTTATCACTGGCGAGAGCTTCAATGACTCCTGTGTTGTGATCTGCCTCTCTTTTCCTGTGATGATATCATAAAGATAGATCTGCTCGCTGCCAGTGCGTCTGTCGATCCAGATTATGTTATTGCCATCGATCATTGCGTAGCGGTGGTCCGATGCATCTGTTGTAACCTGCGTGGTCTTTCTGGTCAACAGGTTATAGAGAAAGATATTGAGGTTGCCCCGGCTCTTGTCCGTCCAGATCACATTGTCGCCGCTGATGTCTGGGCTGCTGTGGTCGAAGTTGTCATTGGTTATGTTCACCTCTTTTTGGGTGGTGACGTTGAATAGATATACATTGAAATGGCCGTTTCGATTGTCAGTCCAGACGATTTTATCTTCGGATATGGCGGGGTTGGTGTGGTTAAAAGGCCCGCTGGTTATAGAAACATCTGCCATGATCTTGAAATCGTACATGTAAATATCAGGATCTTTCGACCCTTCTCTGTAGTCCGTCCACACAACGCCCCGACTGCTGATAGCAGGCTCCATCTTGATGTATCCAGGGGCAGGGGCGAAATCCGCATCGGTTTTTATGTCGTGGAGATATATCTCAGTGCCATTGTTCAGGTAGGCTATATACTCACCATAAACCTTGGGATCAGTCTGTTTGCCGGGCTTTGTCAGTGTGGTGGTCTTTTGGGTCGTCAAGTCAAAGAAAGCGATATCTGGTTCTCCTGTTCGATTGTCCGCCCATGCCACGATGTTGTCGTGAATTGATGGAAACGACTGGTCACCAGCCCCTGTGGCCAGCGCCAACTCTTTGCCGGATGAAATATCATACAGATAGACATCGAAGTCTCCAGAGCGCTTGTCCATCCAGACCACTCTTTCACCATCGATTTTGGGCTCAATCTCTTCACCTTTTCCTGATGGCAGGATCTGCTCTTCCTTGGATCTCAGGTCGTAAAGGTGTATCTTGTAGATCCCATCGCGATCGTCCGACCATACCACGCGTTCGCCGCTGATGTCCGGTTGGGTCTGGTTTCCTGGGGCGACAGTGACGGCGGACTCAGTCCGGTTGACGACATCGTACATATAGACATCCGCGTTTCCAGAACGCATGTCCTGCCAGACGATGCGCTCTGCAGAAACTGCAGGATTCAGCTGGAAAAACGGATTGATGCATACCCATTTTTCCAGGCCTGTCTCCAGGTCGTACATGAAAATGTCGTAGTTTCCACTCCTGTTATCCGACCAGGCTACGATATGTCCGTCTATGGCTGGCTGCTCCTGCTCTGAGCCAGTCACTATTGCTACAGGGCGCTCCTTTCCAAACTCTGCCCCGCTGGCAGTGCCCGCAATTAGGAGCGCTGCCGTCATGATCATAATCAAGCTTACCTTCTGCATCTCATCACTCTGCGATCTGTCAATGAGGTTCTCTTCCTTGCATTGAACTGCTCTGACGAACCAGTATAAGGATTTATCTCGACGTTTGACGTGATATATCCCTGGCACAAGCTTAAAGCTGAATTTTGTACATTCAAGAACAGTGATCGATGGTGGACTCTCAAGCTTTAGATGCCAAAGCCGTTATCGAAGCTGCGCTCTTTGCAGCAGGCCGAACGCTCACACTCAGGGAACTTGCAGATCTCTCTGGCCTCCCGGAGGAGCGGGCACGCTCTGTGGCTATGGACCTTGCATCTGAATACAACCGGCGCGCTTCGGGCCTTGAGGTCAAGAGCATCGGCGATGGTTTCGCAATGCAGGTTCGATCGCGTCTAGCCCATGTGGTCGTCCCACTGGCTCCCAAAGAGATCGAGGCGCCGCTCATCAGAACTCTGGCCATCATCGCATACAAGCAGCCACTCAAGCAAAGCGATCTGGTGGAGATCAGGGGCAACAAGAGCTACGAGCATGTGAGAGAGTTGGAGAAAAGAGGGCTCATCAGTGCCGAAAAGATGGGAAGAACCAAACTCCTTACCACGACTAGAGCCTTTGCCGATTACTTCGGCCTCGAATCATGCAATCCTCAGGCTGTACGAAGGGCACTGCTAAAAGACAGGAAGTTGATCGGCGTCTCGCCCATGTACAAGAGCCTGGCACTGCGCCTTGGCCTTGACTTCATAGTAGTAAACCCCTACAATCCAAAGGCCGAGGACCTGTCGAGGTTAAAGGAGATAGATCTTCTGGTACTGGCCCCAGGCTATGCAGATCGGGTGAGGGAGCACTACTCTGGTGAGATGCTGGAGGCGAGCATTCGCACGCTTTCCCAGCTAAAGAATAGCGCACAGAGGATATGCCAGGCAGCAGGGTCAGGAGACGCCGAGCCTCTTGCAGCCGAGGTGGACATGTTGCTGCACAGATTCAGGGAAAGGGCAAAGAGCGCCAGGCCCATCAAGCCGCTGACTCCTATGATCGAGGACATCGCCCGCGATCTATGCATTGCCGTTCAGGAGGACGGCCTGCGTGCTGCCCCCGATTCTGCGAAGATGGATGCGGACATCCAGGTGCCCGCTCACCAGCCGTATGATATGGATATCCTGGAGAGAATAGTGCAGCGCTACGAAAGAATCCTAAAGCCTTCAAAATAGCAAGAATCCAACTTTGCGAAAAGCTCGACCAGTAAAAATTATTAACTAGTGGAATGGCGAATTATGTGATGAACTTTGTTGATATCTATCCCTTTCTCGTAGCCCTTCTCATCGGTGCTCTCATCGGCACTGAACGCCAGCGCCGTCTAGCCGAGGATAATGTTCGAGGAGTGGCAGGGTTGCGCACCTTCACCTTGATTGCCCTGCTTGGTGCTCTTTCTGCTACGCTATCAGTCGAATATGGCTCGGGCTTTGCTATCGCAGCTCTGGCGACCTTTACCATCCTGGTCGGAATAGGCTATGCTTCGTCGGTCACAGCTCTTGGCAGAATCGATTTTACAGGCGCAGTAGCAGCAGTAGTTACCTTCGTCCTTGGAATGCTCAGCAGTTTTCCAGATAGCATCCTACTGGCTGTAGCCCTCGCAATCCTCACCACGTGGATCCTGGCCACGCGAGCAATCACCCACCGCTATGTAGAGGCTCTGAGCGAGACCGACCTGCTCGATACCCTCAAAATGGGTATCATAGCCCTTGTGATCTATCCGCTGCTGCCTGAAACGCCGCCTGACCCATGGAGCGTCCTAAACCCAAGACAAATCTGGCTCTTCGTTGTACTGGTCAGCCTCATCGGCTACGTGGGCTATGTACTGATTCGCATTCTGGGCACTGATAGGGGCCTTGGCCTGACAGGCATTTTGGGCGGCCTTGCCTCAAGTACAGCTTTGGCGTCTGCCATGGCATCTGAAGCAAAAGAGAACAGAGAGATCGTCTCCTCCGCAGCCTTCGCCACGGCGATCGCAAGCTGCACTATGTTTCCCAGAGTTCTATTCATAGTGCTGGTGGTCAATAGAGCACTATTCATGTCGCTCCTGCCGCCTCTCTTGATTATGACGATTGTGGGCGTAGTCCTATCATACCTGCTGATGATCAGAAAACGTCCGATCAAAGGAAGAGATGTAGTGATAAAAGATCCCTTCAGAATCGTCCCAGCGTTGAAGTTCGGCGCCCTCTTCGCCATTGTGCTTTTAGCCTCGAAGCTCGCCAGCCTCTACTTTGGCAACGCCGGGACTTACCTTGCGAGCATCATCGCAGGTCTTGCTGATGTCGATGCCATAACCCTGTCCATGGCAACGCTCGCCCAATCAACAGTGATTCCAAGTGTTGCTGTCACATCCATTGTTATTGCAGCCATAACCAATACCTTGGTCAAGCTTGCAATAGCATACATCCTTGGCAGCGTCGAGTTCGGCAACAGGGTTGCGGTCATCTTTGTGCCGATGGTGATCGCAGGGTTGCTTGCAGTCTTTTTAATGTGACTGCTCCCATGACTGAAGTCATAGGCATCTACGGCCTTTCAACCGATGCTATGCAGCCCCATAGCAACTGTTTAATGGTCTCGCGATCCCACGTTCCAAGTTTTACGCGATGGCCTTCCCATCGCAACCTTCTACTTAGAGTTCAGGTGCAAAGTCTGATTGACCTACCTGAGTCTATTCTACTTCTAGTAGCAAAAATCAGACAGAAATGCATAGCCTTGTTGGGATATATAGGTATTCCGTGGAGTGAAAGTAATAGGCACGGGCTGTATCACGCCAATGAATTGGCGGGGATTAGCCCTGCTTTCGTCCTAAA
>CAZRYL010000080.1:0-6039 GCA_964604285.1 uncultured Methanotrichaceae archaeon
ATAGCGCGTCCTTGGTAAGGACGAGGTCGCGGGTTCGAATCCCGCCCGAGGCTTAAACAATTCTGCAAAACACGCGAGCTAACGGGCCAGCTTCTGACTTTGATATCTCTCGTACGCGAGCCTGGAAAGCCCGTCAGCCTCCGCGTTCTCCTCCCGCGGCACCCAGACAAAGCTCACATCCTTTCCCTCAAGCAGCTTTTTGATCTTGGGCACATACTTCTTGGAGGTGGCGGAATTCACCTTCCACTCACCATTCATCTGCTTGATCACAAGTTGTGAATCGCCTTTGATCACAATCTTCTCCTCGATTCCCTCATCCGCGATCCACTGCGCTGCAGCCATCAGGCCCTCGTACTCCGCCACATTGTTGGTCATCCCCCTGCCCTCTCCCACGGCGCGAAAGCCCTTATGAACTACCTGACCATTCCGCAGAACGAGATAGCCAAAAGCTGCCACGCCGCAGGGGTTTTTGGGATAGCAAAGTCCGTCGAAGTAAACAGTGATCATCATTTATCTCGTATTAGTTTAAGGTATAAGTGTGGATCTCTTGTGCATCAAGTTTATGACGCTAATTGGAAATCACCATTTTATATAGGAGACTGGGCAAGATTGGCCGAAAGATATTCCGTCAAAGATGAACAAGAGGTCGAGCAGTTAGCATGAAGGTCGCAGTCATCGGAGGGGGTATTGGAGGGGCCGAGCTGATACGAGTTGCCTCTCCAGGTCCGCTAAAATTCACCCTGATCGAGCCCAAGAGGCAAATTGAGATGCAGGCATTGTACCCGGAGTATTTGGGCGGAGTTGCAAGGCTCCAGGAGCTGACTGCACCGCTCAAGCCTTTTTGCAAGCGAACGGGTAGCGTTCATGTTCAGGAAAAGGCTTTGCGTCTGGAAGGAAACACAGTGGTCTGTGAGAAATCTCGCGTTCCTTTTGACTGTGCAGTGATTGCGACTGGTGCTGAGCAGAACTACTTCGGCATCAAGGGCGTGGAGAACACCTTCTCCATCAATACCCTTGAGGAGACAAAAAAAGCGCGAAGGTTCGTAGAAGATATGAATCCTGAGCGCATCATGATCATGGGCTCGGGCCTGACAGGCGTCGAGGCAGCGTCCATTCTGGCGGAGAGCCTGGATGCCAGCATCTACATCATCGAGGCCAGGGAGAGGGTCCTTCCACTGTTCTCGCCTCAAACCTCAGCGCTCGTGGAAAAGGCGCTCTCCAAAAAAGGTGTGAACATCCTCACTTCCACCATGGTCTGCGAGATTAAGAAGGACTGCATAATGTTCGCAGACGGTACCTGCCTGGATTGCGACATGGCCATTTGGACTGCGGGCGTCAAGCCGTCCAAGTTCGTTCAAGACCTCGATCTGCCCAAGAAGAATGGTTGGATTCTTGTGGACGAGTACCTGCGCGCCAGGGACAATATCTTCGCCATAGGCGACGCCGCTTGGATTGAGATAGACGGCAAGCTGGCCACAAAGACCGGTCTTGAGGCAGAACGTCATGCGAAGCACGTTGCTGAGAATCTTGTGCGCCTGGCTGAGGGCAAACCAATGGAGAAGTACACTATTCGCGCCAGCACTGACAACCAGGTGGCGCTCATATCTCTTGGCAGCGACTGCGCTGTGGGAGTGGTGGGAAAGGTGTGCATCGGCGCACCTACCAGGTTGATCTACTCCCTCAAGAGCTGGATCGATAAGTCCTTCATCAAAAGGTTTAAGTGAATGCTCCCTGCCCTTCGGGGACTGGGAGCATCAACAGATTATCCGAGCACTAGATGCTTATTATAGTTGAGCACATCGGCCATCGTATCCAATCCTTTCACCGAATGCGGGAAGTTGGTGAAGATGACGCGCGTCGCATTGATGCCCCTATCCTTCAGTGCTTCCTCAATGCCTTTTGCAAGCTCTCCTGACTGCATGTTCTCGATGACATAGGCAACGTCCTTATACTTGTCCGGATTGGCGTTGATGTCGTCCACGACCTTGGCCGCTGTCTTGGTGCCATTCATGTAGAACTCAGGTGCGAATATGTTCACCACGTTCATGCCCAGCCAGTTCTTGACAGGATCCTGCTGCCAGACCATTACAATGACCTTGGTCTGGTTCAACTTCTTCTTCTCGTCTTCAGTTGGCTCCACTGCATCAAACGTCTTGGTGTAGTTGACATAACGCTGCTCGTAGTAGGTCTTGTTCGTCGGATCCCTCTCAACCAGCCATCCCTCTACCTGTTCAGCCAACCGCTTGGAGTTGGTGGGCGTATTCCATCCGGATAGTTTGGAGATGGTATACCACTCGACTGAACGGTTGTAGTTGGCCGCCAGGAAATCTTTCACAGCAGGCATATTGTACTGCCTGTCGTTGCTGTCGTTATATGCAACGAACATATTTGCGCTCTCAATGAAGTCCTTGTTGAGCTGGATGCGATTGGGGATTATATCGGATTGCAAGTGCGGGCAAATGGTTGGATCGGCAATGGATATGGCTTCAACATTGTCGCCGCCAATATATGTTATGGGGTCCATCAAAACACTGGTGGTGCATACGACCTTGAGCGCTGCACTTCCCGAAACGGCTGGGACGATCAGAAGGATCGCTACCAGCAGCGTGATTATGCTCCAATATCTATTGTTTAACATGAGCTACGATGAGTATTACGAACTATTTAAGAGTTACTACTTTATTAGATACTTTTAAAATAATCAAGTAAAAAAGACTGCTTTGCACATTCTGCCATCATCCTGGCCATCTTCACCGGGATTCCAACCACCAAACACCCTTTGGGCAGCCAAACACTTGCAGATGGGTCGGAAGGTCCTACGAATAGCATATCAGATGGTGCATTTTCAGCCATGCCTGCTGGATAGGTGATCATGGTCGCGCACGATGGCCCCCAGGGGATAGAAATCGGGTCGAAGACATCTCTGCTTGCATAGTGGGCCAGGGCACATAGATTGCGAATCTGCTCGCTGCTGCCAAAACAGATGATGCATCTGACGCCTCGGTCATCCTGCAAACCTTCGCAGCAGCTCATCACGACATATCTGCCCAGGGGCAGGACTTTTCCGATGCTGCTAATCGTCTTCTGTGCAATTTCGCGACTCTTCTTCAGGCGCTTGGGCGTGAGGCCCTTCAAGTCTTCTGATCCGGATGCCAGCAGGCTCATCAGCCTGGGATCGAAGGATCTGTATCCAAACCATGCCTGTCCGCCGATGCAGCGGCAAAAGGGCAGATCCTGCTCGTACCCTGCATAAAGCGGTCCGGGTATTGCGCCCGTAGCCATTTGATACATAGCAGATGCGAGGCAGCCGCTGATGGAAGATGTCCGAACGCCGCAATCCGGGATTTCTTCAGAGCCAGACACGCACACGATCTTCGTCTCCAGGTCCACCAAGTCTGCCAGTATGCGGCCAATCTCTTCGATGGTTAACTCTGGCATGTCTGATCAATGTATTCTGGTTGTAACTTTTCTCTTCTTAGATAGCATCACTGCCAGCCCGAAGGTCCCGGTCAGGAGCAGGGCAACCAGGGGCGCTATTGGCAAAGTGTACTCAAACCCTGCCCAAACACCGAAGGCGCTCACAAGCAGAGCCACCAGTGGTGCTGCGATGAACATGCTCTTCACATCGAAGCAGAACTGGCTGGCGATGGAGGCAGGAGTCACCAGCCAGACAAATATCAGAAGCCCTCCAACGATGTTGAGGCACAAGGCCACTGAAAGCGCTATGATGAACAGCAAAATATAATAGACCACCTGAACTCGCATCCCGGAGGCCTGAGCTATCTTCATGTTGAACATGATGGCACAGATCTCTTTGTAGAATAGCAGCACGAAGATGATGGTGAGGAGAGAGACCGCTGCCAGTGCATAAATCTCCTCTCTGTAAAGCGAGATGACATCGCCAAACAGCAAGCTGCTAGCGGATAGACCTCTGCCCAGGTACTGCATGTAAGAGATGAGAAAGATGGCCACAGCCATGCAAAGGGCGAAGAGGACTCCAAGCGTCGCATCCGCTGCCATCTTGGCTTTGTCGCTTATAGGCCCGATGAGGGCCGCCACTCCCACGCTGAAGGCAATGGCAGCCATCTGGGCGTTCGTCTCCAGGAACATACCTATAGATGCGCCTGCGAACGCTGCATGGGACATTGTGAAGCCGATGGAGGCGAGGTTCATCCGGGATATCACAACGCCTAGGATGCTGCAGGCGATGGAGGCGAAGACCATCGCCTCCACTGCATGGCAGACAACATTATTTGTGATCAGCGGCTCTAACATTCATATCACTGCTTCAAAGAGGACTTGCGAACGATGTCTTCCACAGCTCTTGCAGGACAACGAACGTCTTTGGTAATCCTGCCTTCATTCATCACCACCAGGTGAATGCGAATATCAGGAAGCCCGTCGAAGGCGTGCGATACAATAACGATCGGCGTGCCGCCCCTCACCAGGTCCAAGAGAATGGTCTGCAGAAACTCTCTGGCTGAGAAATCGAGGTTGCTGAAGGGCTCGTCGAGCAGCATGACCTCAGGCTCCTTTGCAAGGTTATGAGCTATCATCACCTTCTGCTGCTGGCCACCGCTCAAAGTCCCGATGGTCTTTTGTGCCAGATCCTCGATGCCGACCAGGCGAATTGCCCTCTCGGCTGCTTTGTAGTCCTCTTCTATTGGTCTCTTCAACAGCCCCAATCTGCCATAGCGCCCCATCATCACCACCTGCTGCGTGGTGAAGGGTGTAAATGGATCGAAGTAAAAGTTCTGAACGACATAGCCCACCTTTTTTCGTACATCATGGCCACTACGGCGTACATCGAAACCGCATACAGCAGCTCTCCCGTGAGTGATCTTCACCAAGCCATTTATGGATTCAAGGAGCGTCGTCTTTCCGGCGCTGTTGGGACCGCCGATGACAACGTACTCGCCGCGCTCTATGTTAAGCGTGAGGTCCTTGATGATGGGCTTGTCGTCTCCTTCGTAGGCTGTGTAGATGCCCTCAAGCTCGATGATGCTCAATTCCTAAAGCACCCGAATGAGGCCTCGAACAGGTCAGAGTCTGCCATGCCGTACATCTCCTCGGCCATGCTCTCTACGAGCCTTGGATAGTCGTGATCTTCCTGAGGGAGACTTTTAAAGGGCTTTGGAATCAATGTCAGCGCTCTCTCTCCAGATGTGAAGATGCATCGAATATCTTTGGATTCTATGATCTCAATATTTCTCTTGCCCAAGGTGCAGCCGCTGCCTATCTGTATTCCATCTGCCATGCATGATTCTGGTGGCCTCCCTGCGCAATAGACCACTGCACTCATCTGAAAGGGATCGGTGCAGAAATTTCGCTTTGCAAATCTTCCCATTCTGTAACCAAGGACTATGAACGGACCAAGGTGGCCGTGAAAAGCCGCCAGATCCTCGATGGAATATTCTTTCTCGATGCCCGTGTGCTTGCATCCGTCAGATTTGTTCATTGACTATTGTGGCCTCCCAACGCTAATTCTTTTCAGTTAGGATACACATATATTACTTATGAACTTGTTGCATGCTGGATTAGCATAACTATTGTTAAATGGATGTTAAAGCATTGATAAATATTTATAAACAAAAAAAAATAAAATAATTGGCGCAAAAGGATTCATGCGCCACAATTTTTCGCAAGGCTCACTTATCTGGCAGCCTTGGCTACGCGCTCCACGCTGTCCTTGTGGTTTATTGCGTAGCTCTTGACATCATGATTGGCGGCGGCGATGATCTCGTCTGCCAGGGCAGCCTCGACCGACTTGGTCTTCTTGAAGGAAGCCTCACGAGCGCCTTTGGCTATGAACATGAGAGCTGCATCTACCCTTCTTTGTGGGGCTGTATCTACTGCTTTTGGCACTGTTATGCCTCCATACTTGAGCCGAACGACCTCTTCGCGCGGGCCTGCATTTGCAATGGCTCTGGCCAGAACTGATAAAGGATTCTCCTTTGTCCTCTTCTCAATTATATCGAAGGCGCCTTCGACGATGCCATAGGCCTTCAACTTCTTGCCTGTGTTCTTCTCTTTGCGCAT
>CAZRYL010000081.1:0-5582 GCA_964604285.1 uncultured Methanotrichaceae archaeon
AATGAGTATATACCTATCGATAGGCACGGGCTGTATCCCGCCAATGAATTGGCGGAGATTAGCCCTGTTTTCGTCCTAAAAATCCATTACTGGAAGTCGGCGGTTCTGGCCATTTGCACTTTTGTGATGCTGTGCAATTTGGCTGCGTCGGATGCCGGATCTCCTGAATCGAAATCCGAGTATGTTCTTCACGTCTTCGGCAACGCCAACTTAGATGGAACCATAGATTCGTCTGACATCGCCGCCATTAAAAGCATGATCGATGGAAAGCAGAAGTCCACCGAGCTGGCTGATGCCAACTTCGACGGCAAGATCGATGAGGCAGACATCTCCCAGGTGGAAAAGATCATCAATGATACCCAAACCAGCCTGACCATTTTAGACGGCAATGGAAAACCGGTCACAGTGAATCAGCCCATTCAAAGGGCAATAGTGGAACACCTGGACAATTCAGAGATGATGATGATCCTCGGCAAGACGGATGAGGTGGTGGGCATAGATCTGGCCATGTCCAAATCGGAGAAGGAGTTTCCGGTGCTGTCCAAAAAGACGAGCGTTTCTGGATTTTCTCCAGTCAAAGACCCGGACTATGAGCTGGCGCTCAGCCTGAAGCCCGATCTTCTCCTGACGTTCTCAAATAAGACTGAGGAGAAGGCCAGGAACCTTCCTGGAGTGCCTGTGGTATTCGCTGGCCTGTATTACCCGGATCTCATCAATCCGCAGACATCCTCGTTCACAGACGCTGTTCATAAACTGGGCTATATCATGGATGCAAGAGCAAAGGCCGAGGAGTACATCAACTGGCATGTCGCGAAGATAAATGAGATCAAGGCCTGTACCGATAACTTGTCTGCAGAAGAAAAGCCGACAGTGCTGATAGCGACACTCCCGAAAGAGGGAGACAAGTCAGTCTTCACTTATGCCAAGATCGATACCTTGAGCCAGATGGTCTCCCTGGCAGGTGGAAGGAGCATCGTTGAGCCGCTCCCTGCATACCTCATGTCCAACTACCGCGTAGAGATCGACCCTGAGTTTGTGATACAACAAGACCCAGAATACATGGTTTTCATCACGATCGTCACGGACCCGCCCATCGGGTATGATTCAGACGATGTCACGGGCATGAAAAAAGCACTGGACGCCTTCCTGAGCAGGCCGGAGTACGCCAATCTGACAGCCGTGAAGAGCGGCCACGTCTACATCATCAACGGCAATCTGAGGAATGACGCCACCAAAGGCCTGATCGGGGCCGCATATCTGGCCAAGATCTTCCACCCGGACAATGTGGACATGGATCCAGAAGAGCTGCATGTGGAGTACCTTCACAAGTTCCTGGGCCTGGATTATGACCTGAATTCACATGGAGTATTCATTTATCCGCCTCTGATCAAAGGCAAAGGCGAGCTGGAGGGCGTGCCCGACAAGTACTACGAGATGGTGATGGCCGAGAACACCTCTGCCAAGAAAAGCTAATGATGAAAGGGCTTGAGACACACATCATGTCTCATTTTTTTCTACAGTTTGAAGCTCTTAGAATGGCTAATTTTGCCTGCTCACAGGTAAAAGGCATAGGCCCGTTGTATTTGCCCTCCGCACGCAACTCATCAAAAATACCGGCAAAGAGTGGCATCTCAAGCCCCTGCTCCTCCAGAAGCTTACGCTGACTTAAGATCTCCTGTGCATTTCCAACAGCCACCACACCTCGATTCAATAGCAGGACCTCATCGGCCAGTAACGGAACTATGTTTACATCATGTGTTGATAGGATTATCGTCGTGCCGTTCTCTTTGAGGCTTCTCATGAGTGCCACAACATCTCTCTTCGACCTTGGGTCAAGATTCGATGTTGGTTCATCCAGCACCATGATCTCAGGCCGCATGGAGAGCGCTGTAGCCAGGGCCGCCCTTTTCTTCTGTCCGAAGCTCAAGGACAATGGCGAGCGCTGCGCCAGATCGGCCAGGCCTGTTGCTTGCAGGGCCCAGAGGGTATCTTTTTTAACCTCTTGTTCAGTGAGCCCCAGGTTCCTTGGCCCGAAGGCCACGTCTTCCCACAGGCTTGGCATGATTAGCTGATCCTCGGGATCCTGAAAGACCATGCCCACCTTCTTTCGAACCCAGAGGAGGTTCTCCTTGACGACTCTTTTGCCCATTATCCTGACTGATCCTGTTCCTACCAGAAGTCCGTTCAGATGCAGCAGAAGTGTGGATTTTCCGGCTCCATTCGGCCCCAGCAGGCCAAGAGAGCCACCACGACGCAGCCGGAAAGAGACGTCACGCAGGGCCATATCACCGCCAGGATAGCTATAGCAGAGGCTCTCAACCTCTACGGCATACTCCATCCCATCACTCCTGGAAACTGCAAAGCAAGCGCCATGACAACCACAGACAATGCCTTCATCCAATCCCAAAGATTCATCCTTTTTGCTTTGATTGCGGGGAGATGTCCATTGTAGCCCCTGGAGACCATTGCAAAGAGCATCCTCTCAGAGCGGGCAAGGCTGCGAAGAAGCAGCACCCCAAAGGCGTTGCCGTAGACTCTTGCTGTCCTGCTGTTCGACTGCGGCTCAAACCCTCTCGAAGACATTGAGCGAAAGGATGAGAGGAGCTCCTGGCCGAGAAGATCTATGTAGCGATATGTGAATAGGAAGATCTGAACAAGTGAATCCGGAACGCCAAGGTCCCTAAGTGCCAGGGCCGTGACAGAGAAGGGACTGCTTCCCAGCAACACCTGCGCAATTATTACGGCTGCGCAGCCTTTGAGAAAGATCAAAAAACCCAGAAGAAACCCCTGGCGGCTGGCCGACAGATTGCATAGGGATGCAACGGTCTCACCTTCAACTGTGAAGGGCAAGACGAGGAGAAACGGCATAAAGAAGAGCACAGGCCACCTCAAACTGCCTGCAACATGCCTCCAGGATATGCGAGAGAGGACAAGAAATCCAAAAGAGATCATCAGGCCCAGGAATGCGAGGCCAAGACTTTGCAAAGTGACAATTGAGGCTAACAGAAGGCCCATGGATACAATGCGCGACCGTGGCTCCCAATCATGGATCGGAGAGCTACAGCAAGAGCTGGGTTCGAGGTTCATTGGCCTTTTTCCTCACCCATCTGATAACTGAATCGGTCGTCTGCCCTTTTTGCGGGCGACATAGATCATGGAGATGCCTGCCACTCCAAGCAAGTAACCAAGCCCGGCTGCAACTCTGCCAGCAAGCGGCATCCCTGCGTCAGTTCTCTCTTGCTCGATGTTCAAACTAAGCTGTGCCCTGTGTCCTCCGGCGCTGCTGATGAATGTCAAGGCTCCAAGGTCGCCCTCCGGGTGAAATAAAAGCTCCCCCCTGTCATTTGTGGTGCCATTGTGGATAACCTGTCCGTCCTTTTGTACAGTAACCTCAACGCCCTGAGCAGGAGTTCCATCATCATACATGGCCTTGAGCTGCAGCTCATTCACCTTGTAGCCAAGGATCATCCTGTGAGCGTCAGCTGTGCCAGCCAACAGGAGCAGTATTGCAGCCACGCCCGCCCAAATGACCCTCGCTGTGATCTGCATTGCTATCTCCTGGAACGCCGCCGCCAGATCAAGGCGACTGGTACAGCTATCAAAACAAGAGCTGCAGCAGCCGTCTTGCTGTTATCATTCGCAATGTAGATAGTTGCCGTCTCTGCATGTCCCCCTCCAGATACAAGGAATTTCCAGTCGCCTGTGCCTTTTCCAGGCAAAACCATGCTGAACTTTCCACTGGAGTCGGTCTTATTCTCGGCGTAGAGCTCTCCATCCCTGAATACCTGGACGGACGCATCCTTTGCTGGTTCGCCGTCATCAAAGATGGCGTACAGGTCAACCGTCATTCTCTGGCCTACGAACATCCTGTGGCCAAAGGCCGGCACAGTTTCAAGGACCAGGGCCAGAATAAGAATCGCCATAATCAATCTCTTCAACATCTGTCACCTCAAATTTGAGCATGCTTCATTGTGCATAGCATCTCAGGACGAGTTCTTGCCAGATATCCTGCGGCAGATCCGCTCACCACACATTCCACAAGGATGACAGGAACATGAGATGCCAGGACCAGAATGGAAATCTCGCGAAAGCCTTCACCTATGGCCAAAAGCTCGGCAAAGACCATCAAAGCCGCCAAAAGAACTGCCGCTCCGCCAGCCAGTGCCCCAAACACGACCTCTTTGCCGGGAAATGCATCACTCCGCCTGAAGATCTGCCAGGCCAAAAGCGCAGGAATTCCCATGTTTTGGGCGTTTATTCCCAGTGCTGTCAGCCCCCCATGTTGAAAGAAAGCCGCCTGCAAGGCCAGTGCCACGAAGACGCTCGCAAAAGCCCTCTTGCCGAGAATTATCCCTGCCAATCCGTCCAGCAGCAGATGAACCGACGTAGGGCCAACTGGAAAATGTGCCAGGCTGGCCACGAAGAGGGCAGCGGTCACCAGAGAGATCCTGGGTATCTCCTCTGCAGTTATTTTGTACAGAGAAAAATAAAGCAGAGCGCTGGTAGCTGCAAAGCCTGCCATAAGCATCCATGTTGGAAGAACTCCGTCGGCGATGTGTACCAAAGACTTTGCCTCCCCTATTTCTCTACCCAAAATGTAAGAAAACCAGTAGCAGCAATCTGATCGTACTCAAGATCGTCCCCTGCTTTATAATGGCCCTTTAAATCATCCGCATTGGCCTTCCAGACCCCCTTCTTGTCGATGGTGGCCTCAAAGCTCAAAACCCACAAGCCTGGACGAGTTAGCTGGAAATTCAATGAACCGTCTGGTGAAATGCCCTCCAGTTCGGTCTTCTGAGCATGCTGGACCACCAGGATGTCCTCGGGAGATCTTGTCACAATAGCGCTGTAGCTGCCTGCGATGGGCTTTTGGTTCCAGAAAGCTCTGGCCTTGAACTCATCGCCGGACTTTTGGCCGTAGGGGTTCGTCTCTGGTACGATCTCCAATCCTTCGCCGTCGGACCAGTCAAAACCCTGGCCGGACTGTACAGGTATGAGAGCCCTGGCATACTTTTCTACCAGATTCTTGTTGCCGGAAGAACCATACCATGCGGGATCGAAGAAGGTGGACTCTGCCTGCAAATCCAGAATGTAGCATCCTTTTTCGCCTGGAGATATCCTTCCCAGGAGGCCGGATTTGTAGGGCTCGAGGATGAGGTCAGTCATCTTGCCCTCTGGCGAGATCAACCTTGCTACAGGCAGGTCGAGGAGTTCGGACTCCGCCTCCCCTCCGTGACCGTAGGCGATCCAGAACTTCATATCAGATTGCAGGGTTGGTTTTTCTGGAAACTCAGCATAGAGCGAGTGGGCCGACGCAAAAGCTACAAGCGCCATGAGCATTGATATAAGCAGAATTAATTTCATAATTATCAGGCTGTTCTCTCAATTAAAACGCTAAAATAAAAGTGGTTATCGATTCTGCACATGCATTCATGCTCAAAGCTCCTAAGAAGTGGAGATATCATCAAGATAATTTTCGTATTACTCACCGTATTAGTAGTAACAATTAATAGATAAATAGTTTTCGAGAGGATTACTAATAACTCGCATTTTTCCCACCAGATACGAGGCTCAGCCCACAA
>CAZRYL010000082.1:0-2415 GCA_964604285.1 uncultured Methanotrichaceae archaeon
GTGGTTAAATATATGAAACCAATTTAGTCACATGTCTATTATATTGGAATGTATCATTCATGACTTCCAGTTTAGACTTTTCAACCACAACTTTTTCTGTTTTATTAGTTTGTACATTTGGTTCCTCTTTTGACTCTACATATACACTAAGTTTTGCCCTATATGAACCTGATTTGTCCCAACCATCATAGGCACAATAGTCTGCCCCACAATGGTAACAATGGATTTCTACATCCCCATCATTCATATAATATAATCCAAGGCAATCATAATGGCCACATAATGGGCAGTAATTATAGAATTCCTGGTAATGCCACTGGCCATACTGGTTAGCACCACATGTACACTCTGAATATGCTCCTATCCCATAACAACTACTCATACATAAAAACATTGTTATTATGAGTAGTGTGATTTGTTTGTATCCCTTAATTTTACCAACTCTTCTCTAAACAACATTCTAATAACATTTTATGTTAATCTTTTTTGGCCCAAATTTTTTAGGACAATTTTTGGCAAAGAGTTGTTTTCATACATTTTATCACCCATTTATTTAAATAATAATTCTTTCCCCCCACATCTTGCACTTAATAAATCAGCATAATGGACCAGATTAGCCTCTGGTGTTTGTGGATCACATATTGATCCCAAACCATCACTTACCAATCCATGATGGCTTTCTATTATGTGGGCTATTTGGTCAACTTTTTTTAGGTCAAATATTTCAAATTCATTAAATTTTGTATATTGGTATAAAATTTGAACCCCAATTATGAAGTGTCCATGATACTTATCCTGGAATGTTTTAATAATCTCTCCACCAACAAATTTATAGGTTCTAAGTTTCCCAATGTCATGGAGGATGGCTCCAGAACAGGCCAAATCATGGTCAATATTCTTATCAAACTCACAAGCAACACTCACAATATCTAAAACTTCTAATGTGTGGTCTAATAATCCACCCATATAATTATGGTGATGGGATTTTGCTGCTGGTAGGCTTATCAGGCCCTCCCTGTTTGGTTGTATTGTTGCATTGATTATCCTTTTATATTCCTTATCATAAATAGCATCATCTATGAATGTTATTAATTGTTCCCAATTCTTTTCTGTCATATTTTTTTACCCCACTTTTTGGTTATAAAAGAATTCTCCAACAACAATATCAACCATACTCTTAATATATTTAATGGTTTTATTATTGTTTAAATTGTAATCAAAGTCTTTAGGATATAATATGAACTTATCTTTATCCCTATCCACCCTTGTTTGGCCCACATTTTTAACCCTTTTACTTTTATCCCTATTTAGTCTAATACCACAAACCTTATATTTATCACTATGATAACTTTTAAGCATACTATAACCTGATTCATCAATAACATATACATTATATTTTTCAATGTCACTATGGAGGCAACAATATCTATTATCACCCCAACTTGTATATGCCACCATATCATCCCTATCTATCTTATCAAACTCTTCATCTGTTAAAAAAGTGTGGCCTGTGTCTTCTGGGTTCCTTTGTTTTCTTGTGGTATAACTTTTTATTAATTTAATCCCATACTTTTCTGTTATATAATCTGAAACCATACTCTTCCCAGATCCACTTTTACCAATTATACATAATATTTTGGGTCTATTAATAAAGTCAAACAATTCCCAATGTTTGGTGAAGACTGGGATGTTATGTGCTTCTGCAAACCTTTTCTCCTTTAAACATCCAACACTATTCTCCCATCCTTCAATCAAGTATAGGGCATCACATTTTTTTAGTATTGGGAAATCATTTTGGGTATAATCCTGGTAATCCCATTCACCAGTAATTATACCCTGAACTAAATCATTTGCTGGATTGTAGATGGCTGCACCCATATTATGAACCCTTTGTGAGTATTCTGTTAGTTTGTGTACATTTTTATAGGTACCACAACTGTCACTATTTATGGGCCCAGCTATATATATTAAATCCTTAATATTATCCTCTCCTATTTTATTTTGTTTATTGTGTCTTATAATCCTCACAATAAACATATCTGTCCTTCTGTGTGTTTGTATGGTTTGGGGCGATAATTTGTGCATCCTCCATATATACAGTTTTTATTATAGTCCCATTCCCATCATATAGGTTATAATATGACCTACCATACTCATCATATCTCCATCCACTACTATAAACATTCTGAGTATATGCATAACTTGCCCCACATACTATTATTAATATTAATATAAACATTAATGGCTTTAAATCTATCATCCATAATTCCTCCTTTCATACCTAATTATCTGAAACACACCATCTACCACACCAGCTATTGCATGGTTCTCTTTTGGGTAGCCACAATTTGGGCAGTGTTCTGGTATGGTTTGTAGTTTTTGTCCACAATTTTTACATCTAAATTGCCTACTCTC
>CAZRYL010000082.1:2515-5388 GCA_964604285.1 uncultured Methanotrichaceae archaeon
CAGTTTTGCCAATGTGGTAGAATCCACAGTAGTCACATTTGTATGCTTTGAATTTTTGGCCCAACCTTTTAGTATTCCCCTTAGCAGCTCCTTCTGCATCTTCAAGGGTGGGGTATCTTATTTTTTTCCCAGTCCTATCACTGTAACATTTATGATCCATCTCAATCTGGTCTCCCATTAAGGTTATCTAATATTTCACTTATTGATTCCCTTAATTCTGATTTAACTCTTTCGCTAATATCACAACCACCTTCATTTAGACCATAAGTATAACTAAATGTTTCATTTGTATAATCTCTTATCAAATCGATTAATACAAGCAAATCTTCATCATCTTCTACAACCAAAACCTCTTTTGTTCTCATATTTTAAACCTCCAAAAATTACATTATACTAATTCCCATTTCTTCTTTTAACATGTGCCACTTTTCATGACACTTTTTACACATACATACTAAATTGTTTGATTTTGCATCTTTAATATATCTATACATGTTTGTTTGTCTTGTTTGTGGTATTATATGGTGATACATTGAACCATTATTGTCACAGAGTATACATTTATCTCCACATAGTTCTCTTATTCTGTCCCTATTTTTATAATATTTAATCCTTGCCATTTTATTATAACAAGGTTTGCATATGTTTCCATTATATCCCCTGTTGTTTTCATTTAATTTGGTACCACATATTCTACAATTCTGTTTCTCTTTAATAAACCTCCCATTCTTATCCCTATTCCTATGTTTGTTATTCATTTTTTTCATATCTTTCCATTTTGTATAATATTTTATCAATCAGTGCCTCATTATTTATGTTGTTCAGTATGGTTCCATTTTTGAACCTTTTTTGTAAGTCTTTTAGTTCATATTTTAGTTTTTTCCATTTCTTATTATGATCCTTAATTGTTACCTCCTTCTTAACCTTAAAACTAACCTGACCAGTAATAATAACACCTCATTCCTTAAATATATCATCAATCCCTAAATAATCCATAACATTATGCCACATAACATGGCAGTCTACACATAAAAGTAGGAGTATGTCCTGATTCCTTAGGTAATGATAAATCTTATTTTCATAAACCTCCATTGGAATCTTATGGTGGAAGTTGAGTTTGTCCTTATTGGACTCCCCACAGAATTGACAGGTATGGCCAAGGTTGTTCATGAGTTGTGCCCTTTTAATCCTATAATTATTAGTAACCCTCTTTTTAACCCTGTCACTATTCTTTTTATAATATTGCCTACTCTTCTCCCTCTGTTTCTCTTTGCCTTCGAGTTCATTGATTTTGTCCATTCTGGCCCATTCATCAGGATCAAAACTAATAATACCACCATTTTTTATAATTAGTTTTCAATTATTGTCATCTTTTTACATTCTGGACAATAATAATAATCCCTATTAAACCTTTTTGTCCTAATGTTTTCAAGGAATTCACTTTTACTCCCACAATGTCTACACTGGGTTGTTTGGTCCTTATTTGTAACCATGAATCCAACCCTACTAACCCTATCCTTAGTATTATACTTTTTATACTTCATTAATATCCAGTCCTCCATATCCTTTTAAACTCTTTAAGCACTATATCAAGATTTAATAAGTTACATTCAGGTTTGCCACATAAATAACAATCCTGGTATACTATTATATATGGTTCTTGAATTACAAACTCCAGACAATTATTAAGATATGCAGAAGTTAAGTTGTATAATATTTGTTCTGCCTTTTCATAATCTATTTCAAATCTCCCATCCTTTGTATAATTATGGGTTTCATAATGGAGGAAGTGGTGTAGTTTGGATTCAAACCTTGTTATCTGTTCTCTTCTTTCATCACTATTCATATAAATCAATAAATTTTTAAATAAAAAATTTGGGCCACGCCTCATAAACCTCACATTTTATTCATTCTATCACCAACCCACAATTTGAACAAACATAATCAAAACCATCCAACACCACCCTACCACCACACTCATCACAAACCTCTTCATACCTTCTGGGGAGTTCTCCATAATGGTTTGGATTGTTGTCTGATTTATATTTATCCAAATAACATTTAAGTGAACAATATGTTTTCTTATACTTAGGTAAAGGTTTGCCACACACCACACAATACTTCTCTTTTTTGTGTTTCAAATAATAATTGTGGTTGTATTTTGTGTAGTATGGTTTGTTGACCATTTTATAATAGGCCTGTTTGTGTTCTTCTGAACAGAACCTGGTTTGTCTACCAGTTAATTCTTTATCACACCCTATAAATTCACAAATTTTGGCCATAACTAATCAACTTTACATATAACTTTGTACTGTTCCCATATTGGTGGTTCTGGGTAAGGCCTCAATGGTGGTTGGTATGGATCTTTTTTCTCCTTTTTGTTAAATATGTCATTAAGGTTTTTATAGATACATGATTCACATTGTTTTTTATGATATTCTTTACAAATATCACCTTTTTCCCTGTTTTTTGAACCCCTTTTAATGGCCTCAATTTCCCCCTCTATTCTCTCAATTTCATCAACAAGTTCCTTTTTTCTTTTCATATCATTTAATTTACTATTCAAATCAACTTTAATCTTTCTTAATTCTTCATTACTCAAATTATAATCAGCCTTCATATACTTCACACCTTTCATGTTGTGTTCTGTTTGGGTCTGGTGGGCCAAACCAACTACACTTACAAACAACACACCTATATAACCAGTAACCCTTCATATACTTCTCAGTGTTGTCTATTATTTGGCCTGGTTTCCCATGACATTCATATGTGTCCATCAATATACTCACCCTATACCTTTTATTCCAACAACTACATTTACATTATTATTAGACATTATTGCATTATTTATCTCTTAAACTTATTATTATTGG
>CAZRYL010000083.1:0-5233 GCA_964604285.1 uncultured Methanotrichaceae archaeon
TCAGGTGCGCGAGCCCTCGGGAAATGCAGATCGCTGCCATATTCACCTAACTTTTCTTTTCAAACTATAAATGGAGCTTAGGCTCTCTGATCACTGCATTTCGATCTCACTTAGCCATGCAGCATGGTCAGATGGCAGCCTGTGCGCCCAGAAGAGCCAACTGCAGGCGGAGCGATGCCGTGCTAACCTAATATCTTTTTCTGGTAGCTATTTACGGGAGCTTGGGCTCCCTAATTGCTGTTATCACGAATCTCAATTAGCCTTGCTGCTCAATCGATGGGGAGCATGGGCGCCCTAATAACTGCCATCACGAATCCAGTCAACCATGTCGCATCCCACCCGAAGGGGGCCGCGAGCCCTCGGGATACGGCAGACACTTGCTCAAGCCGGATCAACTGCACCATGGTCATGGACCCACTTAGCCTTGCCGCATGGCTAAGCGGACGGGCCTATGCGTACGAAAAGGCCAATAGACAAGGATACCAGCCACATTTAACTATTGATGATCCTAAAGAAGTACTCTCTATGGAGCCAGCATGACGGAGAAGGCGCGATCCAGAAATGGCATACCTATCCGGCTGCCCGATGAACGCTGGATACACTTGACCGAGGGCCACTCCGAGATGGCCGGATATTACTCAGAGGTCCTGGAAGCCGTGGAGGATCCAGATGCCATCTACGAAGGTAGTTCAGGTGAACTCCTGGCCATAAAGAAGATGCAAAGCGGTAAATATATAGTAGTAGTTTATAAGGAAGTGAGCAAAACGGATGGCTTTGTTATCACCGCCTTCCTGACCAGCAAGATGAGGCAATTCGAGAGGAGAAAGAAGGTATGGCCGCAGCGGAAATAGACAGCATTGAGAAGATTACCGCACTGGTGCCCCACCTCCTAGACATCAGCCATAAGAAGATCTGGGTGGATTACGACGAGGAGGCCGATGTGCTCTACGTCAACTTCAAGAAACCAAGCCATGCCGACGACTCCGAGCTGTCCGATGATGATGTCATCGTCAGATATGAGAAAGGGCAGGTTGTGGGTATGACCTTCCTCCATGCCAGCAAAAGGCGGAAAGCTCTGCAATAGCTCCGGACCGTGGCAATTCGCGGATCGCTGTTCATGGGACTTTCGTTCAAGTCTTGCCAAAAGGATGGGCGCCCTGATTGCTGCTATAACGAATCCCGGGCAACCATGCCCCATACGGCACCGCAGGGGCGTGAGCCCTCGGGAGGCAACAGACATTATCCCAGGCCGGAACCAGGGCTCCCGGATCACTGCTATCACGGATCCCGGGCAACCACGCCGCATCACGCCCCAAAGGGGGCGAGCCCTCGGGATACGACAGACATCACCCCAAGCCGAAACCAGGGCTCCTTAATTACTGCTATCACAAATCCATGCGACAATGCCCACCTTGCTCATGGCATGTCCCCTGTGACCACGGGGTCAGGGGGGCCGTCCGGCCCTGGAAAGACAGCCCCCGCCAGTCCTCGCGCGCGAAAACGGGCAATGCGCGCGGAGTTCTGGAAGAGAGCACAAACTCAATTATTATCAAATCAATTTTAAAAACTCTTCAACGGAAAGTCCGGCTTCTTTGAGTATCGCCCTCAAAGTTCCTTTGTGAATCTCCACCCCGGGATGATTGGGGACAGTAGTCCTTCTTTTGGTAACAGGATTATACCAGATCTCATGACTTCCCTTGCCCTGGCGATCGAATACAAATCCTGCCTTTTTCAACCCACGTATGACCTCGTTTGAAGTCACTATGGGAAGCTTTGTCATCCAGTCACAGCCACAGCAATTTTGATGTTGTTGATAATATTCGCTGCTGGTGTCATCTCGGCAGGCAGGGAATCTCCATGTTCGATGTAGGATTCAATGAGCTTCCTGGCTACATCTTGTGCTATCTCCATCGTCTCGGCTATCGTTCGCCCTTGCGCCACCAGTCCCTGCAGCGCATCACTGGTAGCTAAATACACCCCTTCATCAAGCTTTTCGATCTTCAATGACACGATATATTCAGGCAAACTGGAACCTCTCCGATCTATTATCAATAATTGATGCCTAATCTATTTTCCGGTACTGGAATATCCTCAGTCCTTGGGCCACTTTGCCATCAGGACTCAACTTCGGTTCCAGATATGGACGAATTGGCATCCCCTTGCTCACGGCATGTTCCCTGTGACCACGGGGTCAGGGGGGCCGTCCGGCCCCGGAAAGACAGCCCCTTCCATCCTCGCGCGCTAAAACGGGCAGCGCGCGCGGAGTCCCTTGCATCAAGAGCATTCTGCGCTGTACTCAGGTGGGCGAGTCCGCTGGAAACGACAAACACTGGCACAAGCTGGAACGAGGGCTCCCTAATTACCGCTATCACAAATCCACGCAACCATCCCGCATCACGCCCCAAAGGGGGCGAGCCCTCGGGCGACGACAAGCACTATCCCAAGCCAGAACCAGGGATCACTGATCAATATTATAACAAATCCCAATCAACCGGACAGCTTGGAAAGAGGACAAAGACGGGCACGACCCTGGCGACTGTCCTGAAGGCCGCCATGCCAGGCGTATCAGCCATCGTTTTGCATTACTTCTTCAGCGCAGAAATGAACTCTTTTCTCTCCAGCCTTGCTTGCTTCATGATCGAGATCAACGTACCCTTCGCCAGCTCCGGGTGATTGGGCACTGTCACAACCAGATTTCTCTCCTCGTTCCAGAGATGGATATGGCTGCCGGTCTGGCGATAGACCAGGAAGCCCAAATGCTCCAGAGCCTTGATGGCCTGCTTAGCCGAGACTACCGGAAGCTTGGGCAAATCGCTCGACCTCTATGTCGAGAAATGAGAGCTTTCGCCCTTTGGGTGCCAGTTCCAGAACAACCTGATAATGCTCTTCAAGACCCTTCTTCAGATTAGAGACAGCCTCTTCTTCTGTAAATCCTTGATCTGCTACATTCGTGATCAGGTCAATAGCCACGAAATATTTTCCTTCTTTATGAGTCTGGATCAGTGTTTTCATTCGGCTAATATCCTATGCATAATTCCTGATAAACTTGATGCCTCGTCTTTAAAATGGCAGAAGATGGCGGAAAAATATTCATGATTCCAGGCAACCATACCCCTGGCCGGATCCAGGGCTCCCTAATTACTATTATCAAAAATCTCAATTAGCCTCGCTGCTCAATCGATGGGGAGCATGGGCGCCGTGATTACTGCTATCACGGATCCCGGGCAACCATGCCGCATCACGCCCCAAGGGGCGCGAGCCCTCGGGAAGCGACAGACACTTGCTCAAGCTGGATCAACTGCACCATGGTCATGGACCCACTTAGCCTTGCCGCATGGCTAAGCGGACGGGCCTATGCGTACGAAAAGGCCAATAGACAAGGATACCAGCCACATTTAACTATTGATGATCCTAAAGAAGTACTCTCTATGGAGCCAGCATGACGGAGAAGGCGCGATCCAGAAATGGCATACCTATCCGGCTGCCCGATGAACGCTGGATACACTTGACCGAGGGCCACTCCGAGATGGCCGGATATTACTCAGAGGTCCTGGAAGCCGTGGAGGATCCAGATGCCATCTACGAAGGTAGTTCAGGTGAACTCCTGGCCATAAAGAAGATGCAAAGCGGTAAATATATAGTAGTAGTTACCATGAAAGCATTTCGATGAAGGAGGATACGGTGAGCTATCCTCCACGTTCGTCTTCCTTTTGGACTACATATCCAGCATTGATGAGTATCTGAATTGCATCTGCGATGTTCAGCCTGGTTGGTGAGGAAGTGCCAACTTGCCTTGTTCGCTTCGGCTTGGTGGCTTTCTCATTCTCGAACTTTTCCCTATTGATTATCAGGTGATGGAGAATGCAGATAACCTTCCTAGCTAGAGCAACTATGGCTATATTAGCTCCGCGCCTAGATTTAGCTTTGATAAAGAATCTCTTCAACTTCGAATCACCTCTTGTTCTGGATATGGCATGGGCAACCTCAATCAACATTCTCCGGATATGGGGAGATCCCTGCTTTGTGATATGTCCAGTAATCAGCTTGCCTGCTGACTGGTAGACGGATGGCACCAAGCCACAGTAAGCCGCCAGCTGCTCGCCAGTCTTGAAATCTGCAAAGTTCCCTATCTCAGCAAGAATAGTCGATGCGGAAATTATACCCATCCCAGGGATCGACATTGCAATTTCCAGGTCTCCGTGCCTCTTGGAGATAACCGTCTGGATTTGTTGATCGATATATCCTATCTCTCGGTCAAAGGATTCAATCGAATTGAGAAGCTGACCGAGGAGAGATGCTTGAATCGGTGAGATGTTTGCACTGATAGCCTTACGAATTTCTTCTCTATTGGCTTTGAGGGTCTTTGCTGGGATGCCCTTCAAAATATCCTCGATGCTTTTTCCAATAAGCAAACCTCTAATTATATGGATTCCCGATTTGCCAAAGATATCCGAAAGAACCGAAGAAAGCTTAATGCATGCCGATTCTAATTCGTGGTGAATTCTGTTCTTGGTTTGGCTTCTCATTTTAATGTAGTTCTCCCTAGTTCTGGTTAAAGCTCTCAAATCTCGATCTTCTCCTGAGAAGATGCGAGAAGGGGATATGAGATTGTTGAGACAGAGTTCAGCTATCCATTCAGAATCGAGCATGTCCGTCTTCCTCCCAGGAATGTGCTTGATCTGATAAGAATTCGCAAGAACAAATTCGATATCCTTTGCCACTACAAGATATATTGGCTGCCAATAGTTAGCAGTTGATTCTACTGCTAACTTCCGGCAGTCGTGATCCAACAGCCAATTTCTGAAGAGCTGAAGACCTTCCAGATCACTTTCAAATCGAGCCTGGATCTTCTGGCCATCGGGAGAGTGGATCGTCGCTATCAGAAAACGCTTATGGATATCTGCCCCGCAGACTATTTCCCTTTCCAATGACGTTATAATCACTGTCCAGGTATGGACAGATTGATCGTTATTAGTGCATTACCATCCGCGTTCTAATGACGCATTTCGGTGCTCACGAAGAGTAGGCCATGTTTATATCGGGATCCTTTGTCCTAAAACCAAATACCTCGGCCTGCACTGCCCATACCGAGGACTTATTCAGATCTCGCTTGCTTTCATCTTTTCGGTGCGATTCAGGAATTCATGCAATCGTTTATAGGAATCCTAAGAAACATCTAAATATAACCAATGATGATTGACTTTTGGTGATATTGTGCGTGTGCGTGCTATCA
>CAZRYL010000084.1:0-4955 GCA_964604285.1 uncultured Methanotrichaceae archaeon
AATGCCTTGATGGCTTATTTGGTCATGATGGCAATCCGGCTCAAAGAATTACACAGGGTTCTAAAACCAACAGGCTCCCTTTATTTGCACTGTGATCCGACGGCAAGCCATTACATCAAATTGATACTGGATGCTGTGTTCGGAATTGATAATTTTAGGAATGAAATAATATGGAGTTATACTGGTAGACTGATGTTGACTAGTAAAGCGTTTTGTTCAAAGCATGATGATATATTATTTTATGCCAAAAGTGAAACGCATAAACTCAACCCAGTAACACTGGATATCAATAGAGATGAGTATCTTAAAATGAAAAAACAACAGTTGCATGTTGATGAGGATGGACGAGAATGGATTTGGGGTCATGCAGGAAAAGGTAAAAGCCATGAATATCGAATTTATATTGATGAAGTCATAAGTAAGGGGAAACCATTAAGCACAGTTTGGGATATACCAATTATCAATACATCATCAAAAGAGCGTCTTGGCTACCCTACCCAAAAACCCGAAGCCCTGCTTGAACGCATAATCAAAGCCAGCTCCAATGAAGGTGACCTGATCCTTGACCCATTCTGTGGCTGTGGAACAACAATAGCCGTTGCTGAAAGGCTCAAACGTAGATGGATTGGAATTGACATAACCTGGCTATCTGTTGACCTGATGGAAAGGCGTTTAAAAGACACGTTCAAATCAGAGCTTGCACCGTATACAGTGGAAGGCGCTCCAAAGGACGTTGCCAGTGCAATCAACCTTGGAGACCGTGACAAATACCAGTTCCAATGGTGGGCTGTTACCATGATCGGAGCTAGACCATACCAGGGAAAAAAGAAGGGTTCAGATACCGGCATTGATGGAGTCATGTATTTTGAGGATGACATGAAGACCGGCAAGCAGGAAAAAATCATGGTTCAGGTCAAGGCTGGCAAACACGTTGCTTCACCTCATATCAGGGATCTGATTGGAGTGCTTGACCGTGAAAAGGCTGCAATCGGAGTCTACATTTCCATTGAAAAACCGACAAAGGACATGGTTGACGAGGCAAGAAAAGCCGGTGTTTTTGAGTCAATAACCGGCAGGATGTATCCTAGGATTCAAATGTTGACCATTGAAGAAATCATGAATGGCAAACAGCCTGATTATCCTTACCGTGACAGTGGAGGCTTTACCCCGTTCAAGCGTGCTGAAAAACAGACAAAAGACAGGGTGGAGCCTGGCAAGCTGTTTGATTAATAAGCCAAAAAATAAGAATGTGAAACAGCCAACTAAAAATGCCAACTCTCCATCGATTGGATAAAATGTAATAAGAGGTTGAATGAAAAAACTACTAGCAATTTTTCTAGCAATAATCATCATTGCTGTTCCAACATGGTCTAAAGAGCGTGGAGCTATCTTATTTTATGGCAATCAAACAGCTTTTGTAGATGGTCAAGCTGTCTACATGCCAGCACCCGTGACAATTATAAACGGTCAAACAATGATACCCCTGGACTTCATGGCAAACCTTACAGGTTCCAAAGTGTCCTACGAGAATGGCTATATTTGGGTCAATCACAATGAAAGGGATAAGCCTAAGGTCTACTTCAATAAAGAGGCAAAACAGCCTTTATTAGACCTTATAAACAATGCTAATGAATCAATATGGGTTCAAATGTACAGTTTCACTTATGAGCCTGTAATTGAAGCCTTATTGAAGGCAAGGGAAAGGAATGTTGAGATATTTTGCCTGTTTGACAACACAAAAGGCAATGTTGAGCATTCAGAGGAATTGATCAAGGCAGGGGTAAAAATCAAATATGATTGGCGTGGAGGCGTGCAGTTTCACCGTAAGCTTGCAATATTTGATAATAGGTTTGTCTGGATAGGGTCAACCAATTGGAGTAAACAAGGCTTTGAAACTAATAGTGAAGTTGACCTAAGTTTAGATGATCCAGAGCTTGCAAATGATATATCTATTCAAATGCAAATGGATTGGAAAGTTGCCAAAGACACTATGAATTAGTATCACTGGCAACGATAATTTTATGATTCTTAGTATCAATGTAGATTAGAAAAGTGTTTATTGACAAATTGTAGTTATATTAGAGTCCTAAGTATAAATAATGGATAGGACTACATTTGTTTAGTGTAATGATACCTTGTCAGAATTGCAATGAATTAAGCTTATTTGAACGTAAGGTTTTTGATAATCCATAATAATATCGACTGGGACTGCATTTGAAGCTTAAAAAGCATGAAATTAGAAATATTCCTTAATAACGTAGACTAAATCAGTATTATTATGGCTTAAAAAGAATCCTCAAAAAACTTTTAAAACCTTCATTTTATATTTGACATTGGAGGCTTAAGAAATATTCATCTATACAAGATTGATATGGATTTTGAAAAGTCGATTATCAAGACTTAGAACTGCAATCTAATTTAAAGCCCAATTTTGAGAGTTTGAAAGAACAGGGTAAGTTTACACCTGATAGTAATTATTTATTCAATATCAACGCTTGTTATGTAACGTGGCACGTTATCCTTGATCTGCTTAGCTACAAACTTGACCTTACAACCTGGTTCTGGATTTTGAGCAAGGAAATTCCCAAAGGGTCTACCAGTCCTAGCGTCCAGTGTCAGCTCTTTGGCATTAAAACCATTTGAACCAATTACATCATGCAAGACAACAGCCGGTTGCTTGTCTGTTCTAGAACGTCCTTGAAACACGGCTGTAAAACTAATGAAGCCTGAATCATGGTTTTCATTAGCTCTTGTTTTGGGTTTAGTAGATTTAGCAATCTTAGGTTTTATATCAAGTTTAGACTCTTGGCTGTCAAACCACTCCATGACCTCTGATTCAATAAACCTTAAACCATGTAACGGATGTTTATAGGCAGGCATTCCTTTGGCAACTAAAGCATAAATTGTGGCTTTACTGCGTTGGATTATTTTTGAAAGTTCATCTATAGATATTTTATTTTGATTCATGATTTTATAATAATCTGGAAAGATTTATAATTCAATAGACTACTATAGAACATTATGCATCAAATAAGACAATGATAGTTACAATCAATAAATATTTATAATATTTTGGAATTTAGTCAATTGTTTTGTAAACTCTAGGACTTGCGTTTACAAAATTGGAATATATAAAACGGCTCTGTATTTTTAAAATGCTATTCTAGAAATCGATATTATGCAGTGATGGACATGTTTATAGGTATTTATTCGTAAAGTGTTTTCAACCTAAACAGTTGAATAATGACTGGCATCAGTATAATCATAAGGTAATAAAACAAAAAAGGTCGGCTGGAAAGAAACCGACCCTCAATTTGTTGTTGTAGCTAACGCAAATTGTAGGGATATCTTCTTTCTAGTCAAGTTGACCTTAAGGAAAGAAGGCTAAATGACTGGTACCAAGTTGGGAACTTTTACTATACATCCTCAATTATTTAATGAACTTCTAGATATGGAATTGAATTCTACTCAAAGATGGCTAGCCATTACAATGTACATGATTGCAGAGCCTAACGGCGTATTGAGTAAAAACCCCATAGCTTTAAAGCGACAAGCGGGAGACGGTACCTTAGCCGATGTACACTTGGTTTATAAAGCTTTAAGCAATGCCGGTTTATTAGAGTTTTTCAGGCATGTTAGAACAAACGAAGACAGGAAAATTGTTGATGAATACATCTATTTGACCGACTATCTTAATCATCAAAAGTTTTGGTCTAAGGCTCAATTGCCAAGTCCTCCGTGGGTTAGTTACAGACCTATGGTGAAAGTTAGTGGTGAGATTGATACTAGCAGAGGTCGGTATTATGATACAAGATTAGAATGCAATCTATTATTGGATAATCCTAATCAAGATGAGATATTTGACAAAAATCCGCAGATAGAAGTGAAAGGAAAGGAATTGAATATAGAAAGGAAAGAACCCGCTAACGCTCCAAAAAAAGATGAAACAATAAGAAAGATTGACAAATCCAAACCACCTTATGAAAGAATGGAATTAGCCTTGAAAGAAGTTTTGGATGGTTCACACGGGATCAGGAATACATTGAAAGGTGATCCAAAAACACAAAAAGAACAGATAACCTGTATTTTAAAAGCATGCACAAAACAGCTTGGTATTACAGACATTTTGAACGAGTTTGATATTGAACCTGATGGTAATGATTGGAAACCTTATCAGAGACCAAAAACACCACAAAATATTTCACCTAATATATGATGGATATACCAACAAACATTTTATAAATATAAGAATTATCCTAGCATAAATGACTATTCACCTAATCAATATATGCTAGTACTATGTTTAATATATGTTTCTAAACATCAAGAGTCTCATTAACTGCCTTGAGGCTCAATGCTGTGAGTGAAGGTGAATTTTGAAAATTGTATACGATCAAACCAGCATTCTTTATTTCATTAATGCAGCTTCTTTTTTCACCGGAAAGACTATCATATAACCAGCGTTTGTTGACATATCTTTCAATAAATTGCCTTTCACCGAAAAGACTATTGATTAGCCAGTGTTATATGCCATTGATATAAATAGACTCTGATTGCCAAAAAACGGCAAAATTATACAATGAAGGTCATGACTGAATCGATCTGGAAAAACAAGCTTTGGTTTGGTGACAACCTGGAAGTCTTGCGGGATAGGGATAACTTCCCAAACGACTCAATTGACCTGATTTATTTAGACCCTCCATTTAACAGCAATGCAAATTACAACATGCTGTTCAAGGAGTCTACCGGTGAAATCTCACATGCCCAAATCGAGGCTTTTGAGGACACCTGGCAATGGATACCAGGCCAAACCGACGCTGTTTACAAGGAATTGACAAGAGACCCTGACTATCCCGATCTTGGCAACCTCATTGAAGCCTTTGAAAAATTCCTTGGTCGCAATGCCTTGATGGCTTATTTGGTCATGATGGCAATCCGGCTCAAAGAATTACACA
>CAZRYL010000085.1:0-4853 GCA_964604285.1 uncultured Methanotrichaceae archaeon
TAGAAACAATTTTATCAATATGTTCATCCAACAGGACATTTTGATTTTTTTGTTTTTCAAAATCTTGAGAAGCATCGATAAACAAGACATCACGCCGAGAACGGTTTTTCTTCAAAATAATAACCGTTGTCGGAATACTCGTTCCAAAAAAGATATTGGCCGGCAAGCCAATAACCGCATCAATGGCTCCCATCTCTAAAAGAGATTGACGGATGGTTCCTTCTGCGGCTCCTCTAAAGAGCACGCCATGAGGCAGGACAATCCCCATTGTTCCCGATTCTTTCAAATGGTAAAAACCGTGAAGGAGAAAGGCAAAGTCCGCTTTAGATTTAGGCGCTAATTTTCCAAAACGCTCAAAACGAGGGTCAGAGAGAAACTTATCTGCCGCTGACCATTTCGCAGAGTAAGGAGGGTTCATGACCACAGAATCAAACTGATAAGGCTCTTCTGAGGGCCAATCGGCGTCTAAAGTGTCCCCGTTATTCAGGTTCATGCGTTCTTTATCCACCCCATGAAGAATTAAGTTCATACGTGCTAAGTTAAAGGTCGTCGTATTTAGCTCTTGGCCATGATAATGGACTTGATTTGGATTGATGAGATAGCGACGGATATTAAGCATCAAAGAACCCGACCCCATCGCAGGATCGTAAATATGAAAAGGCGCTCGAGATTCTTGTCCGATCGACGTAATTTCTGACATGATGCGTGAAACAGCTTGAGGGGTATAAAACTCTCCTGCTTTTTTACCTGCACCTGCCGCAAACATCCCGATTAAATACTCATAAGCGTCCCCAATGACATCGCCATTGTGTTCAAATAAGTCAATCTCATCTAAGGCACGCAAGACCTCAGTAATCGTCACATTACGTTGTTGTGCATTTGAGCCTAATTTTGTGGAGTTTAAATCAATATCCGCAAACAATCCACTAAATTCTTCTCCTTGACGTTCCAACTCATTAAAACCTGCTTGTAAGTCGGTCAAGTTAAATTCATAGTTATCAGCTTTGATGCGGTAGTGATAAAACAATTGATCGGGTTGGATAAAGTAACCTTGTTTGGGTTGGATATTTTCGATTAAATCATCTTTGTCTTCTTCGTACCACTCCATGAAGCCTGCATACTGAGTGGAACGTTCTGGGAAGGTATCTGTTTTGCCATTTTCTTGTTCATAAACTTCTCTAAGCTGCGCATCAGACAAGTACTTATAGAAAATTAATCCCAGTAAGTAGTTTTTGTACTCACTTGCATCCATCTTCCCACGTAAGATATCCGCAGAAGCCCATAGTTGTTGATTTAAACCTGTCGCCATTATAATTCTTCTTTCCATTTTTGAATTTGTTCAAAATTTTGTTGTAGTCGTTCTTCTAAAACTTTTGTTCTTCTTCTGTATTTTTCACCCGTTTTGGCTTCAAACTCTTCTTTACTGAGGGTCATCGAATCCAGTAAATGGGTTAAATAAGGGATCGTTTTCTTATCGCCTTGATATTCATTCATTGCAGACTGTAAAAAGTCGAAGGATAATCCAAATTCTTCAGCTTCTTTTTGAAGTTGTCTTTGAATTTCATTTTGAATCGATGTCTCTTTTAATTGAGCTACATCAATCTCTTCAGTCGTATTGACGAGTTGATCTTTCAAGGTGTGATACATCTTTTGGATTTGAGGATCCTTTTGTTGGATTTCTTTTTCAAATTTTTCAACGGCGCCTGCTTCGTTTAATTGGATCGCTTTCAAAAGTTGATTAATATAAAAACTATCCACGACGTCTTTATGTGTCGCATTGAGCTGCGAAGAAAAAGCAATCTCTTGTAAAAGCTTCTCGAAGTCTTCCTCAGGATGCCCCTCATCCTCGAGCATTTCTTTAATCTTTGTTTTAATATTTTCCGTTTTTCCTTGATATTGTGGCAACTGCTCCACTACTTCTGAAAATGCTTCAAAGTCCTCTTCGTATTGATCATAGCTTCGGAGCGCTTTATAACTCTTTTCTAGCTTTTGATAAGCACTTACTTGCGCAATCATCGTTTTAAGATCATTGGGATTATCCGATAGGTCGGCTTCGCTTTGTTTATAAAGTGTTGAACATTCGATAAATTCTTTTTTGACTTCTTCATATTCTTTTGGAATCAGTTGATCAAAGTTTTGCTTTTCATTTGAGAATAGACGAAACGTGTTTTGCACATTTTCTTTCATGGTGAAGGGTTTTCTAAAAGAGACAATCAAACCAGAATCTTTTCCTGTATAAATACGGTTGGTTCTTGAGAACGCCTGAAGGAGCTTTTGATAGTTCATTTCTCGATCAATATATAAGGTTTGAATCGTTGGAGAATCAAAGCCTGTCAATAAACGATCGACAACAATGACAAAATCTAGCCACTGACCATCCGATTGATATTGCTTTTCCTTACGGGCCAACCGTTTATTAATATTTTGATTGTAGAGTTTCTCATCTTGATAAGGAGAAGCATCAAACTGTTTCGCATACTCTTTCATGATCTCTACTAATTCATCGTCTTGTTCATTTTTTTCTAATTGATCCGGATTGGTTGAGAAGGTAATAGCTACTCTTGGGAAATCTTTATCAATCAGTTGATGACGTGCATCAAATTTTCTGCCATTCAAAAGAGTTCCGTTAGCTTTCATTTCCTTTAAAATGCGGTAAATATGTTTGGCTTGAGCAATCGAGTGAGTGGTGAGAATGGCTGACATCGTAGGAAAACCATTCTGTACCTTGAACTTTTTGACCACACTTCTCCGATTAAAGATTTTTTGTAACATGGTACGAATATGTTCATCTGTTTCATAAAGTTCCGTAGGCAATAATTTTTCTTGTTGGAGGGCATCGTCTGGCAACTTTCCTTTATTGAGTTGGGTGACAATCACCTCTTGATCCTCTTCTGAAATCAGTGAATGATACTCGACTTGAAAGCCTAAAACAGCCCCATCATCCATGGCATTTTTGGTTGTATAGGAGTGAAGGAGTGGCCCGTATTGCTGGCTCGTCGTTCTGGCAAAGGTTCCATTTTCTTGCTTTTTATTTTCTTCAAAAATAGGCGTTCCCGTTAATCCAAACCAGGTTGAATTGGGTAATATTTTCTTAATTCGCTTCATTTCCTCATCACTAACCGCACGATGAGCCTCATCAACAATAAAAACAAGATGTTCTTGCCGTAGCTTTTCAAATTGATTGGAGCCTTTTTCTTCACTCTCTTGTTGGGCACTTCGCATAGCCGCAGAGAGTTTTTGAATCGTGGTCACTAAAATCGTATTATTATTTTTTGATGAAAGGAGGTTTCGAGCCAACTGTTTTTGATTTTTGATCCCAACAATCAAAGTATTGGCTACCGAATTTCCGGTCGTTTGTCCGGTATGGTATTCCGAGGCAAACTTCGTAAACTCATCCTGCGTTTGAGCATCTAAGTCTGTTCTATCAACAACCATGACCGTACGATCGACACCGATCGCATTTTGTGCTAATAATTTCGTTGCGACAAAACTGGTAATGGTCTTTCCTGAGCCTGTCGCATGCCAAATAAATCCTCCTTCATGCTGTGCCGCTTTTTGACGAATCTTACGAATAGCATGAATTTGGTAAGGCCTTAAAACCATGAGGAATTTTTGATTTTTTTGATCATCGACGAGAATGGTATATTGGCTAATCAATTCATGGGCATCGGGTATCCGCAAAACTGTACGAGTAAAATCAAACAAATCGGAAACCGTTTGATTGTCTTCAGTCCGCCAATTAAATAAAAACTTCTTCATCCGAGCATAGGCTTCAGCGGTATCTTCACTAGGTCTTGCAAAGTATCGGGTATCGACTTTATTTGAAATCACCATGATTTGAGTAGTTGCGTAAATCCCTTTAAAAAATCCATCTTCTGCATAACGCTGAATTTGATAATAAGCTTGCATGAAACCGTCTTTAGCGGACTCTTTTTTGAGCTCAATATGAATGATTGGGAGTCCATTAATCAGCAAGCTCACATCTCCACGATCTACTCTAGAGGAATCTGGGACCACTTGGTGAACTACCTCATAAGAAGAAGTTCCTCCTGAGATATCCTTATTTCTAAAGGCTTCTAAAGTCACTTTTTCCCCATCTTCTCGCTCTAATAAAACTTGAGCCACCCCGTTTTCTCCTCTAAGCCATTGAGAAGCTAAAAAAGGCGTTCCGGTCAAACGTGAAAACTCGACTTTGACTTGCTTAAATTCTTTATCCGTTAATAGTTGTTCTTCCAATACTGCTAAATTTATTCGGTTCAAATGGCCTCTAAAGTTTTGCCAAAGTGCTTCTTCCGACTTCAAGTCCGGACGATAAGTCCACTGATTTTCTTTCTCACTTAAGATCTGTATGAACTGGTTTTCAATCATTTGTTCCGAATGACTCATTTGATTCCCCTCATTTTCATAGTTGCCACCATTTTTTAGATTCTGTTTTTACAGGCTCTTTTTCTTTTGCCTTGTTTCGTTCTTCTTCTGATAACTTCAATTGAGCTTTCTGTCGTTCAATTTCTTCCTGCGCCTCACCCCTTATCGACGAGCCATCTTTCATATCCTCCTGAGGCATTTTAAGAGCTTTCAATTCATTGATTTCTGATTTATACTCTTCTAGTACTTTTTTATCCTGTAAGGCTTGACGTTGTTGTTGGTCTAAAAGATTTTGCATATTACTTAATTGTTTAAATTGTTCATCTTTAGTGTTTTGTAAATCTTTTATCTGCTCTTTTTGATACTCAATTATATCTAGTATACTCGAATTGCTAGTTGATTTCATTGAAAAATATATAAGTCGTGCTATCCTAATCTTAAACCACTAAGCATTAGAAAGCGCACGACCTATATGACTTATAATAGCA
>CAZRYL010000086.1:0-4582 GCA_964604285.1 uncultured Methanotrichaceae archaeon
TCAATGCTCATGAACAAGGAGCTGGCAGCGGGCAAAGTTGAGCTCATAGAGTTCAAGGTGACGCCTGAGATGAATATCCATGGGCCCATCCAGAACGCTAACCTTCCTGAGAATTGTAAGATCGTAGCCTTAAACAGGGCAGGTGAGATCTCCATTCCCGATGATGACGAACAGATACAGATTGGAGATCATCTAATGCTGCTATGCGATTCCAGGGTTTTGCCGGATCTGAGGATCAGGCTGCATGAGGCTCAAACCACCCAGAAAGCCATGATCGTCGGCGGCGGGATGGTGGGTTTCTATCTTGCAAGCAGGCTGGAGAAGATGGGCGTTGATACCAAGCTGATAGAGTTAGATGCCGAACGCTGCGCCGAGATTGCAGATATGCTTTCCAGCACCATGATCCTCAATGGCGATGGCACAGACCTGGCGCTCCTCAGAGATGAAGGGGCAGGTGGAATGGATGTGGTCTATGCCGTGACCGGCCTGGACGAGAAGAACCTTTTGTGCTCATTATTGGTAAAGCAGCTTGGTGCCAAGAAGATTCTAACCCGAGCCAACAGAAGCGTTTACATCAAGCTCTTTGAGATGGTGGGCATCGACAGAGCCGTAAGTCCTGGGCAGGTAACCGCAGATGCTGTACTTCAGAGGGTGATTGGAGGGGAAGAGGTCATAACACTCAGTGACGAGAGAATGGAACTTGTGGACTTCATTGCAAAAGCTGGAAACAAGATCATCGGAAAGAGCATAACCAAAGAGCTGCCCAAGGATTCAATGGTGGGCATGGTGATAAGAGACGGAAACCCAATGATGCCCGATGACAGTTTCAAGGTAAAAGAAGGCGACCGCATCTTTGTAATGTCCATGCCAAATGTAATCTCGAAGGTCAAGAAGCTCTTCGCCTCCTGATGAGAGAAAGGTCCCATCTAGCATATCATTTTTATAGCAATAAGACATCTTAAGCCCTCCTGGAGAAGGCTTTAACTTATTCAAAGAGGCAGCCATCAACATGAGGATCCGCGTATTTCTGCGCCAATTTGCATCTCTTTTGAAGCTTCTTGCGGTTTTGCTTCTTGTTCCAGGAGCCGTTGCTGCCTATTTTGACGAGACGGGCGGGGTGATCTCCTTTGCCCTAACATCTCTGCTGACGCTTGTCACTGGCATCATCCTCGGGCGCCTCTCCTCGAATGAGGAGCCTGGATTAAAGGAGGGTTTTGCGCTCGTGGCTTTAGGGTGGCTCGGGGCAGCTTTCTTTGGTGCACTGCCTTATTTTTTCCTGGGCACGAGCATGATAGATGCCCTCTTCGAGTCAATGTCAGCCTTCACCACCACAGGCTCTTCTATATTTACAGAGTGCAATGCCCATGGCTACTGGATAATAAACTCTACTCTGGCCGAGAGCAGTATTGCTCATAATCTGGAGATTGGCCTGAGGAGTGTTTCGGGGAATGTTACTTTATTTCGGCCACGCTACAGTGCTGATCAGACCTTTATGGGGTTGCTCTTCTGGAGATCTTTTGCCCAGTGGCTGGGCGGCATGGGAATTATCCTTCTATTCGTTGCTATCCTTCCACGATTGGGAGTTGCCGGTCGTCAGCTCTATCGTGCAGAGGTTCCAGGACCGGAGAAAGAATCTTTGACTCCTCGAATCAGGCAGACCGCCAGGGTGCTCTGGTTTGTGTACATATCTATGACCGTGGCTGAAATAGTGCTCCTTTTCCTGGCAGGGATGCCCCTGTTCGATTCATTCTGCAATACATTCGCATCCATGGCCACGGGCGGTTTCTCGCCTCAGGCCAAGAGCATCATGGCCTACAATAGTTGGATCATCGACTCAATCATAGCTCTTTTTATGTTTCTGGCAGGGGCCAACTTCGCCCTGCACTACAAGATGCTCACATCCGACCAAAAAAGCTTGTTCAGGGACCCAGAGTTCAGATTCTATGCACTGATTGTGCTGGCAGCGACATCGATCATGGTTCTTTGGGGCGGATTGGATGGAGATATCTTCCGTAAGATCCAGCTGGCGGGCTTTCAGGCAATCTCCATCATGACCACCACTGGCTTTTCAACTGCGAATTTCGACCAGTGGACTGCGGCGTCCAAGTTCGCGCTGCTGCTGCTCATGATCATAGGCGCCTGCGCGGGCTCCACGGGAGGAGCTATAAAAGTTGTGAGGATATTGCTGGTGATAAAAAGCGGATATCGAGAGTTATTCCATGCGCTGCACCCCAAAGCTGTCATTCCTGTAAGGCTTGGAGCATTTCCAGTAAGAGATGAGATCCTCAGACAGAGCAACATCTTCGTCGCCTCTTATTTGATCATCTTCGCCACAGCTTCGCTTCTTTTGGCTGTCATCTCTTTTAATGATCCTCGGATGGATGTCGAAACGATCATCTCAGCAGTGGCCACGACCCTTGGCAATGTGGGCCCTGGCTTTGGCATGGTGGGTCCGATGTACAGCTATGCAAATATCCATCCAGCCGGAAAGATGCTGCTATTTTTCTGCATGTGGATCGGCCGGCTGGAGGTTATAACGGCCCTGGTTCTGTTTGTGCCGGAGTTTTGGAAGAAGTGAAAGGATTGCCATCCAGCTCATGAAAACGATACTATCGAAATTTTCGAAGCGCTTTTAGCATTTCAAGGAGCCCAAGGCGCTGAGCCTTTGCCAAAAGAGCTCTCGATCATGATGGGCTGTAAAAGAATCAGAACAATTAATGCTGAATCCCCGTGGAGGGCCTTCGAGTTTTCGCACCATCCACCAGGGCACACTCGCCCGCAGCGTACTCGTGATGCGCTCTGGAGGGCACGCTGCAGATAACTTAAAGGCCTTTGAGCAGCATACCAGCACATAAAAAGAGATGCGAGATTGACATGCAACGAGCGGAGATCATTGCCAGGGGGGACGTCCAGAGGGTTGGATTTAGGGATGCCGTCCAGAAGATCGCCCGGAACCTCGGGCTCTCGGGCACCGTCCAGAACCTGGAACCTTACGATGTAAGGATCGTGGCCGAAGGCGAGGAAGCTGCCTTGAAGGAGTTTGTGAAGGCCATAAATATCCAGGATGGACCAATCAGAGTACAGTCGCTTGAGATAAACTGGACAGCTGCGACGGGCGAGTTTCAGTATTTCAAGATCCTGAGAGGAGACTGGCAGGAGGAGCTCGGGGAGAGGTTCGATGTCGCTGTCGGGCTGCTGCACAGGAGCATCGAGGTGGGCGAGCAGAACCTGATGGTGAGCAGGGAAAACCTGTCTGTAGGAAAGATGATGCTTGAGAAACAAGATAAAATGCTTGAAAAACAGGACAGGATGCTTGAGACGCAGGACGAGACCCTCGGTGAGATTCGTGGCATGAGGTCAGATCTGCATGATCATCTGGAGAGGCGGTTTGCTCGAATTGAGGATGAGATTGTCGAGATCAAGCGCGCCATCAAGGAGTTGGGCGGAAGCTGCAACTAGAAGAGATGCAAATTGTCTACAAATCCCGCCTCTAGCCTTAACGCCATCCACCTCGTCTGCAGCGTACTCGTGGTGCGCTCTGGAGGGCACGATCAGGAACGTCTGCCAGGGGCGAGGCGGCGCAGGGGCTATCTTTGGGAGGTCGAGAGGCTGGCGTGTAGAGGAGGAGACTTACGAAGAAAAGATTATAAGCTTGGGGGTGGGAGCAGTCAGAAGATCAGGATAACAATTATGGGGAACATGGGATTGAGGCCGCCATCTGAATTGATGGAGATGATAAGAGGGGGCGGCTGGGATAGCGAAGGCAATGGAGGGAAATATCTCTTAGACTGACGAAAAGCGTTTAGATGACCGCTAAGAGCGGATATCCAGCCAAGGGTATGCAATGCAATTCAGGCAGGTGAGAGAAGACATCTGGGCTATAAATCGGTATTGAGTACGAACCAATGAAACTCGCAAGATATCTAACGCCCCGAGATTTTGCCCAAATATTAACCAACTTCCATCGATTCTGATGCCATCCATTCAGTAATTCACGCCCAAACCCATAAATCCAGCCTCTAATTTTTCACACCATCCACCTCGTCTGCAGCGTACTCGTGGTGCGCTCTGGAGGGCACGCTGCAGATAACTTAATGGCCTTTGAGCAGCATACCAGCACATAAAAAGAGATGCGAGATTGATATGCAACGAGCTGAGATCATTGCCAGGGGGGACGTCCAGAGGGTTGGCTTCCGGGACGTCGTCCAGAAGATCGCCCGGAACCTCGGGCTCTCGGGCACCGTCCAGAACCTGGAACCTTACGATGTAAGGATCGTGGCCGAAGGCGAGGAAGCTGCCTTGAAGGAGTTTGTGAAGGCCATAAATATCCAGGATGGACCAATCAGAGTACAGTCGCTTGAGATAAACTGGACAGCTGCGACGGGCGAGTTCCCGTACTTCAAGATCCTCAGAGGAGACTGGCAGGAGGAGCTGGAGGAGAGTCTCGATGTTGCGATCGGACTGCTGCACAGGAGCATCGAGGTGGGCGAGCAGAACCTGATGGTAAGCAAGGAGAACCTGATGGTGAGCAAGGAGAACCTGATGGTGAGCAAGGAGAACCTGATGGTGAGCAAGGAGAACC
>CAZRYL010000087.1:0-4158 GCA_964604285.1 uncultured Methanotrichaceae archaeon
TAGTATATATACTTTTCCATTCTTTTAGATGGCAGAGGATTATAGGAATCCTCGTCAATCAGAATTTATTTGATATGCAATTATGATAAATGGTTATCCATTACCCATAGAAATTAGCGAAGAGCCTTTTTTATAGCTACCTGACAGCTAAAGATGGAGTGGATTGGATAGATCCGACAGAGATTTGTTTGTTTCTTCATACTAATAAGCATTTAGATAATACTAATTTTGATAAGTTCCTATAAAATTGCTAACAAAAAATTGAATTGATCACCGCACGCAAAAAAATGAGGAATTGGCCTTCAGAGATATGTCCGGTTCATCATTGCCCTGATGCTATCATAGTTGGACTGGATCTCTTTTGCCAATAGGGTCATGTTGTTATAGTCTGATGCAGACCTGCTATAGACTACAACCGTTTTATTATACGTCGATTGAGTCAGGTTAAAATAGCTGCCTGCCTGCCCTGCATAGATTGCTGAATCATTTGCATAGGTTTTGGCGCCCAGCAGCATGGATTTCATCTGGCCGTAGGCGTCTTCGGTCTTATTCAGAAAGTTCTCAGCTTCCGAAGCACTGACTGCTGCAACTCTAGCGCTGATCTCTGTCTTATTTTGCAATTCTCCAACTCTCTTCTCCGACTTCTCGATCTTCTCCAGCAAATCCTGTGCCTCTTTATACTGCGTCCTGGCTTGATCTCTTGCAGACACTGCTTCATCCCTTGCCTTCTGGGCTTCATCTAACAGATCTTCAGTCTTCTTTATCATCATGTTAGGGCTCAACGCCATAGGCTGAGGCATCGAGGGCGTCACAAAGCCGGATCTGCCATAGCTATAGGTCTGATTGGGCTGCTTTGCTCCAGCATCTAGGTTGATGGCCCGGTCGCTGTGGCCGCTGCCCAGATGAATTGGCTCCAGGGCAAAGGCCGTCAAAGGTATTACGAGGAGCATCAAGATAAATACGGCTATTTTTGATATCATATTCTCGGTCACTCCACCTCCTCATAGATTTTTCTTAGTATATAACATTTTTTTGTAAAATAATAGTAGTTCATAATATTATTAATATTAGTAGCGCTCACGCGCCCATAATTTTAACTTCCCCACTCGCCTTGATGCATTTGATGGCAAAAAAAAGCAATCAAATCCTGGCGTTTCCGGCAATCCTGGGCAGCCTATTTGCTATCATTACAGGCTGTCTGGTCCTGTTCTTCGCCTTCCCATCTCTTGGCCGCCAGACAGAGTACGGCAACGCCCTATCTCCTGCGGCTGGAGCAATCCTGTTCATCCTGTTAGGACTGACTGGCGCCCTGGGTGCTGCCATTGCCGCGGAAAGCTGGATGGCTGAAAAGGGGATGATAATGCTCGATCTCCTTCTTTCTCTCTTCGGGCTTGCAGCCCTTGCCCTGGTGAATGAATGGGCGGCCTGTGCCAGCATCATAATTGTCGTAGCCGCATCTCTGGCGCTTTGGCAGAGCAAGAGAGGCTCAGCTCTTCTTTTTTTTTCAGGTCTTGCTGGCTTTCCTCTGGGTCAGGCTGCCATGACCTTTCTGCCTTATGGCTGGAAGACCTGGTCGATCTCAGGAGTTCTTTTCGTTTTTTGCGGAATTCTCTCAATCGCAAAGACGGGCTTGGAGCGCCTGCCTCTCCTTAATAGCAATCGAAGAGCACCTCTATTATGTGGCTATATTCTTTATCCTTTGCTGAGCTTGCTGCTGATCTTTCTGACAATTGCATCTCTCGTTCATGTTCCAGTCGAGACAGGTTCAGGCATGAGGGGCTCAATGATCTCTGAGACGAAGGAGTGCGATTGCATGAACGACGGCCCGAAATTCGCATATGCAAATGCCTCGATGAAGAGCCCAAGCTGCATGGATGAGCAGCTCAAAGCCCAAATCCTCTCTCCAGGGGACGTTCAAACGTTCCCTCTTAACGAAGCTGTGTACTTTGAAGCCAAGGCTTGCAAAAAAGGCCCGATCAGGTATCTTTGGGAGTCTGATCTGGACGGAGTAATCGGGCAAGATGAGAGGTTCAATCGCAGCAACCTCTCCATAGGATGGCATAATATTACTCTTACCATCACCGATAGCACCAATGCGTCCTCATCCGACTCCATTGAGCTTGGAATTTCCGGCTGTTCTGTTTGCAGCAAGGTCAGCCCAAGGCCGAAATACTACCCTGTGGACACGCCCTGCCAGGACATCTGGCCCAACGCAACAGCAAGATGCCAGGAGTTCGAGGTCTGCCATCCCGACCTGGACTACATCGTAGCTGACGCGGTCAATTGTTGTGACGGCACACCAGCCCCCGGCTCAGCCTGCGCTTATGCATGCGCAAACTCGGGCGGGGACAAGAAGAGATGTAGGGGCCTTTACATCATACGGGCCTTCGGGCCTGAGGCGACTTACATGCAGGGCTACGCCCTCTTCAAGGCTTGCTGCTCTGGTTATCCAGAGTGCACCCGCACATGTGGCTTGAGCCTGGCAGGAACCTGTTCATTTAGGGAGGGCTTCAATGAAAATGTCAGCCGGCTTTCATGCCGCCCGGATGAGTGGGGCGTATCGGCCTGGCGCTCAGATATAAACATGAGCGAGAACAGCGCCGTGCTGGGCATGTTTCCAACGCATGCCACAGTGAACATTCTTCGGACCGGCGTTTGCATAGACTACGCGGCAGCCTTGACAACATTGCTGCGCAAAGCAGGCTACAACAAGACCGAAGCCATGAGCACGGCCAGCACGGGTTACGATCTGCCCCTGCTGGGAAGCCACCCGGGTCATGCTTACAACCTCGTGCTGCTGCCAGGCGATTCCCTGTATCATTTCGTTGATACAACTGGAAACGGTGAGGGGCTCAATCTGTTGGGAGTGCCGCATCACTTCTGGTTCACAGGCTGCTTCCTGGGCCAGCCCGTCAAGGTCCAGGTATTCGACTGGTGGGTAAACTACTGCAACAAGACCGGCACCACGTCCTACAACGATGCGGGCGAATTTGAGACGCCCAAGAAATCCACTATTTGTGGATGTCCAAATGTGAATTGAGGAGGATTTTGCAATCCTCTAAAACGCCTTCATCCTCAAGAGTGCCAGAGCCGCAAGGGTCGAGGCTGCTGCGCCGAAGACGAATGTAGCAGAGGCGCCAAACTGGCTCCACAGCGATCCTGCCAAAAGGCTCGACAGGATGGCAGTCACACCCACTGCTCCATAGTAAAGCCCCAGCGATGTGCTCCTGACGCAAGAGCGGCTCAGGTCGGAGACGAAGGCGCTCTGCATGCTGTCAACTATTGCATAAACCAGCCCATAAAGTGCAAATAGAACCATCACGCCCGCTAAAGATGAGACCGCTGCAAATCCCAGGGCGGTTGCAGCAAAGATTGCATATCCCAGGGCAAGAACATTGCGCCGTCCAATTTTATCCGACCATATGCCTATGGGCACGGCCATGCCTGCGTAGACCAAATTGAAAAGAACGTACAGGAGCAAGGGTGCAGCTATGGCTTCTTTGCCGCTGAAGAGCTGCTGGGCTCGCAGGATGAAGAACATGTAACTGAAGTTTCCGAGTGCAAAAAGGCAGGCTACGACTAAGAATTTGCGAAGACCTGGCGAGAGATCTGAGACGCTCAGCTTGAGCTGGCCGTTGGGAGCCTTGGGCCTCTCCTCGACCATATGAAATGGAATTAGCGTCGCCACAGCCAGAACTGCCGCTATTAAAAATATGGTTCGAAAATCAAGGCCTGCTTTCCAGAGGGCAAATGCCAGAATGGACCCCATCACAGCACCCGAGGAGTCCATGGCCCGGTGAATCCCGAAGCCTTTTCCCTGATTATTCTCATCCACAGATTCGGAGATCAGGGCATCTCTTGGCGCCGAGCGCACTCCTTTGCCACATCTTTCTAGCGCCTTTATCGCAAATACTTGTTGCCATGTCCAAGAGAAGGACAGGAATAACTTGCTGACTGCAGAAAGCCCGTAGCCTGCCACGACCAGAGGTTTTCGTCTTCCCCAAAGATCTGAGCAGTATCCCACAAACACCTGCAGGATGCTGGGCAGCCCATCTGCAATGCCGCCGATGAGACCCACCGCCATGGCACCGCCCCCCAATGACGTGATGAAGAGCGGCAAGATTGGCTGAATGATCTCGCTGCTGATATCATTCAGCA
>CAZRYL010000088.1:0-4114 GCA_964604285.1 uncultured Methanotrichaceae archaeon
AGATGATCTTAAATATCATCTCAGCTAATTAGACAATTAATCGTTATGATTATTTTACAGGCCCAAGTGACCTGTCATGAAGATAGTGGTAGTTGATTCCCATAACGAAGTCCTGCCTTATTGGTTCGAAGAATACCTTAGATCAAAGCTACCTCTGGTCGTAGTCCGGATCGACCGGCACCATGACATGAATCAAGAGTGTCCCCCGTTGCCTGCAAAAGAAGGCAGGCCGATCTTTGATTATCTGGCCAAGATAATGCCATATATTCATGATTATGCTAAAATGAAATTGAATGAAGGCAATTTTACCTGTCCAGCATTTCATTATGGCATTGTGTGTGCTTTGTACCATTTTAATCCTAGGGAGAATAAGATTGATGCTTATGGAAGGATCTTTGGCAAAGAGGTCAAGAATGCACCCAAGACCACTGTGATGTCTCGCATTATTAATGGAAAGAGGATCAATAGAATAATCTGGGACAGAGCATCAACGAGATTAAGGCTTCAGGGAGGAAAAGCAATACCTGTTCCGCAAAAATTGCAATTAGATACTTTTAAAGAGGAGATTGAAGAGAGCAAGCTCCCTTTGGCCATTTGCTTTGATCTTGATGGAGTTTATGGAGTGGATGATAGCGGGCAGGCTGAAGAGGTTGTCATCAGAAGGTTGAATAAAGTCAAGGCTGTGCTCGATTGCATATCATCCCCTGTTTTTGCATGCATTGCGAGATCGCAGAAGCCCAGAACATATGTCCCACCCGAGTTGGTGGACAGTTTGCAAAAAATTGTGCTTCACGAATACCTATCGGGCTTTGGAATTCAGAAGCATCAATCTGTTTATGGCGCTTACCAGTGCTTCTACTGAGGCCATGACTATATCCTCACGCGCGGACCGTGCGCTGACTCTGCGACCGCGGTCATCTTCCACCCCAATTACTACCTCAGCCAGAGCATCTGCACCTCCGGAGATGGCTTCTATCCTGAAATCGCACAGGTGGATGGACGTGTCGCTGTCCAGGAGGCCCTGAACGGCATTGACTGCTGCATCCACAGGTCCTACGCCAGTGTTAGCAAGCACTTTCTCTTTGCCGCGCACAACGGCCTTTACAGTCGCAGTTGGTGTTATGATGTTTCCAGTCATGACTGAGACCTCTTTGAGCACCACAGCCTGGCTGCCCTTTGCCACCTCTCCGATAACAACGTCGGCAATGGTCTGAAGATCGATGTTGCCAATCTGCTTTCCTTTATCTCCCAGATCCTTTATCCTCTCCAAGATCTCCTGAAGCTGCTCTTCTGTGGGTCGGTAGCCCGCATCCTCAAGAACCTTCGCCACTGCGTGCCGTCCTGTATGCTTGCCAAGCACTATGCGCCTCTTGTGTCCCACCATCTCAGGGGTCATTATGCCGGGCTCAAACGTCTTGCTGTTTTCGATCACGCCATGGCTATGAATGCCGCTTTCATGGGAGAAGGCATTCTCTCCAACGATGGGAGCAGTTAATGGTATCTTGACATCAGTGAGCCGTTCGACGAGCCTGGCCGTCTCAACGAGGTATCTTGTATTGATGCTGGTTTGCACGCCATAAATGGAATGCAGGCTCATCACAGTCTCTGCGAGGTTAGCGTTGCCTGCACGCTCGCCAAGGCCGTTCACGCACACCTGAACTTCTCTCGCACCGGCCTCCACTGCTGCAAGGCTATTGGCCACGGCCAGGCCAAAGTCGTTGTGGCAATGGACATCGACGACCATATTCACGCGGTCGCAAATGTCCTTCACAAAACGATAAAATGAGGATGGAGCCGCGACTCCCACTGTATCCGGGATGTTGATTATATCGCAGTGCACTTCTTCCACAGCCTTGAAGATCCTGTGCAAGAATTCTGGCTCTGTGCGAGTGGCGTCCATTGCGGAGAAGAGGCAAGATCTTCCGTTCTCCTTCACGAACTCCACGGTCTCTACAGCACCAGCTACGATCTCATCATGGCTCATCTTGATCGTATGAGCGATCTGGATATCGGAGGTTGGCACAAAGACATGCACAAGGCCCACATCGGCGTCAATGCAGGCCATTGCATCTTTCTTCACAATCCTGGAAAGGCCGCAGACCTGAGCCGAAAGACCTGCACGTGCGATCTGTCGGACGCTATCAAACTCGCCCTTTGAGGATACAGGAAATCCGGCCTCGATGACATTTACGCCAAGCTTGTCGAGCTGAATGGCGATCTTGAGCTTTTCCTCCGGGGTGAGTGAGACGCCCGGGGTCTGCTCCCCGTCACGAAGAGTCGTATCAAAAATGCGAACTTTTTCACCAACAAGCGAACGAACGTCGTAGAAGACGATTCCCCACAGATGTTTGTTGTGTCATATATGAAAAGAGGCACAGGTACTATAAAACTCTTGCTTATTGGAAAAGACAAAGGCTCAAATGCATTCATCCCCGTGCAAGACGCACTATATCCTGTGGCTGCGCTAAAGTCCAATTGATATGAAAATGCAATCTTTTTAGACCCTCATGCAACCATCGCTTTTGAAAAGCAGCTCAGCGTGGTCTGCCTGCTCTTGAGCTGCTCCTTTAGCAGGTCGCTTTGCAAAATGAACCTCTTTATAGGAAGCTCGAGCCTTCGGGAAACATGCTGCAGAGCCGTCTTCATATCATCGAACTCCTGCCCTGACTGGCTCATTGCGCACCTCACATTTTCCCTCACATTGAATACGCCAAGAGGTACATAACCTTTGTATGCTTCTCTCAGGACGATCGCCCCAGCCTGAATCTTTTCCCTGGCCAGCGCCTCCAGCACCGCCATCTTACAGGAGTAGTAGCATCCACCCACACGCGAGTAGCCCTTCTTAGCGACATGATTTTCATAGTCCGAGAATATCAGCTCCTCATCTCCAACGATGTGCAAGAAGGCCTCCATCCACTCGTACTGCCAGGCGGTGGGCAGCAGCAGAACTGCATAGTAGTTGTTGAGGCTGGAAAACTCCCGCACCTGATAGCATTCTATGACCTCGTAGTTCCTGACCTCGTCAAGCATCCTCTTTCCCAGAGTGCTGTCGCACGCGGTGATGGACCATCGCGTGGGAACAAGCCGTCTTCTCTTCCTTGTTCCGAGTGCTCCAACACAGAGGGCCCTCTGAATGCTGGAGAATGGCAAACCATTTTTATGAAGATGGACTATTGCATCTGCTGCCAGCAGATCGTCGTCATAATATGCCTTCTCAAGATTTGGGTCCCATTTTGCATTTGCGATATCAAACCTCTCCAGGGGAGCACTGGGCCCAAAGGGCGTGTGCTCGTCGCTCAAAGACATTCCCTTCGGAGCGCAGCAAAACTCTGCCTCGCTCTCGACTGATTCGGCTGCGAGAGAGATCTCCCGCAGCTTTTCCACAAGGCGACTCTCAATGTTTGTGACCTTCACTGGCTGCTTTCCTCGCACCAGGTTCAGCCGATATCTTATGATCTCCTCCTGCGTCTTCTTCTCAGGTATCCAGGACTCAGGCCTGTCCATGATGGTCGTGTCCCCGTGCTGAGGGACAATCATGGGCCCTGCATAAACCAGGGGATAGTTCCAGCTACCAACGAATACAGAGGGCGGAGTGCTCCCCTCAAGCTCTCTGCCCACTTCTGCAGAAGGAATATACATGCTGGACGTCAATTTTTTTAGGTAGGCTTCCTTGCCTTTTATCACGAGCCAAATTATAAGATCAACAACAATATAGGTTTGATGTGTGCGGAGCGAAAGTGGTCTTCACGGTTAGGTATTTACATTTAAAGCGTCAATAAATTCAAGAGGTGTCCTCAAATGAAATGGACTGTATTTGCAATCGCATTTATCATGCTTCTGTCCGCCTTCGCCGTTGGGCAGCAAAATCAATACTCTACCAGCACTGCTGGTGGTGCGCCAACGCCGACGACTCCGACCAGCCCAGAATCCCTAGGGCTGCAGACGCCATCCATCACCACATCAGCACAATCACCCTCGACCCAGGAGCGATCGCAGGGATTGATCAAGGCTGAATTCAATGAGGCGTACTCGGCAGCGCCACAGGGATTGACTGCCACTGCAAATAGCCCAACCTTCAAGCAGGTGATAGTTCCTCCAGGAGGCTTTGCCCCGA
>CAZRYL010000089.1:0-3935 GCA_964604285.1 uncultured Methanotrichaceae archaeon
GCGATTGTGTTCCGACTTAAGCTATGTTAGCAAGGTGGGCACGAGCGGTTCAGGCAACGACCAATTCAATTATCCGTTTGGTATAGCCACGGATGGGACGTATATCTACATAGCAGATACTTATAACCACCGTATCGTAAAGCGATTATGTTCCGACTTAAGCTATGTTAGCAAGATTGGTTCTTTGGGTTCAGGGGACGACCAGTTTTATTTGCCATATGGTATTTGTGCCTTGTTTTTAAATCACCACTGGGACGAAGTAGCGGATAAGTGGATTATAGGAGAAGCAGCAGAAACGCCCCTGACGACATCTTTTGAGACATATCAAATTACACCAGACTTGTCTTTCTTTGCAGATAAAAAAGTGATGAATCTGGTTCTGACGATAGCCAACGGCACCGCTGACGGGGCCTCTATATATATCGATAACATTACAGCCTTACAGGCGGCGAATCAGAATATCGGCGAAATGGCGGCCAAGAGCTGGTATGAACAGAGCAATGTAATTGCCTGGGGGGGCGAAAAACCAATATCATCGCATGAAATCGGCGGAACAGCGGCCACATATCCGAAAATGATATTCACGATGGGGGAAGCAGCTTCAAGCCTGACAATCAATGTGAATGACCGTTCCTGCCAATTCTCCGCACCGCTTGAGACTGGTGATATTCTGGAAATAGATTCATATTACGGCACAGTCAAGCTTAATGGAGAAGATATGATTCGGTTATTCTCCGGCTTATTTCCCGTGCTTCAGCCCGGAGAGAACACTATAGAAATCACGGGCGGGGATTGTTTGGCTGAAATCGCCTACTCGGAGGCATACATCTGATGTATTTCCGGGGCGGAAAGAGGTTCAGGGAAGCCGGCTTTTCTGGGCATTCTCCTGGAATTTATGTTCCCCTTTATATCCCGGCTGGTCCTGGTTTCAAGCTTATTTTCTATGATCCAACTGATGAAAAAATCGGAGAGCTTGGCAGTGATGCCTATTCTCATCTTGTTGAGGAAGTGGATTTCGAGCTCCTTGAATCTGGCTGCGGTTCAATGGAGCTTACCCTGACAGAGAAACCGCCTTTTGAGATTGGATATCGAACCCGTGTTGATATTTATCCTTTTTTCAGCTCTGATCCCTGGTATACCGGCTTTATATATGACCTTCCCAGGAAATCTTCAAAAACCACTGAGTTGAGATACCAGGGCTTTGGATATTTCGATCAGCTGGACTGGGTTCTGGTTTCAGGTTCCTGGGCTGATAAAAAGGTTAGCGAGGTCATCGCCGATATCGTTGAAAACCAGGTGGCCCCGAAAACCTCAATAAAATTCAATCAGGCGAAGATAATAGAAACTACAGGCTCAGTGGAAAGCTTCAGCGCCGATAAAATCACTGCCAAAGAGGCTCTGAAAAAGCTTTCAGAGTTTGAGCCATCCTTTCGTTGGGGCGTCGACAATTTTCGTGAATTCTTTTTCTCTCTGCGCTCCAACGAGGTAATATCAAAGCTATGGGTCGGAAAGCATTGCGAGGATTTCGAGCTCGAAGAAAATGCCAGCGGTATTGCAAACCGAATATATATCAAGGCCGGAATCATTTCCCTCGGTTCAAACTATGTGGCCGTTCTTCAGGATAATGATTCAATATCGAAATACGGAATCAGAGAGGCAATAATCTCCGCGCCTGAGGTCCAGAGTATTGAAGACGCTATTGCCTGGGGATATGCTCAGCTTGCTCAGAAAAAACTGAAAAAACTGACCGGGGTGGCCAGAAATGTCTTTCTTGAGAATATGAAGCCTATTGAGCCACGGGGAAAGGCGGTAATAGTGGATGAGGCAGGGGTTGAGAGGGAAATGAAAATTATCGCTGTCGAGTATATTATCTCCACCTCCGGCATCCTGGCCAATCTGAAACTGGAGGCATATGAATGAGCGGATTCGAAGAAAGAATTATGGAGCTGATCCAGCAACTGCGGGAAGAGATCCGCATGAATGACCAGAGGATTAAGCAGATATCTGGCGGAAGCGGAGGAGGGGTTGATCTAACGGCCCTGATGCTCAAAGCCATATATGACCAGGATGGAAATGGCGTGGTGGACAAATCGGAGGCCGTCCAGAATACCCACGCCAATATCGCCGAAATTGGCGGCGACCTGTGGATTGTGTCCAATGCAAAATACGACGCCACGGCCGGACAATGGAACAGAATTGATATTTCCAAATTTGCATTTGCTCTCCAAATCCAGGGGTATAACAATATTCCTGGCGAAAGCGTTCAGGGGGTTAATCTTTGGAGAGCCATACCAGGTAATAATCCCATTGGAGATTTCGGAACGTATGGGGGTTGGGAAGTTCTACAAATATGGACGGCGTATAAAGATGCTGTGGTTGGAGGATGCGCAGTAGAAGTAGACGGGAACGGAACTATTCCGTTTGGTAGATTTATCCATACAAAAATTGGGAATGATGAATTTACCGGCATTCTGACAAATTTATTTGGAGATATGTCGGGCAAAGATTCGTCAACCCAGCCGAGCTGGTTTATTGGTCGCAAGAATGATCAATTTTTGGTGGCCAGGATGCCAGGCGGGAGCTCTTCGTTTTCTGTGCCGCTAAGAGTGGATTCCTATGGCAGGCTCTTCTTTACGCCACCAACCGAAGAGCCTGCTACAGAAGATATGGCAGACGGAGAGTTAGCCTTCTTTTTGGACCTAAACGCCGGATCGCTAAAGGGGAAATATAGATATGATTCTGGCACGGTTTATGTGTTTACGATAGCTTCGTTATGAAGCAAGGGAGAGGATACAATGGCAAATAGATTCTTTCAAAGTTGGGCAAATCGGCGGCGAAATCCATTCACGGACCAAGAAACTCCGGTTGAAAAACAAGAAACAGGTCTGACGATTCCGACTTCTGCACCATATCTGGTCCAGCTTCTTGAGGTTCCGCTGAAAGAACTCCCATCCTCTGTTACCGTCTACAACGTAACAGATTCTCAATATATGACGGAGGTAACCACTTCTCCCGCCCAGGGCCAGTTCAGGGTCGATTATCCCGAGCCAGGTGGAGAGGGTACCGGACTTATAGAATTCAATTCTGCTGACGCTGGGAAGGTGATCAACATCAGCTATAAAGGCACCGGCTCGCCAGTCATAACGGAATTCCTGGATGCGATAGTAGAAGGCTTTGAACAGCATGAGTATGCGACTGCAGCCATGCAAGCATCTGGAAATGTGAAGAATTCTAATGATGCAGAAAAAACAACCACCTCGACAACTCCGGTAAAACTGAAGGAAATTAAAATTAACAAAAGCTATGAAGGAAGCCTGCGGGTGGTCTGGCTAATGAACTGCGAGCAGGGCTCTGGAGTATGGGGCCAAGTTTATAAGAATGGGAGCCCGATAGGTTCTGAACAAGGAACGGGCAACCTCAATCCAACCGCATTCACACAGGATATTGCCGGAGGCCTGGCAGCGGGAGATTTAATTCAGATATACCTTCGGGCTGCCTCTGGAGATACCGGTCATGTGAAGAATATGAAGTTGGCTTTCGATTGGGTGCTGACAAGGATAATGAACTGGGTTCTATCCACACCCCTAGCCCTTTCGAATACAGACGGACTAGACGTCATGAATCAGGATCCGTGAGCTCCTTGATTCTGCCTTTCTCAGGATAATAAACTAAAAATCTACCCCGGAAGCCATATTGCCAGAGCGTCCTAAATAAGGCTTTATCTTCCTCAGAAAAGTCATCGGGCCATTTGTGATTGTGTGCTACGACCGAGACAGAAGCCAGGCTATTGCCGTTTCTGGCGAGAGTTCTAATGATATCAGCCAGTTTGACTGAAATCTTATTCCGGCCATCACCCCTAAATTGCAATATTTGCCCGTCCTGGCAGATAAAAATTAACTTTTCTGTTCTGTTTCCCTCCCAGTCTGAATATTCTT
>CAZRYL010000090.1:0-3836 GCA_964604285.1 uncultured Methanotrichaceae archaeon
TCATCGGCATTTCCGGAAATAAACATGTTATTCAGGTATACGAGGATACGGGCGGCGTCAGACCAGGCGAGCCCGTGAAGGAGACTGGAGCTCCACTTGTAGCGCAGCTGGGTCCGGGTATTCTGACCTCCATTTACGACGGGATTCAGAGGCCTCTGACTAAGCTTGCCGAGGCATCGGGAGATTTCATCAGCAGGGGTCTCTTCGTAGATGGCATCGATCACAAGAAGAAGTGGGAGTTCAACCCAGTTGTGAAAAAGGGCGACGTGGTCAAGCCCGGTCAGACCATTGGAGAAGTACAGGAGCAATTGCTCATCAAGCACAAGATCATGGTGCCACCCAGATCCAAAGGCGGGACCATCAAGGAGATACACTCCGGCAACTTCACAGTTGAAGAGACTGTTGCTGTCCTGGAAGATGGCACACAGCTCAATATGCTGCAGAAGTGGCCTGTCAGGCAGGCAAGGCCAACGATCAAGAAGCTGGCTCCTACAATTCCCCTGAGGACTGGACAGAGGGTCATTGATGGTTTCTTCTCCCTGGCCAAGGGCGGAACTGCAGCAATCCCCGGCGGATTCGGTACGGGCAAGACTGTGATGCAGCAGACCCTCTCTAAGTGGGCAGATGTGGATATCGTAGTTTACGTCGGCTGCGGTGAGCGTGGAAACGAGATGGCAGATCTGCTGCATGAGTTCCCAGAGCTGGTCGACCCCAGAACAGGCAGGCCCCTGATGGAGAGGTCTATAGTCTTCGCAAATACATCGAACATGCCTGTGGCTGCTCGTGAGGCATCTATCTACACTGGAATGACCGTCTCCGAGTATTACCGTGACATGGGCTACGACGTTATGATGACCGCAGACTCCACCTCAAGGTGGGCAGAGGCCATGAGAGAGCTCGCCTCCCGTCTGGAAGAGATGCCTGGTGAAGAGGGTTATCCTGCATACCTTGGTGCTCGTCTTGCAGACTTCTATGAGCGTGCTGGGCGTGCTGACATACTTGGCGGAGGCCAGGGCTCAGTTAGCGTTGTCGGTGCCGTATCCCCGCCTGGCGGTGACTTCACAGAACCTGTCACACAGAATACACTGAGAATGGTCAAGGTGTTCTGGGCCTTGGATTCCAAGCTGACGCAGAGGCGGCACTTCCCATCCATCAACTGGCTGGATTCGTATTCTCTGTACGACAAGGACTTGGAGCCCTGGTTCGTGGAGAACGTCAATCCCGACTGGAACAAGAACAAGAGACGCGCTATGGCCATATTGCAGGAGAATGCCGAGCTGGAAGAGATCGTGATGCTCGTCGGTTCAGATGCCCTTCCCGAAGATCAGCAGATCACGCTGGAAGTGGCCAGGATGATCATCAACTTCTGGCTGGCTCAGAGTGCCATGCACCCGGTCGATACATTCTGTCCATACAAGAAGCAATTCGAATTGCTTGCAGCTATCCTGAAGTATAGGGACTATGCCGTTGAGGCTCTGCAGAGGGGCATATCAGTGGAGCAGATCAAGTCAGTCCCATCCAAGGATGCTCTGGCCAAGGTGAGGCTGGAAGCTGAGTATGAGCCAGTTCTGCAGAAGGTTATGGCGCAGATGGATGCCGATTTCAAGGGGTTGAAGTGAGGAGGGATCAAAATGACCAAAGAATACAAGACTATTACTGAGATCAAAGGACCTCTGATCTTCGTTGAGAAGACCGAGCCCGTTGGCTACAATGAGCTGGTCGAGATCAGGACCGGCGGAGAGTTGAAGAGGGGACAGGTGCTGGATACATCCGATGAGATCGTGGTCGTTCAGGTATTCGAGGGAACCGGCGGCCTCTCCAAGGAAAGCGCAGTCAAGTTCACTGGAGACGTCATCAAGATGCCTCTGTCACCGGCGATCGTCGGGCGTGTCCTGTCTGGATCCGGAAGGCCGAGAGATGGCGGGCCCGAAATAGTTCCTGAAGTGATGAGGGGCATCGCAGGAGCTGCAATCAACCCCGCATCACGTGAGAAGCCCAGAGCTTTCATTCAAACAGGAATTTCGACTATCGATGGCACAAACACCCTGGTGCGAGGCCAGAAGCTGCCCATCTTCTCGGGCGCGGGTCTTCCACACAATGACGTTGCACTGCAGATTGCAAGACAAGCCAAGGCATTGGGTGAAGCTGAGTCCTTCGCAGTAATCTTTTGCGCCATGGGCATTACCAACGAAGAGGCCCAGCACTTCCTGGCAGATTTCGAGAGGACAGGAGCCCTGGAGAGGGCAGTCGTGTTCCTTAACCTGGCCGACGACCCTGCTGTGGAGAGGATTCTGACTCCCAGGCTTGGCCTGACCACGGCTGAGTATCTTGCGTTCGATCTGGACATGCACGTGCTCATCATCTATACGGACATGACCAACTATTGCGAATCGCTTCGCCAGATGGGAGCAGCTCGTGAAGAAGTGCCCGGAAGGCGTGGCTATCCGGGATACATGTACACTGACCTGGCCATCCAGTATGAGCGTGCAGGGATCATCAGGGGCAAGAAGGGTTCCATTACTCAGTTCCCCATCCTGACCATGCCTGGTGATGACATTACTCATCCCATACCGGATCTGTCTGGCTACATCACCGAGGGTCAGATCATAGTTTCCAGGGAGCTGCACAGAAAGGGCATTTATCCGCCTATCGATATTCGCCCCTCTCTATCCCGTCTTATGAACTCAGGAATCGGCAAGGGTCACACTCGCGAGGATCACAGGGCCGTGTCAGATCAGCTTTACGCTTACTATGCAGAGGGCAACGATCTGCGCGGTCTCGCAGCCATTGTCGGCAAGGAGGCTCTCTCCGAGCGCGATAAACTGGTACTTGAGTTCGCCGACAAGTTCGAGAAGAAATTCGTCAACCAGGGCAGGGATGAGGATAGGTCCATCTTCGAGACTCTTCAGATCGGATGGGAGCTTCTGGCGGATCTGCCTGAGTCCATGCTCACCAGGATTGACGATAAATACATCAAACAGTACCATCCCAAGTACGCCGGAACAGCGAAGAAGTGAGATCATGGCCGTAATTAGAGGAACAAAACCGACCAGGGCAGTGCTGATCGCCCTCAAGAGAAGGATGAAGGTCGCACAAACCGGTCACTCGCTCCTCAAGATGAAGCGCGACGGCCTCATGATCGAATTCTTCGAGGTGCTAAACAAGGCCAAGACGGTCAGGAAGGAGCTGGTCGAGTCTCTGCTCAAAGCTGAGCAGAGGCTACACATGGCCATGGCAATTGAAGGGACGGTCGCCATAAACAGCGTGGCATATTCCCTGCAAAAAGAGCCAGCCATCCAGCTTGAATCCAGGAACATCATGGGTGTAGTGGTTCCAAAGATCACTGCTGATGCAGTGCAAAAGAAGATGTACGAGCGTGGCTACGGCATCATAGGGACCAGTTCAGCCATCGATGAGGCTGCCGAGAGCTACGAGACACTGGTGGACAAGATCATCCTGGCTGCAGAGGTAGAGACAGCCCTTATCCGGCTGGTCGAGGATATCGACAGCACGAAGAGGCGTGTCAATGCTCTGGAGTTCAAGGTGATTCCCGATATCAAGGACACCATCAAGTTCATCGGCATGGCCTTGGAGGAGATGGAAAGGGACAACGTGGTCAAGCTGAAGATGCTGAAGGGCAAGTCCCAGAGGCGCGTCGCAGAAGAAGAGGCCAAGAAAGAAGCAGCTAAAGCTGCAGAAGCTGCTGCCCGGGCTTCTGCTTGAAAGTCGCAAGATGTCGAACTGGTTTGAGCGAAAAGCTGAGGACTGGTTTGGGACGCCTGAGAAGAAGATGCGTCTTCTTCAGTGGTTGGTGTACATCACCAACCTCTACATTA
>CAZRYL010000091.1:0-3406 GCA_964604285.1 uncultured Methanotrichaceae archaeon
CCGAGTTTCCAGAGCTTTCCCGGAAGACAAACGTCGGTGCCATGTACAAGGACCCGGACTACGAAAAGATCCTAAGCCTGGATCCGGATGTCCTATTGACCTTTTCCAATGTGACCTCTGAGAAACAAAAGAACCTTCCAGGTGTGTCCGTGGTATTTGCAGGCCTGTACTACCCAGACCTGCTCAGCCCAGAGACATCTGCCTTCACAGACGGCGTGAATAAGCTGGGATATATCATGAATGCCAGAGATGAAGCAGAAGAATACATCCAGTGGCACATTGGCTCCATAAACAAGATCAAATCTCTTACAGAGAAGATCCCAGACGGTGAAAAACCGCGAGTCTTGGTTGCCGCTTATCCCGACGCCGATAAGAAGACAATATACACCTTCGCCAAGATCGACACCCTGAGCAACATGGTCTCTTTAGCCGGAGGAAAAACAATTGCAGCAGACCTTCCAGACTTCCTCAAATCATCTTACAGGATTGAGGTCGATCCCGAGTGGGTAATAGAGCAGGACCCGGACTACATCATACTTCTGGTGGTGGCCACAACATATAGCGGAGTGCTTATGGACCCTCCAAGCGGATATGAGGCAGACGACCCGACCGGCATGAAGAAAGCGCTTGAAGCATTCCAAAGCCGTCCGGAGTACTCCAACCTGACAGCAGTGAAGAACGGCCACGTCTACATCATAAGCGGCAACATGAGAAACGATGCTAGCAAGGGCTTGATTGGAGCTGCATACCTGGCAAAGATCTTCCACAAAGACAAAGTCGGAGATCTTGACCCCGAAGAGCTGCACAGGGAATACCTTCAGAAGTTCCTTGGGCTGAACTACAACCTGGATGAGCACGGCGTATTCATCTATCCGCCACTGGTAAAAGACGGAAGGCTGGAAGGCGTGCCTGACAGTTACTACCTGAGCCTGCTCTCAGCCAACACAACTGCCAAGGCATAAACGACTAAGCAATTAGACCCTGGAGACCTCCTCCCCTTTTTAACTCATCCCGGGGCGGGGAGGAGGTCACCCTTTGTACTCTCCGCCCACCAGCTCGCGAATCCTTTCGGCGATCTTGGGACCTACCTTTTCCACCTGTTGCAGTTCCGCCTCGGATGCGGTCATGATCCTCTCGATGGATCCGAAATGCTTGAGAAGATTCCTGGCCACAGCTGGCCCGACGCTCGGTATGGCAGATATCAAGTACTCCTGCTGCTCTGCAAGGGTCCGAGCTGTCTTATGGCCGTGGACTTTAGGCTCCCGACCCTCTCTATGCTCTCTGGCCGAAAGCATGGCGATGATAGAAGCGGTCTCCTCCTGATCATCCGTGGGGATGATGGGAAGGCCCCAGTCCACTGCCACCGCCGCCAACGCGCCCCGGATGGAATTGGGGCTTACAGCTCTGCTGTAAAGGTCTCTGCCCTCCAGGATCAGGACAGGTCGATCATAAGCCCTGGACAGATCTGAGATCTGCCGGAATAAATTCCTCTCAGGGTCGATCACAGATGCAACGAAGTCCTGGGCAGTCTTGCGCTCGACTGCCACGCGATCGCTTATCACATAGTCCCCAACATCAAGGTTTTTCAGGGTGATCGAAAGCCCGCGGGCCTCCAGGAGCTTGCCCATCTCCCTCTCACGCGGGTCGACCAAAATGCTTCCCAGGCCCTCGACCTTCTCTTTGGCAGGATTTTCAAAACTGTTCGAAACCTCGTTGATCTGCATCTGCCGCAAAGAGGGCTCCCTTGTTCGCGATTCAAAAGCGTTGGCGCTCAGGCCTCGCATCTGCCTTTGCATTGTTTTTTCTTTTCTATCCGAGATCCAGTAATACGCTTCGTCGCGAGTGCCCTTGGCGATCAACACCACTACCCTTCCAGCCCTGGCCCTGCCCGTCCTGCCCTTGCGCTGAATGCTGCGGATCTCGGAAGGCACAGGCTCATAAAATAGCACTAGATCAGTTGAAGGTATGTCGATTCCCTCTTCACCTACAGACGTGGCGATGAGGACGTTGAAATCGCCAGAGCGAAACCTTTGAAGTATCTCTGCCTGCTTCTTCTGGCTCAAACCCTCATCGTCCTCGCGACTGGACTGGCCCACGAACCGCACTGCTCTGATGAGAGGATCGCCTTTCAGCATCTTGAGCAATGCAGATGCAGTATCCCGGTAGTTAGTAAAGACCATGATGCGCGAGTCGGGCTTTGCCTCGATCTGATCTTGCAGGATCTTCTTTACTGCTGCGGGCTTGGGGTGCTCCACAGTCATCTGCTGCAAGGCGGCCATGGCCTGCCTGAACTTCGGGTCCTGCATGATCCTTCTTGAGGCCTTGGAGCCGCTTTTGGAGAGAGCCTCGCCCTCAAGCCTCTGGAAATATCTGAGAAGAGCGCTCGTTCCTTGAGTCTCTGCCAGTTCGACCGCATGCTGCAGCTTTAAAATCTCTGCCATAACAGAGATTCCCTTGAAGGTCGCATGATTTGCCTGCCTCTTGGCTGATGAGACGAGGGCAGCCTGGAGCGCAAGAAGCTCTTTTTTCGACGCTTTAGAGTCGATCCTGACCTGCGAGACCCCCAAAAGGTTCAGGTCGTCTATGCGGCTCTTCAGCACCTCCTCGATTGCCGTCTTGATCTTCAATAGCTCCTCGGGAACTGTAAGCCTCACCCACTCGATCTCCCGCTGGTGAACAAAAGGAGCCACATCCGGATCGCCTTCGGACTTGGTCTGGATATTCTCGATCCCAAGATTTGTGCAGATCTCAGCTATCCTCTCAGGCTGGCTGCCAGGACTTGCGGTGATGCCCAATACGAGGGGTCTTTCTGCCTCGCGAGCATAGCGCCCTGCTATGTAAACGTAAGCATAGTTGCCCACTCCTCTGTGGGCTTCATCGAAGATGACAAGCGATACATCCTCCAGGTCAATCCTCCGGGAGAGGAGATCGTTTTCGATCACCTGGGGCGTGGACACGACTATGCGGGCATTCTTCCAGGATTCTGCTCGCGTACTCGGAGGAGACTCGCCTGTCAATAAGAAAACCATTGATTCGTCTCTTAGAACTCGTCGAAGAAAAGAAGCATGCTGCTCCACCAAGGGCTTGGTGGGAGCGAGAAAAAGCACCTTGCCAAGATCCAGTCGTGCAAGCAACACCAGTAGGGCGATCACTGTTTTGCCAAGGCCCGTTGGCACAACGATCAAGCTTGATGCCTTGAGGGCATTCGCTGCCAGGTCCAACTGGAAGAGCCTCTTCTCGACAGTCTGAGCTTTGAGAAGAGGATGCTCCAGATAGAAGGACATGGCATTTCCTTTAACGGGTCATCGTATTTAATTTTGAAGGATGATTTTCTATCTCAAGTATGCCGTTATTTTTATTCGATTTTTAAAGGATAGATTTATATAATATAAATGTAACAGTTTTA
>CAZRYL010000092.1:0-3225 GCA_964604285.1 uncultured Methanotrichaceae archaeon
CGGTCATTGATAGCGATTATTATTTAATATGCCTAATTTATGAGGAGCTTAGGTTCAAAAGTGATGCAAATAGTAAAAAGCATAACAGCAAGAGAGTTTTTCAAGAAATTCCCTGAAGTAAAGAAACAACTTTGGGGAGGCGAATTTTGGAGTGACTGAGGATACATCGGAACAGTTGGTGATGGTGTGATTGCGGACACGATACGCAATTATGTTGAAACACAGGGAACCCCTGAAGAGAAGGAAGGCTATAAGCAGATGAATTTGCTGTATTTCGGCTGATTATAAACAGCGCGAACATGCCCCGCAGCTCGCTGCGGGGTGCGCTGTTTGACTTAAAAATGTTTCTGATATTAAGAGGAAAAAATTCACAGACCACGAGCCAAAAGTCCGAAACATAGAATCCAGCTTTCTCATGCGTATCTTCTTTTATGGGCCAGCAGAGATCAATCTTCGCTCTCCCACTTCTTCGTTCCAGAGGGCTTAAGCAGCTTCTGGGCATCTCCCCTCAGCAGCAAGTTCGTGAGCGCCGACAGGGAGCACAAAGTGCCGCGGCCCTCGACCTCCTGTCCCGGAACCCTGGCCACGATCCCACCCTCAGCTGTAATCTCAATCTCAGTCCCAAGCTCGCTTAAGCGGTGGAGGATTATGTTTCCGGTCGCACCCATGGACTTCTCCATCCAGCAATGCTTGAAGGGGCAGAGGTTACAGTAGGTCTTGAAGAGCTCTGCACTGGCCTCGGGCACGAGCCCCGCGACGATCTCTGCCTTTGCAGTTCCGTAGGCCATGCAGCAGCCTCTGACGCTGCGGGCGAGGATCTCGTCTCCTTTCGCTAAAGTGACCTTGACGTGCCCACCCTTGACCACATAGCGGTTCTCGATCCCTTCCTCGAACTTCTTCCGGCCTGTGTTGGGCTTGTCCTTCAGGGCGGCTTTGATCTGCTCTGCAAGCATGGGCGTTCGGGCCGCTCCGATGGCGACAGCGCAGGTGGGACAGTAGGATGGTGGCGACTCAGCAATCACCCTGCCATCTTTGTCCAGGAAGGTTGCGACGACCCCCAGGCCCTTTCTCTTGATCAGCGTCCTTCCGCCCATCTCCTTGACGGCTACGAGCGCCAGGGCGGCCGCGGTCAAGACGCGGCCGTATCCCTGCAGCCTGGCAGTGAGCTCGATATCCTCAGGGGTATTGATGCCCTCTTTCTTTAGCGTCTCTGCTATCTCTTCTGGGATCAGACCAGCATCGATCTCAGCTGCGAGCACGGCAGGCGACCAGACAACGCCGAAGCCTTCGCCAATGACGTTGTCCTGATCATCGAATATGTGCGCCAGGATGCCGCCCGGCCGCTCGTAGGCCACGATGCGGCCACCGGCACGGCAGACCTCCTCTGCTACAGCGTGGCAGATGCCGCAGGCTCCCTCGCGCGGATGGACGGCATCCTTCGCATTCTTTTTAAGCTCTTCTCTGAGCTGGGACATAAGACACCAGCGGATCTCTTTGACAGAATCCTTACGCTAATTGAACTTCAAATCTATATTCTTTTTGCCAGAGATATATACGTATGGCAGACTCACAGGAAGAGCTGTATCTCCCCGTTCGATCTGCTATCCAGAGTCCCCCACCATCTCCAATGGCTCAAATCGCCCTCCTCGGAGAATGTGCCCTCCATCCTCTCGCCTTCTACCTTGGCCTCAAAGAACTGGGGAACATACCTGCCCAGGAAGGGTGGACGGGTAAATCTCAACACGCCATCCTGGTAGGTTACCTCCGTCAGCTCTTCCTTGGTCTGGTAAATGTCATACATTACCGTCCCCTGGTACGTTCCCTCCCATGACGAGAGTGAAAGGGTTCCGCGGTAGCGGGCATCCCACTCCTCGGGCGTTCCTACCTGGCCGCCGGAGTAGATCGTCCATTGCCCCAGGATATCCTTGTTCAACCCTTCCTGGCTTGAGCCCTCTGGATTTAAAGAGCCGCCCTCATTCCAGCCAACGTTCGTTCCAGTCGGCTCGGCGCCCGTTTCATTCCTGACACCGCCCCTGGCGTAGACCTCCACCTCGTCCAGGTGCAGCCAGTTCTTCTCTTGTAGCTGAACGCGAACATACCTGGCCGTCTGCCCATCTACATTTACGCAAAGATAGTTTCCATCAGCTCCGCCAAAGGTACTTTTATTGTGAGAGTAGACATTTCTCCAGCTCTCGCCATCCTCTGAGAGGAGAACTTCAATGGTCTTTGCCCGATCGCTGCAGCAGTCCTGACGGTTGTAGATCCGGACCTCGGCTATCTCATAAATCGATCCCAGGTCCACCTGCCACCAGGGATTTTGCTCATTGTCGGTGTGAAATCCTCCCTCGAACAGGTTCCCGGTCTTCACACCATCCACACCGCGTGAGGCATCCCATTTGCCGCCCCATTCCACAGCAGTGCTGCTCTGAGATGCCTCCTTGCCCAGGGCCAGGTTTTCACCCGCAGGCGTGCTCTGGATCTCTTCCGGGCTTCCTCCAGAGACCACCGACTCCCCAGCACGAACTTTTATCACGTCTCCGGTGAACTTATCCATGAACTCAACTTCGCCCTCAAACACCTGGAGAGTTGTCTTGCCCATGCTGTACGCCAGGGTAAATTGAGTTCCCTTGATGCTTGTCACCGCTGTATCAGTCTCAAACTCGAACTTCTTTTCCGCCTTTGATTTCTCGCTCCATCCCCAGAAGTCCAGTATGCCGTTAATGAGACGGGAATTGATCACCCTGATGTTGTCCTTTATGATCGTTGGCTTTTTTATCTCCATCTCCGAATTCTCGCGAATCCGCACTTGCGCTCCAGGATGATAGCGGATGGTGATATCCACGCCTGGGCCGGTGCGAATCCTGCCACCTTCGTACAGTAGTGTGTGCTCGGCAGTTACATCCTCTCCATTCCAAAGGACCTTTTCCACTGCGGCAATAGACTCTCCGGAGGAGATTCCAGGATCGATCTCGTACAACGCCTGGTTGGTGTTGGTGCCCGATGTCTCCTCAGATGGCGACTTAGAACTGCCCGCGAAGTTTACAGTCCACCAGACCTCCTGGCCAGACTCGTCATGAATTACACCCAGTCGAACGCTGGAGCAGGGATGCCAGTCTGAGGCTGGAGCACGGTAATAATTGGTCTGTTCGTCGTGGGCAACCATGAGCTCTCTAGTGCAGCATAACACAAGTTATAAATTGTATACCTTCTCAAACCACAAGGACC
>CAZRYL010000093.1:0-3144 GCA_964604285.1 uncultured Methanotrichaceae archaeon
GTTAGGTGGACGCCGCTTTGCGGCGCTATAAAAGAGAAATGATTGCCGTTGGTTTACACACCGCTTCCAGCCTTTCCATGAGCGCCTGCTTGGGTTCCAACCGCTCAATGATCACCTCAACCACCCAATCACAGTCGGCCAGAAGCTCAAAATCGTCTGCCGTGTTGCCGATGGTAATGAGGTCGCCCCGGTCAGCGCGGGCCAGATTGGCCGGTTTGGCCTTCACCATGCGGTCGTACAGGCTTTGCACCAGCCGGTTTCGCGCCTGGGGATCGTCTTTCTCCTCGTCGCTCAGATTGGGCGTGGGAATATCCAGCAGCACCACCGGAATGCCGATATTTGCCAGATGAGCCGCGATGCCGCCGCCCATCGTGCCGGCCCCGACAATGCCAACTTTGTCAATGCGGTAGGTCATAGGGGTTTCTCCTGTTTGAGTTGAGGAGATTGGAGATTGGAGACTGGAGATGAGAAGCTTAATGCAGCTCCAATCTCTAATCTCTAATCAACCAATCTCAAAAAGAATCTATTTTAATTCGCGTCTTGAGTAGCCAAGAATACTGCGGGCGACGATGAGGGTGTTGATTTGCTTGGTGCCTTCGTAGATGTCGTTGATTTTGGCGTCGCGCATCCATTTTTCGGTGAGCCATTCACGAGTGTAGCCCATTGGCCCCAGCAGTTCAACCGCTTTTTGCGTGACCCAGGTGACGGTTTCGCCGGCCCGCGCTTTACACATGCTGGCTTCCAGGCGATTGGGCTTGCCGTGGGCCATGAGCGCCACAGAGCGCAGGGTGAGCAGCCAGGCCGCTTTGTGCCGCGCTTCCATTTCCAGCAGATCTCGTTCGATGGCACTCATCTGGTTTTTGGGTTTGGTGTAGTCAACTTCGATGCCTTCTTCTTTGAGCTTGTCGCGGCTGAATTCCAGAGCGGCGCGGCAGATGCCCATGGCGCTGGCGGCCACAGCCGGACGGCTGGCGTCGAAAGTAGCCATAGCCCCTTTGAAGCCTTTGGTGGAACCATCTTTGGGGGTGACTTCGGCGCTGCCCAGTATGTTGTCGGCCGGAATGCGGGCGTTGTCGAAGACGATGGAGACAGTGTCGCTGACGCGGATGCCCAGCTTGTGCTCTTTTTTGGTGACGCTGACGCCGGGAGAGCCGGATTCCACGATGAAGGATTTCATGCCGGCGCGGCCGGCGGAGGGGTCTACCGTAGCCCAGACAACGACGAAGCCGTCCGATTCATCCAGGGCCAGGCCGCCGTTGGTGCAGAAGATTTTCTCACCGTTTAACACCCATTCGTTGGCCTCTTCATCGAAAACGGCCGTTGTGCGGATATTGCTCGTATCTGAACCGGCGTCCGACTCCGTCATAGCCATGGCGCCCCATTTAGGGTCGCCTTCGCCAAACTTACCCAGGATGCGAATCTTTTGCTCTTTGGTGCCTACGGCTTCCAGAGCCGCCCCACCCAGGGCCGGATCCGGCGTGCACAGATATTGGCCGGCATCGCCCCAACTGAGCATTTCAATCATAAAAATCAGGCGCACGATGCTGTAGTCCGGTCCTTCTTTTTTCTGGGGACCGCTGCCGTTGCCGTTGAGCTGCAATTTTTCGGTGCGCCGTTTGTACTGCTCACGCATGATGGGCCACATCATGTTGATGTATTCTACGGGTCGTTCATGTTCATGCTCATCATAGTAACGGGAATACTGCCGCATTATCGATTCGGCCACCATTTTGGCCATTTGTAGTTCATTGGTGATTTTTTCTGGAATTTCAAAATCAATCATTTTTGTCTCCATTCTGTCCGTATTCCGTTATCCGTTATCCGTTATCCGTATTCGGTTATCGGTTCACGGCTTACGGTTTACGACTTACGGATTTAGACTATCGCCATGCCGTCAAACGAGGCGAAGGCGCGGGCATTGCGCAGCCACAGTTCGACCGGATATTCGCGGATGTAGCCATAGCCGCCCAGGGCTTGCAAGGCGCGGTCACAAACGGTCAGGACCATATCGTCGATGTAATATTTCATGACGGTGGCAGCCTGGGTGGCGTCGCTGCCTTTGTCGATCTGCCAGGCGGCTTCCCACACCAGCAACCGCCCGCCGTCGATGTCCATGGCCATTTCGGCCAGCATGAAGGCGATGCTCTGGCGGTGAGCTACCGGTTCACCGAACTGCACGCGCTGCTTGGTGTACGCTGTGGCGTATTCCAAAGCGCCTTTGGCCATGCCGACGGCGAGCGCCCCTAAGGCCACGCGGCTGTGATTGAGAATCAAGCCAAAGTCGATGCCTGCGCTGCCGCCCAACTTGTTAACGGCGGAGATGCGCACGTTGTCCAGCTTCACTTGATACGTGGGCAGGGCGTGCACCCCCATCAGCTTTTCCCGGTCTAGCACTGCCACTCCCTCAGCGTCGGCGGGAACGAAGAAAGCCTGAGTTGTGCCATTTTCGTTGGCATAGATGAGGAAGGTTTCAGCGCCGGCGGCCAGGGGGACGAAGCTTTTGCTGCCGTTGAGCACGTAATCTTCGTTATCGAGAACGGCCGTTGTCTTTAACTGTCTGGGGTCAAACTGGATGACGGGTTCGGTGAGGGCGGCGGTGACTTGGGGCGGTTTCTCTTCGCAGAAGAGAGGCAGCTGCGCTTCTTTCTGTGCCTCGGTGCCCGCCAGCATGACCGGTATCGCCACTAAATTGGGCGTCATAATGGTCAGCGCTGTGGCCAGATCGCCAAAGGCAAATTCTTCGGCGGCCAGAGCGCCCGTCATGACTGAGTATTCACCAAAGCCACCGTATGCTTCCGGGATACTGGTGGGCAAAACGCCCATTTCCCAGCCTGCTTGAATGACATCGGCAGGCAGTTCGCCTTCTTCGTCTGCCTCTCTAAACACTTTCCGTATGCGCTCTTCCGCCAGTCGGTGGATGGCATCGGTCAGCATCTTTTGTTCCTGGTCTCGTTCAAAATCGATCATGTGCAGCTCCTAATCTGGGCAAGCCAGAATCGAAATTTTTAATTACAAGAAACAAAGATTGGAAGAAACAAAGGTTTGTAAGCTTATTTTCTTTGTTCCTTTTCTCCTTTGTGCCTTGTAATAAAGTCCGCTTGTATACTCTTATATGTTAATTCGTAGCAAACCTGTTCTACTGGT
>CAZRYL010000094.1:0-3095 GCA_964604285.1 uncultured Methanotrichaceae archaeon
CTGGCTACAGCGATGCTCTGAAGAAGATCAAGCGCCGTGTGCCGGGCCTCGGTGGAGTGGTGATTGTGGACAATGTGGAGGCCCAGCGCCAGGAGACGGTCTTGGACTATGCTCTGGCCATGGATTACTTCACATGGACCTATATAGAGGACGAGGTCAAGTACCGACTGCTCTGCGAAGAATCATTCTCCCTGGCAAAGCAATTCAGTTGGAAGGAACCAGTTCTGGAGTATTACAAGAATTTGGTGGTGTGATCTTCAATTAATGTGGGGCTCAAATGAGAATAGCATATTTTAGCATCGAGTTTCCACCCAGGATCTTCGGCGGCCTTGGGGTTTACGTGGATGAGATCTCCAGAGAGATGACATCTTTAGGAGAACGAGTATCGGTCTTCACCCTCGGGAGTGAAGAGCTCAAGAGGCATGAGATGATGAATGGTGTGGAGGTATTCAGGGAGATCCCAGTTCCTATCAGAGACGGACTGGAAATATTCCTCTCATCCGATAGCCTGTCATGGGGCGATGGCCTGAACTTTCTTATGGACCTTTTCAGCCTAAACCAGCTTGCTGCATCCAGATTCATGGAGACGGGGCCATTCGATCTTTGCGTAGCCCATGACTGGCTCGGCCTGCCTGGAGCCATGGCAATTAAGAGAAAAGGCAATCCAGTCATCTACCACGTCCATGGCCTTGAGGTGGGGCGGTCTGAAAATCCCAACCACCAGCTCGTAGCTTTGGAAAAGAGGGGGGCTGAGGTGGCAGACAGGATCATAACGGTATCCGAGGCAATGAAGCGACAGCTCATGGACCTTGGAGTTCCAGAAGAAAAGATAGACGTTTGCTACCATGGTGTTGATGCCGAATTTTTCGATCCGGATCGAGTCGATCCAGTGCGTCTGGAGACTCTGAGAGAAAAATACGGCTTCACAAGGGATGACACTATTGTGCTCTTCATGGGTCGGCTGGAGCCCGTCAAAGGCGTAGTGCAGCTATTCCATGCCATCTCGAGGATCCGGGCAGAGAACCATAAGGTGAAGCTGCTGGTTGTAGGTAAGGGCAGCCTGGAATGCTGGGCAAGCGAAGAGGCGAAGCGGCTTGGAGGCATCACTTTGGTCACGGACTTTCTTGACGCTGATGATAAGATGTACCATTACGCCCTTGCTGATCTTTGTGTTTTCCCAAGCATCTACGAGCCCTTCGGCATTGTGGCTCTCGAGGCGGCAGCCATGGGCCGGGCATCTGTTGTAGGTGCGGCCGGAACCAGCGGTTTGAGAGAGATCGTATGGAACCCGGCGGCTGAAAGGCCCACAGGCGTTCACGTAAATGCAAGGGATCCAGCAGATATTGCCTGGGGCATCAATCTGGCGCTGGAGGATCCAGAGAGGCTGAAGGCCTGGGGAAAGAACGCCAGAGCGAGGGTCTTGGAAGAGTTCACATGGCAAAGGGCAGCAAAAAGGACTCTGGAGATCTACAAGGAAGTGGCTTGATGCCGGAGATACGAAAGCATTACTTTCTGGATGAGTACTGCATCATTGCAGCCGAGCGCAGGAAGAGGCCCTCGGATTTCCGGACAGCAAAACCCCATGCAACGGATGAAAAAAGCTGCCCTTTTTGTCCGGGCAACGAGGATATGACTCCGCAAAGCATTGCAGTTTACACTGATCTGGGTGTTCTTGTAGAAGGCTCGCAGAAGGTTCGCGGCTGGAAGATGAGGGTCTTTCCCAATCGCTTCGCTGCCATGGTGCCGAGCCCCTCTCCTCCCACGACTGAGTGGATAGCTCTTCCAGGGCACGGGAACCACGAGGTGATAGTGGATTCTCCTCAGCACAACGATAATCCAGCAGACTTCAGCCAAGAGCATATGGAACTGCTCTTGAAGGCCTACCAGGATCGTTATGCTTATTACTGCGGTCTTGACGGCGTAAACTATGTGTCGATCTTCAAGAACTGGGGCAAGGAGGCCGGGGCGTCCCTCTCACACACTCATTCACAGTTAGTCGCCCTGCCCATCACGCCGCCTCTGATCAAGAGAGAGCTGGAGGCGATCTCTTCTGCCACTTTTTGCCTCTTTTGCAACATTGCCGAGAGGGAGCGGGCATCCAGCAGGCTTGTAGCCCAGAACGACGGCTGGATACTCATAGCCCCCTTTTATTCACAAGTGCCATACGAGACGTGGATCTTGCCTCGCAGACACATGAGCAATCTGGCCCAGATGGATAATCAGGATCGAAGGGATCTGGCGGCCATACTGAGCAATGCCTTGAGACGAATCAGATCTCTCCTCAACGACCCGCCTTACAATTACATGATCTACCAGCTTGCATCTGATTACCATCTCAACATCAGGATCCAGCCTTCCCTCTCCAAGATAGCGGGCTTCGAGAAGGGCACGGGCATCTACATCAACTCAGTTCCTCCTGAGCAGGCGGCTGCAGAGCTTCGCGCAGAACTGTGAACGCCGAAAGGTTAATCAATTATCAGTCCTATTAAGTGTAGCAAAATGTTTATTTAACTGCCCATGAATTTCATTAAGCGTGGATTTGGATATGGAAAATATTCTAAAAGCCACATATCGATTGATCATGTAATGAATGGAAGCTAATAGCTGTAAATATTTGTGCTAAATTGGAGAAGAGATGCGAATTGGAATGTTCTCCTGGGAGAGCCTGTACTCAATAAAGGTGGGAGGTGTAGCGCCTCATGTCTCAGAGCTGTCCGAGGCACTTGCCAGAAGAGGGCATGAGGTACATATTTTTACGCGGAGGGGCGACTTTGAGTCGTATGATAAGATCAATGGCGTCCACTACCAGAGGGTTGATGCCGACAGTTCCGGCGACATTCTTGCTCAGATGGATCGGATGTGTGATGCCCTCTATGATCGCTTCGGTGCCGTGAAAAAAATCTTCGGGAGCTTTGACATACTGCACGGACATGACTGGCACCCCGTGCTGGCCTTATCTCGCATAAAGAAAGATCATGGCCTTCCATTCGTTCTCACAATGCACAGCACCGAGTGGGGCAGGAATGGCAACAACTTTGGGTATGGCATATCACAGGAGATATCTCATCGTGAGTGGCTTGGATGCTACGATGCAT
>CAZRYL010000095.1:0-3001 GCA_964604285.1 uncultured Methanotrichaceae archaeon
ATGGGCCTCTCCTCCCTGCACGGAATATTCAAAAAGGAGCCTCCCTAAAAGCTGGTCCTGTAATGGTGGAACGCACAAAGAACCGGATCATTCCTTGACTCTTGCCACACTTCGGATACTAACAGAAGTCCGGCCTAAATGGTGGATAGTGGAGAATGTCAGAGGAGCGATCCCATATTTTTCCACAATCTTCGGTCCTGTTCAAAAGAGGTGTGGAAGCCGTATCCTCTGGGGGAAATTCCCCATTTGTGATCCTGCACCAGGGTATGGGAAATGGAGAATGCCGCCAAGCCCTGATCGTGCAGCTCTCCGGTCCCTTATACCAGAGCAGATCAGCAGGGCTGTTTGTATCGCATGTGAACATCAGTAGATAAAACGTCAAGGTGATCAGAATGATGGATGAAACAGTAGAAGAAATGAGGGAGAGAATTAAGAGACGCACCGAAAAAGCAGAACGAGAAAGCAGACGAACATCCTCCGAAGAGAAGATAATAAGAAGGAATATCCGAATAGCACGAAAAATAAATAAAATAAATATGATTGAGCATGATCCGCGCCGGTATTGCCCCTTGAACAGTAAAGCAAGAGGCGAGAATCAGCTTGTTATACTGGATAGGGATGAGTTTGAACCGGACATAGGGAATTGTAAACTCGATGGCGAAAAATGTCAGCATCAAACGTGTGAAACATTTCAACGGATATTCGTGGAAAAGCAGGAGTAGATAAGGAGTAAACATATGGCGAAACTAACAGCAGAATTTGAGATTAAGACCGACTCATACAAGGTGGCTCATACAATCCTTGATATGATGCTATCGCGGGGTTGGGATGAACCTGCATTTCGGGATGACCGAGTTGAATATGTAGGGATAGTTCAGACACCAAAACAATGTGCAGAACATGACGACAAATGCAGGAGTAGATAAGGAGTAAAGATCATGAATGAAAATGAAAAATCATCATTGGTTTCACATGAACACTCAAACTTGATAATTTCCCTTATATTCTCTTGTTTGGGTTTATTTCTTGGGTACTCTATGGGTATCCTTTTCCTACAGACATACATCATTCCAACTATTTCAAACCTTGAATATTTGGGATTTATGATTTCTTGGTGTTTCTGTGGTTTATTTTGTGGTTGGCATACCAGCAAAATCTTCTGGTGTTCATGTGGGATTTAATTTAGGAGAATCATGAAACTCACAATAGCAGATGTAATACAGGAGATGGAAGGGAGACAAAAGGTATTCCATCTTGATCCCAGCACATACCAAGGAAAGATGGTGGGATATATGACTGCATTATATGATCTGGGTTTCCTATCCTGGGATCACATTCGAGAATATGAACGAAAATTCGGGGTTGTGGTATTCCCCGATGAGTAGATAAAACGGAAGGATCATGAACTACTGCAAACATCTTCGATGGGTAGAAAATCAGGATGCAGATTATTATGAATGTGCATTAGGATTGGAAACTTCTTCTGATTGGTGTGACGATATTGTAGGGGAAAAATCAGAATGTAGTAAATTTGATCCAATCCCATACCCAGAACGATGTGCCTCTTGTGGGTGCATACTCGATGAGGAGCATTGAACACAGTAGATAAGGTGTAAAGATGCAAGACGACAATCTAAAGGAGCAGATTACAGAATATCTTAATTTTAATTGCAGGTTTTGCAAAAACATCGGTTCTTGCGATTTTTATCTTTTCCTCACAACACCAGAAGCAATTATAAAATGGGAGTTATCCCCGTGCGATTATGTGTGTAGAAGTAGAGAGAAAGATCATGGGGCAAAAATTACCAAAATAGAACACATTGATACCAGTAGATAGGAGGTAAGGATGAATCGAGTTAATAAATGGTTATCTAAAAAATATGGGTTTTATTTTGTTCTCCCAACCAAGAATGATGTTATCACTTTTTTAAGTGGTGTGGTGCTCGGTCTTTTGATATACGGTTTAATTCTCGTGCATATTGACATCAGTGCATAAGGTGTAAAGATGAGCCAGAAAACCCTTGATGGTAAAACAGATTGCCGGGAAGAAAAGAAAAAAGGCACCGTAAGGTTTTGGGGTAAAAATAAAGCAGTTATTAATCTTCTTGAAAAAATGAAAGAAGAAAATCCCTGTTTCGTTATCACTATCAACAATCAAAAATTGGAAGAGAAATCAAAGATTGAATGGAAAACACCAGTAGATAAGGAGTAAACATGGCAGATATTGAAATACAAATCAATTATCCCGGCGAGGCTTGTTATTACATCAGTGATGTAGAACAGCCAGAGAGGATTAAACAGATCATTGGTTACGCACGGGATTTCTTGAACAGAATGGAAGATGATCTATTAACCACTTGACATCAGTGCATAAGTTGTCAATATTTTTCCTTCACTTCATCCCTTCACGCTATACCTTTACTTCAATGCTTTAGCTGATACCTTTACATCGGCCAGGAATGTCAAGTGCCGACTTCCCAGAATAAAGGCAATTTGCATCAATTTTCTATAGAAAGGTTTATTGCCAATTGGCAACTACTTGCATATGTGGTTACAAAAGCGGCAAGATACCGAACGGGTGAGAAAGCTCTTACCCGCAAAGAATACGAGCGGGTTCTTGAGGTGTGCAGTACCTTGGAGGACCGTGTGATGGTGATGCTCGCAATATCCTTGGGACTCCGACGCGGGGATCTTGTTCGGGTCCGGGTGGCAAACATCGACTTCAAGAACCACCAGCTCACCTACCTCGAGCGTAAGAAAGGTGACAGGGTGAGAGTGGTACCCATCGGGCAGAAATTGGAGCAGGAGATTAGGATGCTCATAGGAACCATGTCAAAGGGCCAGGATACCCTTTTCTCGTTCAAGGACCGGCAAGCATACAACCGATTCAACACCCTCTGCGAGAAGGCCGGTATCGGTTCCCGTCCTTTTCATGCCCTTCGGGCAACCTGTGTGAAGTTCTGCCAGGCTGCGGGGTGGTCGCCGGAGCAGGTCAGTGAGT
>CAZRYL010000096.1:0-2948 GCA_964604285.1 uncultured Methanotrichaceae archaeon
CTGATCAAAGATGAGTTATAGATAGGCAGGCAGAGATGCAAAGGCAAAGCTACAGACGTGCCTATTTTGGAGGCTTAAATGCACATCATGGAACTTCTGGGCAAATCCCAAGTAAAGGTCGAGCACGAGATGGTGAAAGAGGCAAGCGATCCATTGATCGAATGGTGCCCTCTATTTGACAAAGTCAGAGGCATAAAAAAGGTGACATCACAGGCAGCTGCCTCGAATATGGAGTTTAGAATAAAGGAGCACGGCATGTTCTCGCCGCGGCGCAGGCTGGAGATGGAGACGTTTGTAGGCTTCGGGGCTTCTGAGTCGATGATGACAGGACTTGAGAAGGGCATAATCGATGCTGCGGTCACAGTCTGCGATGGCGCTGGCACTGTAATCACATCCAATCCAAATCTCGTGCAAGGCATGGGCGGCTGGATATCAGGATTGACTAAGACAGATCCAATCTCAGAAGTGCAGGATGGGATCGTGGCCAGGGGTGGACATGTGCTCTCCGCTCAGGATGCCAAGATCGACCAGGTAAAAGGAGCAATTTGGGCGGCATCCAACGGCTATGGTCGGTTTGCGGTCACCGTAGCAGACGCACAAACGGCAGAGAAACTTCGTGAGCTGGAAATTGCGGCCGGAGTAAGGATAATGATAATCGGGGTACACCTCACAGGCATAAGCTCCCAAGACGCTGAAAGGCTCTTGGCCTTGGCGGACATAGTGACAAGTTGTGCCTCCAAGCACATCCGAGAAAAGGTCAAGCCTCTTGTACAGGTTGGCACGGCTGTGCCCCTTTTCGGCCTGACCCAATGGGGCAAGGAACTGCTGGTGGAGAGGGCAAAAGCTGTGGAAAAGCCACTGCTTATCAATACAATGCAGCTGCCGGTCCTGCCTGAGAAGAAACAGCCCCGTCCACTGGTGTGAAGGACTGCAATTTCAGGGACATGGCAAAGTCAGTATCGAGGCATTTCCTGTCTCGATATTATTTCTCATATTTGTGTATCCCATATAGGTTCCGCTCATGCTGTAAGCTGTGATCCCGCGCGGTCCGCCTCGGACTATTGCTCCAACCTTGGCCGTGCCCTGGATTTCGGAATGAACATCGTATACAGAGACGTTGTCATCCTGTTTTACTGTCGTGTCCTTGATGAGATCCTTCAGGTCTGAGTAGCTCTCTGAGTAGACTGATCCGACCTCGTAATTCTTAACGCACAGGGCATTTTTAAGATCGCTTTGAGTAAGTGGCTGAGCATATGAACGAGATTGATAGACGCCCCATTCATTGAGATACATGTCATCAGTGCCATCGCCATAACCGCCGAAAACCTGGGAGTCAATGGTTCGAGAGACAACGCCGCTTCCACGCGTTCCCGTCACAGCCTTCTGTCCGTGGTAGCCCGACTCGGTCTGGTAGATCCTCTGGTCTGTTATGAATCCTGAACTATAAATCCAGGAGTGCTCGGTGAGGTTTACTGGAGTCCCATGAGCTATATTGGCAAAAAATGTTGTGCCAGCAATACATAGTGCCGAAACCAACAACAATCCAAGCAACCATCTCATCAGCATACCTCAATCCTTGCGCTCATATGAAGGTGCTTTTGAATATAAATCTGATCCCCAGCTCTTTGTCGGCAGAGCTTTCCTTCTACTGCGGCCGATCTCTGCAAGACGCCTATCCAAAGCAGCCTTCAGGTCAGGCGAAAGCCCAGTGCCGTAGAAGTCCAATCTGGCTGCGATCGCCAGCTTTCCTGCCAGAGCCCTTGCCGTCTTGCCCCTGAGCCTCTTGGGGGCACCGATCACTGATGGATGGCGGTAGATGATGCCGTGCTTGGGCGAAGGGGCATGACCATGTAGATGCTTGAAAAGGGACTTCTCAGCGCCGAGGATCTGAATGCGGCTTGATGGCATCTCAGCCAGGACTCTTAAGCCACCGGATCTGGATATGAGCCTTGCAGCCAGAATTGGACCGGCCAGGCTGGAGAGATTGGGGGCAATGCTTTGCACTGAGCGGCTCACCTCTGTTTCCATTGCTTTATGTGACCTTCTGAGGCAAAGAACAGTTCTTGCCAGCTCGCCGGTGACAGGGTCTTGTGATAGGACTTCTGCCAGATCTTTTCCGTGCACAATCTCCTGACGGCGCAGGCGGGACCACTCGTAGAGCCGCTCGTCCAGCAGGTTTACGACTCTGCTGAGGTCATCGAGGGATTCCACCGCCTGAAGCAGATCCTGCTCGGCTGTAACCAGAATTTTGAGCTGTCGGCGGACCTTTTCTATGGCCACCTCCCTAAGGCGGGAGTTATATTCGCGGTCGTCTGCCACAAATCCGCAACCCTTCGCCATAGCGCGCAAATCGGGCTGCAGGGCAGGGCGCGCTGCATGCACCTCCTGACATAGTAGCGCCTCGACCATCGCATCCATATCTTTTGCCGGCAGGAAGGAGCCGCTCTCCAGATCTATTTTTCCAAACCACGCAGCGATTTGCATTAGCTCTCCTTCCAGGACTGCATGGCATAGATCACTTTCGCCCTGCACAGCTCTCCTTTAAATAGTATCTCAGCCAAGTAAAAGTCACCTCTCAATAAAAATTAGGGGGCAGAATGTCATGAAAGAACTGGTAGATCAGATAGCCTCTCGCCTCAGGGATCAAAAGATAGATGTCCCGAACGAAGAGATAGAGTCTCGCCTAAAGAAGCTAATCGAAGAATTCCGCGTGCCAGAAGGCGAGGCGCGCAGATCGGTTTTGAATTATTTCCTGAAGGAGCACGGAGCACTGCCACTTTCCAGGCCGGGTTCTGTTATGGTCAAGGTCTCTGAGATCAACGGGCCAGGCAAGTGGGTGGATCTGAAGGTAAAGGTTCTGGACCTCTGGGAACCAGCGACGCAGGCCATCTCCCAAACTGGCCTCGTGGGCGACGACTCAGGATCTATAAAGTTCGTGAAGTGGGCAA
>CAZRYL010000097.1:0-2896 GCA_964604285.1 uncultured Methanotrichaceae archaeon
GCATGGATGAAAGGAGGATACATCCTCACAGATACATCATTTGTTCATGGAAGTGCTGAATCAAGTCTGAAATTTGTAATAGAAGACAATTACCCAGTATTTAGAGAATACTTTATCTTAGTACCTAAAAACAAAACAGTTAAATTCCCATTAGCAGGTTACAAAGATTTCAGTGGCGGAACCGTTAAAATTCAGTTAATAGACCCAGCAGAAGACCCAATGATTGATTCAACCAAGTCAGCATTAGCAGAAACGAACATGACAGATGTTTCAAGCGAATGGGAATCATTTAAACTCCAATACAAATCAAGTTACACGAGGTATTGCATATTGCGGATTTGGGTTCAAAATAGCAGTGGTAATGCTTGGTTTGATGTAACTAAACTTGAAAAAATGCTTGCAACGAAGAAAGTTATTGTGATGTGAAAAGGAGTAATAACATGAGTCAAAATTTAACATTTGAACAGCATAAAAAGAAATGTGAACAGATAATGAGAAGCTATTTCCATGATGGAAAATGGCCCACAGCACATTTCAATGGGGAAGCATTCACCAAATCACAATATGGGGATGCATGTAAAAGGGTATATAATTATGGTATAAAAAATGGTGGAAAAGAACCAGATAAGGTTTGGTGGTATAATTCAACCACAACTACAAGTAAGGGCCCAATCCAAACAGCATGTGAGAAACTTTTAGGGAGCTTCACCACATTTACCCAGTTCTATAATAAATGTAAAGGTAGGGGGTACAGTTATTATTATAATGATATAAAAACCTTGTCACAGGAATCATCAACAATAGCCAACCTAAATTGTGTGGACAGTACACAATTGGCTTATCATTTAGCTAAGGAGATGGGCTATGAGTTCCATATTTATAGGGTTAAATGTACAGTATCCAAGAGTGGACATGTTTATGGTGGGATCAAAGGGAAAGAGTTTACCAAATTAACAAAAGTTGATATGGCTGCTTGTATGAGTAAATCCTCCCAGTATATTATTGGTAATGTTTGGTGTAGTGATGCCAAGATTCTGGCCATAGATGAAGAAACCTGGCTAAAAGATGATGGAGTAACATAAAAAGGTGATTAGTTATGGAAATGAAAGAAATAGAATATATTATATGTATAGTTGGAATTATAGTAATAGTTATGTATGCAATGGTTGGAAGTATAAATGAAAACCAAATAGCATTAGTAGGCCTTGGATTGCTTGGAGGCTATATTGGTGGTAAGGTTAGTTCTAGTGATGTGATCAATGTCTAATTGAACACATGTTTTATTTTTGGTGATCCAATGAATTTTAGTAAGGTGTTCTAATGGATAGTTGTGATGAATGTGATGAACTAAAAGAATTAAAAGAGGACATGATCCTAGTAAAACATAGTCTGGATATAAAAGAGAGAGATAATGGGGAAAGAGATAAACAAATCCAATATGCCAAGAGTAGGATAAATGAGGTTGGCTCAAAATCAGAAACAGAAGATAAAACAATATCTGAAAGAGTTATAAACATAGAGATAGCTGTTGCAGAAATGAGGGGCTACTTCAAGGCAATAATGATTTTACTTGTTATTGTGGTTGGATTATGGTTTAGTCATATAACCCACATGTTATAAAAAAGGTGATTTTGATGGGGGAAGAAATAATTGTAGAAGAATTTGTGGACAAAGGAAACCAAAAACCAGACAAGGAGATGTCAGATAAGGAAATATTAAACAACCTTCTACAATTTCTTGGCAAATCCAGTTTAGCTGTTGGTGAATACATTGAGGATAATAATATACCCACAGCATACATAACCCCAAATAAAAGAATAGACCTCCATCCAGCATATGAATACATGTTAAGGGTGCCAAGGGTTGTGGGGGATATTCTTAGGCAGAAGAAGATGATTGATGGACAGGAAGACCCACTTAGTGAATTCTGGAGACAATAAATGGTAACAAAACAGCAACTCTCAGAATTGAAACATAACATTAAAACAATGGAAGAATGGGAATTGTTTGAATGGGTTTCAGGCTACAAATTACAACCAGAACAACTCAAAATATGGAAGGACTCCCAAGATGAGAAACTCAGGAGGCAAAACATATTAGCACATAGGGGTTGGGGTAAAAGTTGGCTTGAAGGAGCCCATAGGTTTATTAAGATGATAACAATCCCCGAATGGGAGTCCTACACTGTGTACCCTAAAAGGGAACAAGCCATGTATAGTTTGGGCTACACCAAAGCATTCATCCAATCAAACCCATATACTAATTGGATGAGTAAACAGGCTATAAATTGGGGAGAAACTAAAATAATGCTCCCAAATAAATCCTTTAGTTTCATAATCAGTCCAAGTAGTAGGACAGCAACAGGATACCATGTAGATCAGGGATATTGTGGTGAAGCTGCCAGGTGGGCTGATGACTGGGATGAAATCTACTACTCAGCAATAGTCCCAATGACAAACAGGAAAAAAGGATTAATCTGGCAAACCAGTAGTGCATATGGTGAGAGAGGCTTTTTCCATAAAGAACACATGATGGGCAACACCCCAGAGAGGAAGGTTTATGTTGTTGATGTTTATAATAGTGGTGTTTATGATGCTGATGACATTAACACCTTTAGGAATGATTTGGGTGAAATGCTTTTTAAACAGGAATATGAATGCCAATTTGTAGGATCAGCAGAAACATTCATAAAATTATATATAATAACAAAACAACAAAGACAAATCAACCAGATAACCTGGTCTGACCTAGTATCTGGTAAGGACAAAATAGACTACCTTGGTATGGACCCAGGGAAGAGTATTGATAAGTTTGGTTTATGTGGGATAAAAAGAGTTGGAACCAATAGGAACCAGATAGTATTATATGAAGAATTCCAGAATGAAGCATATGAAGT
>CAZRYL010000098.1:0-1615 GCA_964604285.1 uncultured Methanotrichaceae archaeon
AATGACCATCCTCGGTCAACCCTGTCCAAGCATCAGGCTTGCCAACATCGAGCTTCGGTCTTTTTGTTGCTACATACTGCATTTTCTTCTCCTTCTTGATTGTGTTTAATCATACTTCCACGACAAAGCGGCAGCCACCCTTCATATATTCTTCTCCTTTTAGAAATTAAAGCGAATACTGGCGATCATCAGGTCGCCAAGAAACTCCAGGAACAAAATGATGATGGCGAGTGGAACCGCCATCCCGATCAGCCACATAATCAGCCTAGCCATCATAATCTCCTCCCTAAAAAGTTATAAAAGAGACGACAAGCGCACTAACTGCTTAGCTGAGTGGAAATAAAAATGAATTAAATATCCCACCTAGCTAAGCAGTTAGTGCAAAAGAAACACTGCGCTAAAAATTACTGGAGCAATTTCTCGGGTCTCTTTCCACCGTTAAAATGCACCTAGCAGCCAGGTTTTGTCAAGCATCATTTTTTTACTTTTTTATTGTCAATGAAATCAGGGGTTTAGCTAACAAATCGTTCCGGTTCATAATCTCTCCTTTATAATAGAAATCATTTTAGCCATTCTCGAATCATAAGTATGATCCAACCAGTCCCTCTTTGTTCTTGGTACATAGAAGTTATAAAATCGCAATATGTCATTCATTTTAGCGCACATATCTCTTGCGTTGTCAAATAGTATAATTGAGTTTCCGAATATCTCATCTATTCCGTTAGTTATGCGTTTCGATAGGCAAAGTGAACCGCTCGCCACAGCTTCAAAGAAGCGCATATTCAAATCGTTAAGACTAGGCAAATTGAGAACCACGCGAGACTGATTATAGATATGATTCATCTCAATTGGTTCGGCTTGACCTACATAGCAATTCGGAAATTTGTCTCGTAGAATAGGAATATAGGAATTGCGAATGGGAGAATTGAGACTTCCAACAAAGCACCAATCATAGACCTTTTCAAGGTTTAGTGAACGGCTGATATCTGGATCATATCCTAATGGAAGCCATACATGACCTATCTCTTCCGCTCTATCCTTTTGGGCCATGAACACATGACCGAAGTGTTTGATCTTTTGCCATCGAGTGAGATTGCCTCCAGCCATCAGCTCCATGCGATGAGTATCGATGCACCAGTAAGCCGATATTTCTTTTGGTACTGGCGGCCCAGGATATGCGAAGTCATCATCTATTGAGATGTAGAGATCGCATTCTGGTAGGCCGGTATAGTCGTAGGTTATTCCGGTATTCTTTATGACTAGCGGGTTGAAGTGAATGGCATCATAGCCAAGTCTTTGGACAGACTTGTAGCAATAGTTGCCAGTGGTATATGATCGAAATTTATTGTCGAAAATCATGCCAATTCTCAAGGCCCACTACTCCCTTTGCATAGGATTGGCAAATGATGGGGTGAGTATCGCCCACGTTTGAAACTGAAACCTACTACTCTCCTTCCTGTTTAAGACCCAAAATGAAATTATACGCCTTGTGGGCCGCCGAAGCAGCAGTGTTCGCCCTTGCGGATATGACCGCCCATAGAATTCGCCTGTCTTAAGGTGAGCCAGAACGGTGGTTCATAAGGTGAAAAAGTTAACATCAGTACATTAATGCCTT
>CAZRYL010000098.1:1715-2889 GCA_964604285.1 uncultured Methanotrichaceae archaeon
AGCCAGAACGGTGGTTCATAAGGTGAAAAAGTTAACATCAGTACATTAATGCCTTGGTATGGCTTGCCGGAAGGCACTCTTCGCGGCATTCCAACTTCTGGATCCCATGGTCTCTGCCATGGAATTTCTCCTTTTTCCAGTTGGTCAATAATTTGACCAGTTACGATTTCCGGTACTGATGGTATAACTTCTCCTTTCATTAAGAGTTGGCGATTTGAAACAACAAGAGAGGCCATTATGGCCTCTCCCTTTGACTCAAAGCTATATTATTCTGTAATTCAAAAGATTGAAAATCAACCTGGACAGCCCATAAGCTGCCAGACCAGCAAGGCCAGCCAGACCAGCAAGAATCAGAAACACAATGATTCCCGCCAGAACTCCGAGAATGTTTGGCCCAACTTCCACGTCGGGCAATTCCTCGCCGTCTTCAGTAAAAATATCTTTCATTTAATCACTCCCATTCTAATACAAGAATGAGATCACCCAGGAGCCATTCCCAGGTTTTCAGCACCAATTTGGAACGAAGAATGGCTTCTCGTCCTCTTTCCCTTCCCTGCGTGTAATAGCCACGTGTCTCATGTGTGGCAAACTGTCGCCCATGTAAAATGTAATTCAATTCCATTTCAGATAATTCTGAAATGTCTACCTCTAACACATGCTTATTGCCAGACGAGTCAAGAACAAACCGCTGGCTGTAAAACATGCACTGTTCGTCTGGCAAATCCTCCAATTCCCAAACCGGAGGGTTCTTCTCTACATACTCTAGAATCCCATCTTGAATCTCAAGCAGAGAGCCACTTAACTTTTCCATAATCGCTCCTTTCCTGTGATGATTGTTAGTAGCAAAGAACACAACGGATGGCTGGAGGAATCCAGCCATCGATCTATCCTCTACTCAGGAAACTTGAAGCCATTTTCCTCCTTAAACTTTCTATAGCATTGATGGCAAAGGATTACATTGCCACCAAAGACATCCTTCCTCTTCACGCGCAGAGGAACAGGATAGTCTTGGCGGAATTTGAGGTTCAAATGGGTCTCGCATCCAATTCTCTGACACCGAGCCAGCACCAGATCCTCATTGATTTTCTGGATAAATGGCTTGAATACAAATTTCATTTATTTCCTCCTTATGTTTTTTTATTGAGCCTCAATTCCCTCAACCAGCCTGGAAGAA
>CAZRYL010000099.1:0-2777 GCA_964604285.1 uncultured Methanotrichaceae archaeon
AACCTAAGCTCCTCATAAATTAGGCATATTAAATAATAATCGCTATCAATGACCGAAAAATATAAATACTATTATGTGCCTAAATACGCATATGAAATCGTTTACTCGAATCAAAAAGATAAATGGCCAGGAATACCTCTATGAGATTACCCCCTATTACGACAAAGAAAAGAAGCAAATCCGCCAGAAGAGCAAGTACTTGGGCAAGAACGTTAACGGAGTTCCAGTCAAGGTCCGCTCCCGGGAATCGATACCAAAGAAAGTGCTGTCGCATGGCGAATTTGTGCCCCTCAAGAAGATCACAGAGGACCTTGAGTTGGAAAAGATTCTCTCTGATGTCCTTCCCGTCAAGGAGGTCTGGCCCGTCTTGGCTCTGGCCATGAATTATGCTACACGCCCTCGATCGTTAATCCATATCCATAGCTGGTATGAAGGCACTGTTATATCAGAAGATCATCCGGATCTTCCCTTATCATCCCAAAGCCTTTCTCGAATGCTAAACCGTATCGGCGAAGATACCACGAATCTGGAATTCTCTCGAAAGCTCATCCAGAGAATATCGACATGCAGCACTCTGGTCTATGACATAACTTCCTTGTCATCTTACTCCCAGAACATCAGCCTTCTGGAATACGGTTACAATCGAGACGGCCTGGATTTACCTCAGATAAACCTGTCTTTGATAGTTGACAAGGATCTGGGCATACCAGTGATGTACGATCTTTATCCGGGGAGCATCGCCGATGTGTCTACACTTAAGAATACAGTCAAGAAGATGAAATCCCAGGGAGTTAGGAACTACACTTTGATCATGGACAGAGGTTTCTTCTCCACCGATAACATCGATGAGATGGTATCAGCAGACCTTTCATTCATCATTCCACCAACGAGCAGTCTCAAGAAAGTTAAAGAAGCGATATCGACAATTCATAAACTCATCGATGATCCTGAGCATCTAGAGCTCTATGAAAAGGAACCGCTATTTGTAATGCCTGTAAGTATCGATGTTGGAGAAAATAGGCTAAACGGGTATGCATATTACGATCAGAAGCGAGAGCAGCAGGAAAGAAACTCACTTTATAAGCGGTTATACGATCTGATGGAAGTTCTCAGATCCAAGAACCTCAAACCCTGGATGAATCCCGGTGAGGTTTTCAGAGCAACGGCTAAAAAGGATGCCAGGTTCATAGAATGGAAAGTGGTAGACGGCAAGTTTCAGGTCTCACTCAGGAAAAATGCAGTCTCTCAGGCAGTTAACAAAATGGGCAAGTACATCCTGCTTTATCGAGGCGAGTTTTCCTGGAGAGAGTGCCTTTCTCTTTATCGAAGCAAGGATGTCGTCGAAAAGGGATTCGATGTTTTGAAAAACGATATCGATTTAATGCCCGCCAACTTAAGAACAACCGGCAGCCTAAGAGGTTACCTCTTCATTGCATTTCTTGCCTTGATCTTAAGGATGAAGCTAATGAGGATGATGATCGATGCCGAGCTGAACAAAAGATACTCAGTAGAAGGATTGCTCACAGAACTTGAAGAGATCAAGATCATGGTCTTGCCAGATGGGGTGAAGATCACAACTGAGATCACAAAGAAACAACGCGAAATCCTGGATGCACTTCAGGTGTGTGCCTAAATGGTGGGGAGGTTAGGTTTTTATGGAGGTCTGCTTAATACCTATACATGGAGGAATGATCTTGATCAACAGATTTGTTCTTGTATGGATAATATCAATGACAGCATGTTTATCTGCCTTGGGAAATGAAGCAACGAATTCATCAATAACAATAACTGGTATATCGCCTCAGATAGATTCAACGTTGAAGGATAGAACGGTGGATTTTGAAATCAATGTGGACTATGATCTAAAGGATGACGATTATGGGAAAATTCTTTTGTCGATAGATGAACATACAACAGGGTCTGCGGATCAAGTCTATACTATTTCTCCTGGAGATCAGCGCCAAGGATCTCATACTTTCAAAATTAGTGAGTTTATTGGTGAGGACTGGGAAAACGTTTATGTTTCTGCCACCTTATATGATGCCAAAATTGATAACCCACTGCCTGCTGAATATTCTGCATTCGATTATCGCGAATTCTCACTTAAAACCATTCTCGATGAATCAGTAATTCTTAATATGTGCAGTCTTCCAAGCACTCAAGGATGGACTTATTCTGCTCATGGCACTAGTCGCTCTGAAGAAGATGCATTTTCAATCCAGGGGTCAGTTCAAGATTGCATTTTGCATCAAAACACATTAGGAATGGGATATCAAAATCAGGGAAATGCTGGCTATACTCTTTCAGATGTAGTAGATGCAACCAAGCCATTTATACTCAAAATTAGGGCAAAAGTGACCCAGGAGGAACAGGCAAATGATTACAACCACTGGGGTTTTTGCTTCGAAGTTGATACGGGATCAGAGGCATTCGGAATAGGAATCTCTCCCAATGTAATTGCTGCATTGGATGATTGGAGATCGGACAAGGTGCTGACCAACAGTATAGATAACACGGAATTTCACGACTATCGCCTAGAGGCTACGCCTGGTGTAGGCTATAAACTCTATGTGGATAATGTCTTAGTTGGGTCTGGACTACCAAGGTCGCAATCAGATATTCCTGACTGGGAAGGATTAAATCGCATCTATCTCGGCGATGGTACTGGTGGCTGTAACGCTATTGCAGATGTAGCTAGTTTTGAGTTTACGCAAAGTGCTAACCATACGTCATCGGTTAAGGCTTGCTTTATATAGCACTCCTCTCTTTTGATGCAA
>CAZRYL010000100.1:0-2767 GCA_964604285.1 uncultured Methanotrichaceae archaeon
TACAGTCTGTGGCTAAAGCCTAGATGCCCGCCAATTTATTGGCGGGAGTAGTCACTTATTTACCCACAGTAATTGGGGGATTTCAATTAGTCAGATACGTCTCTTTGTCATCTGTGCAATCATGCTGGTCACGCTCTTGATTGGCCTTGTCTCATCCCAGGGAATGGGCGACCAGAAAGGCTACGACTGGATGGGCACGCCCATCATCAGCAGCGATCAGTCAAGTCAGAAGACTGCAGACTATCTCAACCCTAACACGGCAGGCAGGCCGGAATGGGACCCCTACGGCCCGGGGGCGTCCCCGGTGCTGGCAAGACCCGAATGGGATCCTTATGGCGCTGATGGCATCGCAGGCTATGGAGCCTCAAGCGTGCAAATTGAACCTGCAGACCCTGTATCCGAGGGACTGATCGCCAGGGGAGCGGCAACCACTCTTTCCAACCAGCTTTACATACAGCGCGGCACCGATCTGCTGACTGAGAGCAGCGCACAATTGGGCGAGCAATATGTCCTCTGGGCAAGGGTGGCAGGAAGGGGCAGCTTCCTTCTTTATGACTACAATCATCTGATACTGAAACAGGGATACCTCACACCAGGATGGTATAAAATAACAGGTGTTTATGCAGACTATCTTGGTCAGCACCTCTATCGCGTGGTCTTTGCAGGCTATTCCAGCAACAACCTTACAGTCCTTGTGGACTCAGGTGGTTATCCCACGACCTTGAGCCTGACAGGCCTAGTTGTAGACCAAAGCGGCCATGGACTGCCCGGCGCGAAAGTTATCATATCCAATAACGAAGGCGGCAAGTTTACCACAACGACGAGCGTATCTGGCTATTATGCTATCGACGTGGCGACTGGAACGTATCTTGTATTCGCAGAGCTGCCGGGATACGTTTTCACTCCAACCACAGTACAGGTCTGGTCTGGAATGGTATCGGCTGCAAGGCCAATTGTGGGACGCCCGGCCGCCACTTAATTCTTCCTGACAGGGAAAAATTTTGGCAAAATTGGAAAAATAATCTCATCTTGGCGGAACCATGTAGTTCCAGCGCCAAACCTTGAAGCTGATCGCCAATATGCCCAGGAAGATCACCAGCACCAGCAGAGCTTGAAACCCTTGAACGATCTGAATTATGTCCATGCCTACACCTTAACTTAAGAGCCCTCCCTTTTATCTGATAAATGTTTTGGTTTTTAGGTCTCCCAGACTGCCACGACCTTCTCTACGTTGATGTAGTCCCTTCGGCCATTGTACTCCAGAACTATAACCCCGTCTGCACTTCCTACGAGCTTTCCGCGCAGCCGCTCCTCCTCATCGCCTCCGAAGTAGACCTCAATATTCTTGCCGTAGAGATGCTCAGACATGAATTTGTCCAACATACCTTATCCTCCGATGATAATGTACATCGTATTAATTGATATAATTTGCGGTGTTTTACAAGAATTTTTCCAAAATAAATCAATATTAAATGGTATAAAGTTCACTTGAGTAAATTATCTTAAACATAAACAAACACATTTTCATGTTGGAAAGCACAGGATCTGAGAGGTTTCCTATTAACCAACTCAAGCAATAGTATGAAAAAGTTTATATAATAATATTATTATACGTAATGTATTCTTTTACTACCTGGACATTGCGATGGCTCAGTGCAGAGCAAAAGAAGTCCCGACTCTTACAGATATCGGATTTAATAGACTGGGCGACATTTCGTCGTATCCAGAAATGTATGACAGTGTGTATAACCTTCTCGGGGGCATCGACTCCTGGAAGAACCTCGGCTACCCGATGGTGAAAGACTAAACCCAAAGTTTATTTATTCCCAGTAGCAAACTGAACGCATGTTTCCCCTCGGTATAGAACCCTACCTTATCGGAGGGATCATCATCGGCCTTGGCGTCAGTATCATCTACATCCTGACCGGGCTTCACGCGACTCAGAGCAGCTTTTTTACAACGACGCTCTCATGGTTCTCAAAGCTGCCGCACTTCCAGGATAAGAGAAACATCGGGGAGCGCGACTGGCGACTTGCGCTGTGCCTCGGCCTGATCTCTGGCGCCGTACTCTACACATTCACCCTGTCACCTTCCGGTATGTTTGTAACTGGTGTCAATCCCTGGAGGCTGGCACTTGGCGGGCTGTTTGTTGGTTTCGGCACACGGCTCTCTAACGGTTGCACCTCGGGCCATGGAATAAGCGGCCTTGCGTCCCTCTCAACCACATCCCTCTATGCTGTCATTACCTTCCTGGGGTTCGGCATCATAACAGCCCACCTCCTCGAATTCATGGGGGTTATGTAATGAACGCCAGGAACATCGCGGTCTACGGGGGAGGTATCCTCTTTGGTTTTGGCCTCGCCTATAGTGGTATGACCCGGCCGGAGATTGTCCTCAGTTTCCTCAGGCTGGACGATCTCGGCCTCATTTTCGTCATGGGTGGCGCAGCGGTAATCACCTTCATCGCCATAAACGTCGTGCCGAAATTCATGAAAGCCCCTGCTCTCGGGGGAACCTTCAGGCCCCGGGTCAGTGTATTGACAAGAAACACGCTGATCGGCGCAGCAATATTCGGAACGGGGTGGGGAATTTCGGGCCTGTGCCCCGGCTCAGCAGTTGCAAGCCTCGGCACAGGAAACTGGCCCATTATTTTTGGCCTTACATTCATGTTCCTCGGTGCTTACCTCAGGGGCAGATTCATCAGAGACGGGAATTAGGACGAAAGCAGGGCTAATCCCCGCCAATTCATTGGCGGGATACAGCCCGT
>CAZRYL010000101.1:0-2709 GCA_964604285.1 uncultured Methanotrichaceae archaeon
TTGTACTGGATGGATCTGACTGAGTTATGGAGTCGATAGTTGGTGCTGTGGTGTCTCCACCTCCTCCAGATCCAAAGGTGATTGCCTTACCAGAACTCACGTTTCCATCAGAGTCCACCACGAATAGATATGCACTGTCCGAAGATCCAAAACTTCCCTGTCTAACAGTAGCAGTGATAGAAGTTCCACTCCATGAGGTAGGAGTTTGCACAGCAAGATTTGTGCAATTGGAGTACGTTGCGTTATTGCCTATTTCAACCCTAGCCCTTGCTCCAGGTCCAGTGGCAACGTAAATGTCATCAAAATATGTGTTTGAATTTGAATCCTTCCTTGCATACCCATGAAAGTGCAAATATCCCCAACCAGTTGAGTCAGCAGAATATAACGTATTGTCTCCACTTGGGTAATTCTGCCATAAATACCTGGGTTGCGCTGAATCCATCAACCAACCATAAACAGCCCCATCACTACCAGTTGAGCCATGAAGATAGAATTCAAATCGCATCCATCTTCCTCTGTAGAATGGTGCAGACACATAACCCTCACCCGCACAGCTTCCTGCTCCATACGTTCCTGCACACCTATCTTCTCCGCCGTCAATTGTCCCTAGTGCTATAGAATCAAGTGGATTTGAATTGCTTGTTATTTGCAATCCATAGTCGCTCGCATATCCTCCATTCGCTGATAACCACCATACTTTGAGGTTTGGACTAGGACCGCAACTAGTCGTCCCTGGAATGACTTGTCCAGATGGTATATACATCCAATAGGAAAGATAAAAGTCAGTCGATTTTGTAAGAACCATGCTTGCACTGGTTCCATCAGTTCCGCAATCATATGCCTCGGCGTGATTGCATCGCATAGATTGACTGCCACTTACTTTATAATTAGTAGAATATGTAGGATAGTCGTTATTATAATCACCTTCGTTCCAATCCCACTTACCTATAACAGCAGAATCTCCAGTACCATCACTAATATGAGATCCACTGCTTCCCAACTCAAAATTGTCAAACATTTGTATATTAGGTCCAGTAGTCCCGAAATCACTTCCACTAATAGTGATAGTGTTTCCATCGCTGAGTGTGGTCGTAGGAGTAACAGTGTTTACTGTTGGAGCTGAGTAAACACTACAAACACTGAACAAAATAATGAATATGGTAGATAATACAATCGTCATTTGAATATCCACTATTTAAAGGACACTATCTGTCCAGCCCAATAGCCACCTGAACTTGCTGTCGCTGTACCAGCACCATTTGTATTTGCCGTTACTATTCTATAAAATGTTGTAGCTGTTTCGCCTGTTGATTCAATTATTCCACTTGCTCCTGTTCCAGCAATGCTTTGAGCACTCAGCGTGCCTCCTCCATAATGAGAAATTCCAGCTATCATTAACTGTGAATTTGACCCACCTGTAGTTGTTATGCTATTAGTTGTATAACTGGTTCCTGAATCTGCTGCATTATGATTCTCTTGATCTAACGCGATTGTTCCAGTATACGAAAATTCATAAGCAAACGTAGCAGGCTCAGAACCAGTATCATCGCTTATCGTATACGTTACATTTCCACTAGCAACTGAAGACAATATGTAGAATATTTGGGCAGTTGCATATGTGCCATTAGATAGAGTCGCTTTTTGTAGCGTGGATGTCCCATCACTGCATGTAATATTGGAGGGAGGAGATGGATACGCTCCGTAAAAAAATACTACAATTAAATTACCAGCAGTAACTCCGTTTAACGTGACGTAAACCTCACCATTGTTCACACCCGAATTTACATATGTGAAATTCGGGTTTGATCCAGCAGCAGGAGGACTCCCGCCTGCAGTACTTCTTAGTGGATCACCAGATCCAGTTGGGTTTCCTCTCTGGATCTTTCTGAGATTTCTTGACATAATCCATACTCCCAGAATCATAACATAATGTCATAATTCTTAATTAACCACGAAATCCTCTTGGTCTTGATCCTCAATAGCTGGCATTTTGCCATCAGCTTCAAGCTTTTCAAGCTCGATGAGGTAACCAACAAGGCCTTTGATATCGGAAGGCTTGCCTTCTATAACAAGTTCTTTGTCTTTTAGGATCTTATAAGCGAGAATCAGGTCTCGTAGAGGAGCATCAGCTATCTTTTCGGGGGTAATCCTCTCGAGAACGGCTGCTTGAAGCTTAGTTAGTTGAAGAGACTGTAAAGGACGGTACTGGAGTAGAACTCCCTGCTCTTTCTGAAGCTCGGCAATACGCTTAGAAAGGGTAGGCGGGGTTATCTCCAGCTTAACAGCTATCTCTTTCTGAGGAATTCCCCTCTCCAACAGATCCATCAACTCCTCAGCATCAACGTCTTTTTTATTTCTTCCCATTTAAAACCCCAAAGCAGTAGCTGGAACCGTTACATTCGTAGGAACTGTGACTGTCTTAGTCATTACATTTACAGTCCCTCCCTCGTTTTTCACTTCCAACTGCGCATTCTTTATAGTCATACACCCCGCTAACAGCAGGATAAGAAGGACAACAGAAACAACAGTCAGCAGCCAATCCACAAAACCCCCAGAAGATACACTGCTTTGCCCATTCACACTGGCGTAGCACATAGAGCCCCCTTTAGACTACGTACTTATTCCAATTTCTGACGTATTGCTCTATAGTTCCCTTACCGAGGTAAGTATTCCAATACTTCTTCCAATAAGCTGCTTGACCCTGAAGAC
>CAZRYL010000102.1:0-2654 GCA_964604285.1 uncultured Methanotrichaceae archaeon
CAAAGCTTCAGAGGCACTACATTAATTTGAAAATTAATGTTACGAAGCACTAGAAAAAAATTAGATAAAAAAGCGTTAAATAAAGAGGTAAAAAACGACTGGGGTATTGCATTTATGTACGATCAGTCTTTACGGTGTCAATGGCAAAGCAAAATTCCCCAATTATGGCAGTGAAATTTCCCCAGGTCTACATAAGACTTTTCCATTTTGCGCTTCCGACTGAATCATGCCTGCTGAATTAATCTGGACCATTCCCTGTCGTCTGCGTTCTTTTAGCCTGTAACTATCGCCTTTTATGTTTACCGTCACACAATGGTGAAGAATCCTATCCAGAATGGCTGACGCGATCACGTGATCTTTGAATATATCTCCCCATTCTCCAAAGGATTTATTGGATGTGAAAATGTCAATGGCGGTCTAAAAGTGTCCAATAGTGGCGAGATAAAATTGTCCACCTGCCAATCCCTGGAACTGAAACCCAGGGGTCATGTGGATGATAGATATGGAGGAGTTCCTCATGTTGAGAGATTTATTCAACAAAGGATCGAGCGTCAGCGAGATCGCCAGACAGACTGGACACAGCCGTGTTACAGTGCGAAAGTATCTGAATTCACAGGTTCCCCCTTCGCCTAAGAAGAGGTCCCAGAAGCCAAGCAAACTGGACGGCCATAGAGAATACATAATTGACAGACTCAAAGAAGGCCCTTTTTCAGCCAGCCGTATTTATCGAGAGATCCAGGATAGGGGATTCACAGGTAAATATACAATAGTGAAGAATTTTGTTCGTGAAGTCCGGCCAAAGACAGGAGTTCCAGCGGTATACCGCTACGAGACCAAACCGGGAATTCAAGCCCAGGCAGATTGGGCGGAATGCGGATACATCGACATCGACGGTGAAAAACGGAAGCTCTAATGTTTCACCATTGTTCTCGGTTATTCGCGCATGAGATATGCGGAATTCACTCTGCGAGTGGATGTCTACACCCTGATCCAATGCCACATAAATGCGTTTGAGTATTTTGGAGGCTATCCGCAAGAGCTTCTTTATGATAACATAACTCAGATAGTTAAAAAGCGAGCGCCAAGGTCATCTGATTCTACCTGGAATTCTCATTACCAGGACTTCTTCGAACACTACGGATTCATTCCTCGACTCTGCCGCCCCTACCGTCCCCAGACTAAAGGAAAAATAGAAAGAACTGTGGGGTTTGTGAAAAAGGATTTCTTCATGGGTGGTAAGTTTGCTTCTTTCACCGATCTCAACTTGCAGCTCTTGAAGTGGCTGTCAAGAGTAAATTCGACACCTAATGGCACAACCCATGATATCCCTCTTGAAAGACTAAAGCAGGAAAAACTCCAAACTCTAGGGAACATTCCGGCGTACCTGAACCGCAGAGAAGAGAATCGAAAAATTACCAGAGACGCCTTCGTATCTTACCTGGGCAACCTCTATTCGGTCCCCTATCGATATGCAGGGATGACGGCAAAACTGCAGATCTCCGATTCTGCTTTCAAGGTTATAGTTGGATCTGAGGAAATCTGTATTCATGAGATCCAGCCGGGTCATGGAAAAGTCGTTCGAGTCAAAGAACACTTCAAAGGTCTTCTGAGTGAGATTCTGAAACAGAACTGCTCCTTAAGGAATAAGAGCCAGTCAATTCTCAGGTTTGAGGAGGTTGATGTCGAACATCGGTCGCTTTCTGTTTATGATCTTTTTAGCGAAGGTGATATGAGATGACGAATTTTGAATATGAGCGCCTTCATCATAATCTGAGACTCCTGAAGCTGAGAACCTTTGAGTCAATTCTGGATAACTATCTTGAGATTGCCGCCAAAGAGAACAAATCGACTATCGAGACCCTTGATTATCTGGTGGACCAGGAATTAAAAAGTAAGGAGAGCCGGTCTCTGGCTCTCAGAATGTGCAAAGCTGGCTTTCCTGCTGATAAAAAGCTAGAGGATTTCGATTTTGGTTTTCAGCCATCTCTGGATAAAAATGTTATCAATGGAATAGCATCCTTGAAGTTCATTCATAATGCGGAAAATGTGGTCCTGCTCGGACCGCCAGGTGTCGGAAAGACTCATCTTGCCATAGCCTTAGGAATTAAAGCGGTCGAAGCGGGGTTCAGAGTTCATTTTGCCAATGCTTCGGCTTTGGTCGAACGTCTCGCTAAGGGTGACAGAGAGAAGAAGCTTGAAGATATGATCCGGGAGCTGTCGAGATTTCAGCTCATCATTATCGATGAAATGGGTTACTTACCGTTTGATGAGTTTGGTGCTCACTGCTTCTTCCAGCTAGTTTCCAGGAGATACGAGCGAGCTTCCATAATCCTTACCTCAAACAAGTCCTATGGCGAATGGGGAGACATTTTCAAGGACCATGTCATTGCGGCGGCTATTCTTGACAGGATACTCCATCATTGCACTACGATCAACATAAAAGGCGATAGCTATCGACTGAAGGATCGCAAGAGACAGGGGATAGTGCCCCAGAGCTTTTCAGGATAAGGTGCGCTAAGACATGACTGGGCAGAAGCCTTAAGTAGAACTGGACAGTTTTATCCCGCCATAAGTGGACAGTTTTATCCCGGCGTTGACAAAAATGGTAGCTGCTTTTTCGTATCTTCTCGATACAAGCTGGAAAAAGCAATGCG
>CAZRYL010000103.1:0-2647 GCA_964604285.1 uncultured Methanotrichaceae archaeon
GGAGGTCTGAATGTCCCTTTGTGCTCGCGGTTTAAAGGGTTTTGCCCGGAGAGCAGCAATCGCGTATTTTGGCGCTCGCCATGCCTGGAAAAAATTTTGGCTAAGGCGAGGTGCATGATGATCGCGCCCGCGGAACAGAAGATCGCGGATATCCAGCGGTACGGGGTCCGGGCACAAGGCCGTGAAGAGCTGATCGCCTACCTCAAGGGTAAGAAGCTCACCCCGCTCCAGCTCATCAAAGCCTATTGCTATGATTGCATGGCCTACTACTCTGATAAGGTGGCGAGCTGCGAGAATCGGCTATGCCCGCTTTACAGGCGCCAGCCATACCGAAAACATACCCCGCCAGAAAAAAACGAGGTGCCGGATAGGGTAGAGGGGGGGTCAGGTGCCGATCATGGCCGTTTTGATACCCCCGGACCCAAGCGGGAGGCAGGACCATGACCCGTGATTGTGTCAGCTGTGCACACACTGGACTTCTCGTAACCGACGACGGGCATATCTCATGCGTGATCTGCCGGTCGGGCGATGTGTATCGTCAATGGCTCCAGCGCGACCCCACCAGGAAGCGAAAAAGGCAGGTCGATCCGTTCGTCCTTAAAAATGCATGGCCCGTGTGTCGCGGCGATCCTCAGTTCTGGAAATTTCGCGGGCGCGATGAACCCGCAGCAAGGGTTGGGGTGAGAGCGTGAACCCCGATCTCACTCCAATTACGGAAAAATTTTCCAAAAATCAACGGGGACGACCGCGACTTTTCACAGAAGATTACTTGCGAAAAATGCGGGATATCGACACCGTTCTACTTGGAAGATCGGACCGGACCGTTCAGAACACGGCGTATATCTCGAAATCTTACTGCATCCTTGCAAATCGTGACCCAAAAAGAGAGAGATATGCATGGTTGCTTGGGGCTAACGAGCACGGTTATGGATGCAAACGCACACTTCTCGCTGAACTTGGGCGGCTTGTTGATCTCACTGGTGATGTGCAGGATATGATCGATGTTGCAGAATTGCTCTGCGAAGAGAAACCGACCACGTCCAAGATTCTTCCCGTTCTGCGACTAGTGCGGAAAGATATCAAAAACCGGGTGATCCCATGACCCCCGGCGAAGGCGACTCTCCGAATGATGAGTTATTCGCCGGGCTCTTGCAGCAGGAAGAGGAGCAGGAGCGGGAAGGGGCAGCCATTCAGAAAAAACGCGAGCACCGCATACGCATAAGCAACCGGCATTTGCCCGAAATGACCCTTGAGGCGCTTTGTGCGCTTCGGGACGCAAACGAAGACCCCGCGTGGCTATTCGTCCGGGGCGGGCAAATGGTCTTTGTCGATGTCGATGAGAAGCGGATCCCGTTCATCCGGCCGATCACAGAGCACGGATTGAAGGGAGCCCTGGCCCGGTCAGCATATTGGTATCGCATAGTCAAAAAAGACAAAGACGATTTCCAGGAAGTTATTGCCATCCCTTCCCTGGAGATTGCCCGCGACATCCTCAGCAGGCCAACGGGCGAGTGGGGGTTATGGCCGCTTTTCGGGGTCTGCGAGACACCGATTCTTAACATTGAGAACGGGGATATTAAAGACACCGAAGGTTATGACCTGCGAACCTGCAGCTACTATCTCCCGTCGCCGGGTTTTGCTCTTCCACAGATACCCGAAATCCCTACTAACGAGGATATTTTGCGCGGAAAAGAAATAATCGAAGATATTTTCTGCGATTTCCCATTTGTGGATGATCGAGCAAAGCACAACGCATATGCAGGGCTTATCACCGCCGTACTCAGGCCTGTGATACCGGGACCAGTCCCTCTCTTTCTGGTCGACAAACCGCAGGCAGGAAGTGGGGCATCTCTCATGCAGAAGTGTATTTACTCCCTCGCAACCGGAGAAGAACCCGAGGAGGGGGGCGCACCGGAAAAGGCTGAGGAATGGGATAAGAGTATTCTGTCCATTCTCGCCAAGGGGAGACAGATATACATTTTTGATAACATCGACAAGAAGGTATCAAGCGAAGCCCTCTCCCGCCTTCTGACCTCGATCAACTATTCCGGGCGATTATTAGGAACCTCCAGGAGTGTGACCTATCCAAACCGCGTATTTTGGATGGCGAATGGCAACAACGTTGAGATCGGAGGAGATATCGCCCGGAGATTGTGGGTCAGTAAGATTGATCCACAGATGGCCCTTCCCTGGAGGCGCACCGACTTTAGACACCCTGATATTCTCTCTCATTGCAGAGACCACCGGGGGGAGATAGTCGGAGGGGTATTCATCATCGCGCGGGGATGGATACAGGCCGGGACACCAAAACCCACCAGGATTCCGGTGTTGGGAGGGTACGAAGGATGGCATAACATCATCGGCGGGATAATGGAATTCGCTGGATATGACGGATTCCTGCAGAATGTTGATGAAATTGCCATTGAAGGGGATATTGAACTAAAACAAGATGAGGAATTCCTTAACGCGCTTCTGGATACCTTCGGATCTGATCCCTGGCAGGTCAAAGATATTGAGGCGACACTAGAAAATGAGAAGGATACCCGGCAGGCCGGGAAGATTCTATTATCTGATTCTCTGCCTGACCGCCTAGCCGATGCCCGGAGAGATTCATCCCAGGATTTCAAGACAAGGTGTGGAAAGTATC
>CAZRYL010000104.1:0-2632 GCA_964604285.1 uncultured Methanotrichaceae archaeon
TTGTGGGCTGAGCCTCGTATCTGGTGGGAAAAATGCGAGTTATTAGTAATCCTCTTACTTCCATATTAATAATAAACGCGCTAATATGGGATGGCTAAACTGGCTTAAGTATCTCATATTCATTGTGATTATCTTTATCCCCCTTGTTTCTGCAATTCGCTCCGTAGGAGGATTAACAACTATTGATTTGTTTTATTACACCGGCCAAGGAATTTCGATCGCAAAGCAAGGATCATACTCAATATACCTGGCCCAAATCACTTTTATAACCATATTTGCCATATTAGGCGGAAAACGTGGCTTTTGTCATTATTTCTGCCCGATTGCGGTGATAATGATTGTTGGAAGAAAGATCCGAAACCTTATCCTCTGGCCGGCGCTTCACTTGTCATCTGATACGGACCTGTGTACAGATTGCAAGAAATGCTCAAAAAACTGCCCTATGGGACTCGATGTTAACATTATGGTCCGGCAGGGGAGTGTGGAAAATACTGAGTGCATACTCTGTGGTTGTTGTGTGGATGTCTGCCCGAAACAAGCGATCCACTATTCATTGACGGGTTAACGTAACCCAGGAATAGAATCAGTAACATTGGCGATCAATTTACTGCTGGTGAGCGAGGTGGGAAGTTGAACGCCCTGATTACTATCAGAGAAATTGTAAAGCGATGATGCTACAATCCTCAGCAGATCTAATTTCCAGCCAATAATTGATTCACCACCAGTCGTGGCAAACCCACTGGGAATTTTGACACCCTTAGCGGTCAGGTCCTGATACATCCCTCCCAAGGAAGCGTTCTTTCAGCCAAAATTAGGCACATCTTCGATTCTTATCTCATCAAACCAGAGGGTAAATTTTTCTATCTTGTGAAATAGTTCCTCTCGCACAAAACCCAAATGTGGATTAAACGTTCGATCACGATAATCTATCCGGCCATACTCCATGGACCACTCCGAGTGCTCTATCCACAGAATCGTGAACCCTATCTGCAGGAAATCCACAGAATAAGAGATAAGCTTCAACATAGTTTGGCACAGGCAGAGACATCTGCTCCACGAGCATTACTGTCTGCAAGATGGTGTAATCACCCATCTCGAAAGGTATTATCGCATCAGAAAATAGAAGTTCGAAGATCTCGGGACTTATCGGCCGCTCAAAGTCGGATACGAAGGCCTCTACTATCTCGCTGGTCCAGTCATGCTTCTTTTCGCCGTCCTCGTAAGGGACCACTACAACCCGCCTGGTACTGGAGAGCCGTTCCAGCAGCATTTGCGGCGTAATCTTCCCATCAAAGACCAGGTTCAGCTGATGAACATGCGGTATGGTGGTCGGAACTTTGCTGGCCCTGATAGAGAACATGATATCCTTAAAAACAGTCCCTGCATCCTTTCCCTGATGACCTACGCCGCTCCCGAACTGAATGGCATTGGGAGAGATTTGGACAATATTGTGAGGGTCACCGCTTCTGCGGTCCAGGTTACCGAGAACGGAGAGAAGACCTAGGGGCCTTGCGGCCAGAACAGCCCTACATAGGGCGGTAGTATTGCAGCTTGTGCATTGAACCAGCTTTGGAGCAGCCTTCAAAAATCGCTCATAGTTCTCCAGGCCAAAGAAGAATTCACGGCCGAGGTCCTCCCTGATCTTCTCAGGTATCTCAAGCTTCTTCTCAACCAGACCGCTAAGTATCTCCCCCCTGTTGGCACCTCCCATCAGCATTGTATAGCAGTCATGGGCCATGCTCGCTTCTAAATAAGTTTGCTCACTTCCTCCCGGAGTCCCCACAACTATTAAATCAGATTCTTCAAAGAAATCATCGTATCCGCCATTTATCTTAGCTCCTACCCGCTCCCAGCTAGACCGATATTTTTCATCTGTCAAAAAGGCTCTGACGTCACATATCCTTGTGAGCTTGCTTAACATGCTCTTTGCCCTTGCATGTGGAGCGCGAAGCAACACGTTAATGTCGCCGGCAATTCTTTCCAATTCTTTGACCTGGTGTATGGCGAGAAGGGCTCTCTTGCTTTCAGTTCCATCAAACCCGATAAAACCTGCGTTCAATTTCATAAAACAATCACTTATTTGATATATGGTTCTGTATTATATTTCAAATTTTCTATAGCTGTTTCCGGTATTTGTAAGTATATATAAAATTTTGTAACTATTCAGCCCCACCCGCTCAATCGCTATGAATTCATACTGCATCAACGTTCTTTCAGGAAGGAACGGCTTTCCGTCAAAGGCTCCTTGAAAAGCATCGATAACTGAAAGGGAGGTCTTTTTAACAGTGCTCTCGATCTTTTCCTTAGTTTGAGGGCGATAAGGCCGGCAAAGACGATAAATAAAGCCGTAATGCCTACAGAAATCTTCAAATCTGGAATTCCATTTTGACTCAGAAGAAACCTGTTTTCGATCTAAAACAATTTGCTTCATATTGTCATAGAGAATTTCTTGGGAATAGACCCCAAAATAACTAAACGCCTTCAAATAACATTGGATCAAAGTAAAAACATCTATTTTAAGTGTTAATTCTGCAAATCTCATTCGAGAAACCCCTAAAAATCGGCTCTTCGCTAATTTCTATGGGTAATGGATAACCATTTATCATAACTGCATATCAAATAAATTCTGATG